>NZ_JAQGLJ010000076.1 GCF_028292945.1 Sphingomonas bacterium | reverse complement strand
GCCACGGCAGCCCATCGCGCGCCATGGTGACGTCGAGCGCCTGCGCGTCGCGATAATGCTTCACCATGTCCGCCTCGGGCATATGCCGCGTCTCGTGCAAAAGATCCTGCCCGCACCAGCCGAGATGGCCACATTCGAAGCCGGCCCGGAGCGGCGGACGAGGGTGGTAGTTGGACATCGGCGAGAGAGACAGCTGTTCGATCTATGTTCTTTAGCGGTCCTGTCCAGAGTCGCAATGTAGACATCGCACGCGTTGGAAGTCGCCTTGTTTGCGGCCTTTCGCGGTCGCAGCGCGTTGATTAATCGGTCGCCATGCACCAACTTGGCGTCACTGCGCCGCAGCTCCCCTTCACGACAGGCTCTCTTCCGCGCATGACCCTTCCCTACTCCCGACCGAACAGCCGTGCCGAGACGCTCGACCTGCGCGTGGTCGCCCGGCGGCTTGCGCAGCATCGCAGTACCGACACGGCGCGCGGTGTGGTGGAATTGGCGATCACGGTCGCGCCGTTCGTCGTCACTTGGCTGTTGATGTGGCTGGTGATCGATATCAGCTATCTGCTGACGCTGGCACTAGCGGTACCGGCGGCGGGCTTTCTGCTGCGATTGTTCCTGATCCAGCATGATTGCGGACACGGCGCGTTCTTCCGCCACCGACATGCGAACGATTGGGTCGGCCGGTGCATTGGCGTGCTGACGCTGAGCCCCTACGACTTTTGGCGGCGCACCCATGCGATGCATCATGCCGGCACGGGTAATCTCGACAAACGCGGTATCGGCGACGTCGATACGTTGACGGTGGCCGAGTACGCCGCACTGCCCTGGGCGGGGCGCGCACGATACTGGCTGTACCGCCATCCGCTTGTCCTCTTCGGACTTGGACCCGCCTATCTCTTCTTCTTGCGCTACCGCCTGCCTCTAGGTCTGGCGAAGGAAGGATGGCGCCCTTGGCTCAGCACCATGGGGACCAATCTGGGCATCGTGGCGCTGAGTGTCGGCCTGATCCTGCTGGTCGGGTGGAAGACGTTCCTGCTGATCCAGCTGCCGGTCACGTTGATGGCCGCATCTGCAGGTGTCTGGCTGTTCTATGTCCAGCATCAATTCGAACACACGCACTGGGCGCCCAAGCAGGACTGGACGTATCACGAGGCGGCGGTGTTCGGCAGCTCGCATCTGGTGATGCCGGCGGTGCTGCGTTGGTTCACCGCCAACATCGGCATGCACCATCTGCACCACCTGTGCAGCACCGTGCCCTTCTACCGTCTGCCCGCCGCGCTGAAGGCGCTGCCGGAACTGGCGCAGGTCAACCGGCTGACGCTGCTGGACAGCGTGCGCTCGGCGCGGCTGGTGCTGTGGGACGAGCGGGCAAAGCGGCTGGTCTCGTTCCGCGAGGCGCGGGCGGCAGCCTAGCGTCGGTTGTCAGGGGGCGCTAACCGCGCGCCTATGACAGATCTTCGCACCGCCGCGCTCGAGTCCAAGGCCTGGCCCTTCGAAGAAGCGCGCAAGCTGCTCGCACGCTGGCCGGAGGGCAAGCCCGGCGGTGCGCCGATACTGTTCGAGACCGGCTACGGTCCCTCGGGCCTGCCGCATATCGGCACTTTCATGGAAGTAATGCGCACGACGCTGGTGCGGCGCGCGTTCGCGACGCTGTCGGATGCGCCGACGCGGCTGGTGGCGTTCTCCGACGACATGGACGGCATGCGCAAGGTGCCGGATAACGTTCCGAACGGCGCAATGCTTGCCGAACATCTGGGCAAACCGCTCAGCCGCGTGCCAGACCCGTTCGGGACGCACGACAGCTTCGCCGCGCACAACAACGCGCGGCTGCGGGCCTTTCTTGATCGATTCGAATTCGAATACGAGTTCGTCTCGGCGGCAGATCAGTACAGCGGCGGCCGGTTCGACGACGCGCTGAAAGTCGTCTTGCGCAACTTCGACGCGATCCAGGGCGTGATGCTGCCGACGCTGCGGGCGGAACGGCGCGCCACCTATTCGCCGGTGCTGCCGATCTCGCCTACCACCGGCGTCGTGCTGCAGGTGCCGGTCGAGGTGGTCGATGCTGATGCCGGAAGGATCGCGTTCGTCGACGAGAGCGGCGAGCGCGTGGTGCAATCGGCGCTGGGCGGGCTCGCCAAGCTGCAGTGGAAGGTCGACTGGGCGATGCGCTGGGTGGCGCTGGGCGTCGATTACGAGATGTACGGCAAGGATCTGATCGACTCAGGCGTCCAGAGCGGCCGCATCGCGCGGATACTCGGCGGCCGGCCACCCGAGGCGCTGATCTACGAGATGTTCCTCGACGAGCGCGGTGAGAAGATCTCCAAGTCCAAGGGCAACGGGCTGTCGATCGACGAATGGCTGACTTACGGCCCCGACGAGAGCCTGGGGTTCTACATCTACCGCGAGCCGCGCAAGGCGAAGTCGCTGCATCTCGGCCTGATCCCGCGCGCGATCGACGACTATTGGCAGTTCCGCGCCGCCTGGCCGACGCAGGAACCCAAGGAGCGGCTCGGCAACCCTGTCCACCACATTCACGACGGGCACGTACCCACGGAGACGCTGCCGGTCTCGTTCGGGCTGCTGCTCAACCTGGTCGGCGTGCTGGGCAATGCGAGCCGCGAGCAGGTCTGGGGTTACCTCGCCAACTATGTCCCCGACGCGACCGCCGCGAGCCATCCCGAACTGGACCGGCTGATCGGCTATGCGCTTGCCTATGCCCGCGATTTCGTCGCGCCGACGCTCAGCAGGCGCGCGCCCGACGAACGGGAGGCGGACGCGCTGCGGCAATTCGACGACGAACTCGCGGCGTTGCCGGCGGATGCATCGGCGGAGGACATCCAGAACCTGGTCTACGAGACCGGTAAGGCCGTGTTCGGCAAGGAGGCGCTGCGCGACTGGTTCCGCGCACTGTACGAGACGCTGCTCGGCACCTCGCAGGGGCCGCGGATGGGGAGCTTCGTTGCGTTGTACGGGGTCGAGAACACGCGCGCGCTGATCGCGGAAGCGTTGGGACGTGTGTAACGAGGCCGCCCGTCGCATCGCGCTGGGGCAGCTGCGCGAGGATTGGGGGCAGACGCGCATCCCGCTCAGCTTTCCCGAAGGTCTGCCCAACATGGCGCCGCTCGACGGGTTCAGGATCACCGATCACACGGTCATCATCCGCGCCGCCGGAGCAAGTGTGGAGGGGGGCGCGGAGCTGGTGACGCGGCGGTGGAGCTGGCCGGGTGCGGGCGGCAAACCGGTGTACAATTTCCGCTCGGACGGACGCACGCTCGACAAGGGCCGCTGTCTGATCCCGGTCGACCAATTTTACGAATTCACCGCGCCTGAGGACCCGAAGATCAAGCGCAAGACCAAGTGGGCGTTCCGGCTGGTCGGGCATGACTGGTTCTGCATTGCGGGGCTTTGGCGCTCTGAGGCCAGCGTAGGAGAGGCGTTCACGATGCTGACCTGTCCGCCTGGCGCGGACATGGAGCCATATCATTCGCGACAGGTCGTGGTGCTTGGGCGTGACGACTGGGGCCGCTGGCTCGACCCCGCCGTGCCGAGTGCCCAGCTGTGCCGCCCGCTGCCCGCCGGCAGCCTGACCGCCGCCCGCGCGTGAGGCGCTTCTTCTCGCCCCGGCAGCTCGCCCACGCGCCGACGCAGGAGCTGCACAACGGCGCCTTCAACGCCTACGCGGAGACGCCGGATCGGGCACGAGCGATCCTGACGATGATCGGCGGGGCCGAGGAGCCGGCAGACCACGGCCTCGTCGGGATCGAGGCGGTGCACACGCCCGATTACCTCGCCTTCCTGCGCGACGCCCCGGTGCTGTGGCGCGCGGCGGGGCGTCCAGGCGACGCCATCCCGTATGTGTTTCCGATTGTCGGCCGCCGGCCGCTGCGGCTCGACCGGGTCGATGCGCTGATGGGCCGGTACAGCTTCGATGCCACGACGCCGATTACGCTCGACACCTGGGACGCCGCCTACTGGAATGCGCAGACCGCACTGACGGCGGTCCGAACCGTGCTCGGTGGCGAGCGCGCGGCGTTCGCGCTGTGCCGACCTCCCGGGCATCATGCCGGCGCGGATTATTGCGGCGGCTATTGCCATCTGAACGTCGCCGCCATCGCTGCCCAAGCGGCGCGCGATGCGGGCGTCGAGCGCGTGGCGGTGCTCGACATCGACTATCACCACGGCAACGGCACGCAGGACATCTTCTGGGCACGAGCCGACGTGTTCTACGCCAGTATCCACGCCGACCCGGCGACCGACTACCCCTTCTACTGGGGCCATGCCGACGAGACCGGCGAGGGCGCGGGTGAAGGCACGACGCTGAACCTGCCGCTGCCGCATGGGACGACGTTAGGCACCTTCCGGCAAGCGCAGGCCGCCGCACTCGGCGCGATCACGAGGTTCGGGCCGGGGCTGCTGGTCGTCAGCTTCGGCGCGGATACCTGGGAGGGCGATCCGATCAGCCACTTCGCGTTGCGCACGCCCGATTATGCGCTGCTCGCGCGCGACATCGCCGGGTGCGGCTGGCCGACCGTCATCGTCATGGAGGGCGGCTATGCCGTCGACGCGCTGGGGGCGAACGTCGCCGGCTTCCTGAGTGGCTTCTGAGGGCCACGCGCGCGGGTCCCCGGCCTATCGCCGGCTGACGCTGGCGATGCTGTTCGCCGGTTTCGCCACCTTCTCGCTGCTTTACGCCACGCAGCCGCTGCTGCCGCTGTTCGCGGCCGAGTTCGGATTGAGCGCGGAGGCGTCCTCGCTGGCCGTGTCGGCGGCGACGGGACCGCTGGCGATCGGCATCCTGATCGCCGGGATCGTGTCGGACCGGCTCGGTCGAAGGCCGCTGTTGGTCGTCGGGATGATGGCGGCCGCGGCGCTGACGCTGCTCGCCGCCGTCGTGCCGGGCTGGTGGTCGCTGCTCGCGCTGCGCGTGCTGACGGGACTGGCGCTGGCGGGCGTACCGGCGGTGGCGATGGCGTATGTCGGGGAGGAAGTTGAAGGGGCGTCGGTCGGTGCCGCGATGGGGCTGTACATCGCCGGCTCCGCGCTCGGCGGCATGGGCGGGCGGCTGATCGCGAGCGTGCTCGCCGATGTCGGCGACTGGCGATGGGCGCTCGCCGGCGTGGGTGCCATCGGCCTGGCGATGGCGGAGGCTTTTCGCCGCCTTGCGCCCGCCTCGCGCCGCTTCGTCGCTTCGACCAGCCGAGCCTCGATGACCGCGCCATTGCGCGATCCGGCGCTGTTGCTCCTTTATGGCGAGGCGTTCGTGCTGATGGGAGCGTTCGTCACCCTGTACAATTACGCCGGCTTCCGGCTGCTCGCACCGCCCTACTCGCTAGGCCAGGCGGAGGTCGGGTCGGTGTTCCTGCTCTACCTGCTCGGTTCGGCCAGCTCGGCGTGGTTCGGCGCGGCGGCGGCGCGGGCGGGGCTTGCCTGGCCGATCGCGTTGCTGATCGGCGGCATCGCCCTGACCGCCGCGCAGCCGTTGCCGCTTGTCATCGTTGGCGTCGGAGTGGCGACGATCGGCTTTTTCGGTGCGCATGCGATCGCCAGCGCGCGCGTCGGACAGCGCGCGGCGCAGGCTCGCGGTCAAGCGGCGGCGTGGTATCTGTTCTTCTATTATGCGGGGTCCAGCGTGCTCGGCTCGGCGGGCGGGGTGGCGTGGAGCTGGGCGGGGTGGCCCGGCGTGACCGGGTTCTGCCTCGTCCTCGGGCTGCTGGCGCTGCTCGGCGCGGCCTTGCTGGCGCGGGTGCGTTAGTCGGGCGCCCGCCTGCGCTTCTTCCCCGACAGCGCCGACAGCACACCGCGCATCGTGCGCACCTCCTGGGCTGACCAGCCCGGCTTGGTCAGCAGCGTCTGCAGCGTGCGGCGCACCGTCGGCGTGCGATCGGGCGGGTGGAAGAAACCCGCGGTCACCAGCATCGCGTCGAGCTGCGCGATCATCCCGTCCAGCTCTTCCTGTGCCGCTGGTGGGTCGAGCTCCACCTCCGGCGGCTGCACGAGCGCTTTGCCCCCCTCGGCTCCGCTCGGGGCGTGCTTTGACCATTCATACGCGACCAGGATCACCGCCTGCGCGAGGTTCAGCGAGCCGAAGTCGGGATTGATCGGCACCGTCAGGATGCTGCGCGCCAGCGCCACATCCTCCATGTCGAGGCCCGACCGCTCCGGCCCGAACAGCACGGCGGTTCGACCCGGTGCGGCGCGGATCGCCTGCGCGGCCGCCTCCGGTGTCACCACCGGCTTGGTCACACCGCGTTTGCGCACCGTGGTGGCATAGACGTGCGCGCAATCCGCCACCGCCGCCGCCGTGGTGGCGAAGACCTGGGCATCCGCGATCACCTGGTCGGCCCCTGACGCCGCCGGCCCCGCGAGCGGATTCGGCCAGCCGTCGCGCGGGGCCACGAGGCGCAGTTCGGTCAGCCCGAAATTGAGCATCGCGCGCGCGGCCTTGCCGATGTTCTCGGCGAGTTGCGGGCGGACGAGGACGATGATTGGCGGCAAATCAGTCCTGCCTTGGGGAAGCCCCCACCTCTTGCACCGACCCCGCGAACGCCTCGAAATCACGGGCCTCGCTGAAGTCGCGATAGACGCTGGCGAAGCGGATGTAGGCGACCGTGTCGAGCGCCTTCAGCCCGTCCATCACCAGCTCGCCGATCCGCTTGGAGGTGATCTCGCTCTCGCCGCCGGTTTCGAGCTGGCGCTGAATGCCGGAG
Source organism: Sphingomonas bacterium (assembly GCF_028292945.1). Lineage (GTDB taxonomy): Bacteria > Pseudomonadota > Alphaproteobacteria > Sphingomonadales > Sphingomonadaceae > Sphingomonas. The sequence continues at coordinate 35,257 of NZ_JAQGLJ010000076.1, read as the reverse complement.
ACCAGCTTCTCCAGCCGCACCGGCTCGATCGGGCGCTTGCGCGCTGCGATCGCCAGCGAGCGGAGCAACTTGTCACGATCGAACGGTTCGCGCCGATCTTCCGACTTCAACACCGTCAGTTCACGCAGCTGGATCCGCTCAAAAGTCGTGAAGCGCGCCGCGCATCCCTCGCATTGCCGCCGCCGCCGGATTGCCGCCCCGTCTTCCGTGGGGCGGCTGTCCTTTACCTGGCTGTCCTCATGCGCGCAGAACGGGCAGCGCATTATCGGACGACCTCACGGCCCGGTGCGGCCTCGGCGCGCGAGCGCCGCAAGATCACGCCTTGTTGCGCTTCGTATAGGCATAGATCGCACCGGCGATGGCGCCCAGCGGCGGACCGATGAACGGCACCGGGATCGCGACCACCGCGCCCAGCGCACCCCATTTGGCCATGCTCTTGCCCAGGCCCGGCGTGTTCTTGATCGTGCTCTGCACTTCGTCGATCTGCGACATGCGATTATCCTTCGTAGATGGGGAACCGGGCACACAACGCCCGCACACGCTCACGGACAGCATGTTCGACGTGCGCATCACCGGCTTCACCGTTCTTGGCCAGACCGTCGAGCACGTCGGCAACCATGTGGCCGATCTCCCGGAACTCGGCCGGACCGAAGCCGCGCGTCGTGCCGGCGGGCGAGCCGATGCGAATGCCGCTGGTCTTGACCGGCGGCAACGGATCGTTGGGGATGCCGTTCTTGTTGCAGGTGATGCCGGCGCGCTCCAGCGCCTCGTCGGCATCCCGACCGGTGACGCCAAGCGGGGTCAGGTCGACCAGCGCCAGATGCGTGTCGGTGCCGCCCGACACCAGATCCGCGCCGCGCTCCTTCAGCGTCGCGGCGAGCACTTTTGCGTTCTCCACGACCGCAGCGATATAGCCCTTGAAGTCCGGCCGCAGTGCCTCGCCGAACGCCACCGCCTTGGCGGCGATGACGTGCATCAGCGGCCCGCCCTGCAGGCCGGGAAACACCGCCGAGTTGATCTTCTTCGCCAGCGCCTCGTCATTCGTCATGATCATGCCGCCGCGCGGGCCACGCAGCGTCTTGTGCGTGGTCGTGGTGACGACGTGCGCGTGGCCGAACGGCGTCGGGTGCAGCCCCGCCGCGACGATGCCCGCGAAATGCGCCATGTCGACCATGAAATACGCGCCGACCTTGTCCGCGATGGCGCGGAACTTCGCGAAGTCGATGACGCGCGGATAGGCGGAGCCGCCGGCGATGATCAGCTTCGGCTGGTGCTCGACCGCCAGCGCCTCGACCTGTGCGTAGTCGATCAGGTGCGTGACCGGATCGACGCCATACTGGACCGCGTTGAACCACTTGCCGCTCATCGCCGCGCGTGCGCCGTGCGTCAGGTGGCCGCCGGCATCCAGGCTCATGCCCAGGATAGTGTCGCCGGGCTTGACCAACGCCAGCATCACCGCGCCGTTCGCCTGCGCGCCCGAATGCGGCTGGACGTTGGCAAAGCCGCAGCCGAACAGCTGCTTCGCCCGGTCGATCGCGAGCTGCTCAACCTCGTCCGAGGGCGCGCAGCCCTGGTAATAGCGCTTGCCCGGATAACCCTCGGCGTATTTGTTGGTGAAAACCGACCCCTGCGCCTCCAGCACGGCGCGGCTGACGATGTTCTCGGACGCGATCAGCTCGATCTGCGTCTGCTCCCGGTCGAGTTCGTGCGCGATCCCGTCGGCAATCGCGGGATCCGCGTCGGCGAGTGAGCGGGTGAAGAAGCCGGTCGGCTGGGGATCGTGGATGTTGGCGGGCTGGGTGCTCATGGGCGAGCTCCTTGGCGAATGGCGGGGTCGGTCGGGCCATAGCTGTTGGCGGACGTGCGCGCCACAGCCGACTCGCAAGGAAATCGAGCGGATGGTACAGCGATGCGCATCATCGGATTACCCGCGTCTTCGCGGCTTCCGACAGCGTCGAGGCTGCCTGTGCGCACACGGTGCGTTTTGGCGAGGGCTGCTGTTGGTGCCGTAGGAGAATGAAATGCGCGTCATTGCCGTATGCGCGGTGCTTTTGGTCGCCGCATGTGCGCCGCAGGCGCGGTCTTCGGCCGACGACACGCAGATCGTCGAGCGCGATTCGCCCGCGGCCGAGTCGGCCAAGATCCCCGCTCCTGGAAACGCAGCCACTCCGATAACGGCCAATCAGTTCGTTGAAGAGGACTACCTCGGCCGCTGGCGCGGTGTGGAGGGCATGTACCTTGTCGTCGCCAAAGCAGACGTACCGGGCCAGTTCCGGCTCGAGATGCAATGGGACCTCGATCGTCGCGCCATTTTCATTGCCGACGCGACGGATGAGCCGGCCACCGCCGGGCTGTCGTTCACGCGCGACGGCGAGGAGTTGCTGCTGCGCCGCACCGATGGGGACGCGACGGGACTGAAATACCTGGCGGGGAAGCGCGAGTGCCTCACCGTGAGGCCTGGCGAAGGCTATTGCCGCGGCTAGGCCGCCTGCCTGAGCTCCAACCGACCCCAGATCTCCACCAGCGCGCCTGTCAGCTCGCGCATCATGGCCTCGTCATGTGCGGGGCCCGGTGTGAACCGCAGCCGCTCGGTACCGCGCGGAACGGTGGGATAGTTGATCGGCTGCACGTAGATGCCGTACTCGGCCAGCAGCACGTCGCTGATGCGTTTCGCCTTGACCGGGTCGCCGACCATCAGCGGCACGATGTGCGTTTCGCCCGCCATCACCGGCAGGCCGGCATCCGCCAGCATCGCCTTCAGCATCGCCGCCGCCGCCTGCTGCGCGTCGCGCTCGACCGAAGACGCCTTGAGGTGACGCACGCTCGCCAGCACGCCGGCGACCAGCACCGGTGATAGCGACGTCGTGAAGATGAACCCCGGCGCATAGCTGCGGATCACGTCGACGATCGTGCGATCGGCGGCGATGTAGCCGCCCATCACGCCGAACGCCTTGCCCAGCGTGCCCTCGACAACCGTGATACGATCGGCGACGCCATCACGCTCGGAGATGCCGCCGCCGCGCGGGCCGTACATGCCGACCGCGTGGACCTCGTCGCAATAGGTGAGCGCGTTGTAACGGTCGGCGAGGTCGCAGATCGCCGCGATCGGCGCGACGTCGCCCTCCATCGAATACACGCTCTCGAACGCGATCAGCTTGGGCACGGCGGGATCTTCGGCGGCCAGCAGCTGCTCGAGATGCGCGAGGTCATTGTGCCGGAAGATCCGCTTCTCGCAGCCGGCGCTGCGGATGCCGGCGATCATCGACGCGTGGTTGAGCTCGTCGGAGAAGATGACGATGCCCGGCAGCACGCGCGCCAATGTCGACAGCGTCGCCTCGTTGGAGACATAGCCGCTGGTGAACAGCAGTGCTGCTTCCTTGCCGTGCAGATCGGCGAGCTCGCCTTCGAGATCGACATGGTAGTGCGTGTTGCCGCCGATATTGCGCGTGCCGCCCGAGCCGGCGCCGACGTCGTGCAGCGCTTCCTCCATCGCGGCGATCACCTTGGGGTGCTGACCCATGGCGAGGTAGTCGTTGGAGCACCACACGGTGATCGGCTTGGGACCATTGTGCCCCGCGAAGCAGCGCGCATTCGGGAACGCGCCCTTGTTGCGCAGAATGTCGATAAACACGCGGTAGCGACCTTCGGCATGCAGCCGGTCGATCGCTTGCGAAAAGACACGCGAATAGTCGATCGCGGCGGGAGCGCTTGTCCCGGAAGCAATGGGCGAGATCATCGTGCAAGAGCTCCTAGCGGCTTCCCCGCGGCTTTTCCAGCCGGTCAGAGGTTTTCGGGTGCGGCGAAGCCCTGTGTTGCCAGCGCGGCCGCTATCCGATGCTCGCGATCGCCCAGTCGCGTGAAGACGAGTCGATGCTTCGGCATGGTCGCAGGCCAGTTCTGGTCTCGCGTGAGGTGCGCGACTCGACGCGCGATGCCTTCGCCACCATCGACGAACTGCACGCCGTCCGGCGCGACGGCGATCAGGTCATCTTCAAGCAGCGGGAAGTGCGTGCAGGCGTTGACGATCACATCGATGCGGTTGCCCCCCGGCTGATCGAACAGGCCGGCCAGCTCAGCCGCGATCAGTCTGCGCGACGGCGACATGCCCGCGAGCTTCTCCTCTGCCAACTCGACCAGCGCCGACGAGCCGTGGCGCAGCACCAGACAGTCGCTCGCGAATCGGGCGGCGAGGTCGTCGACATAGGGCTGGCGTACCGTCGCCGCCGTCCCCAGCACGCCGATCGCCCGCGTCCGGCTGAGTTCGGCGGCGGGCTTGATCGCCGGCACCGTGCCGACCACCGGCACGTCCAGCGCGGCGCGTACCACCGGGAGCGCGATCGTCGACGCCGTATTGCACGCGATCACCACCAACCTAGGGCGATACCGCTCAACCAGACGCCCAAGCAACGCCGGTACGCGCGCGGCGATCTCCGCCTCGCTGCGCGTCCCGTATGGAAAGCCCGCCGAGTCGGCGACGTAGACGATCGGCGCGGACGGCAGCAGCGCGCACGTCGGCGCGACCACCGACAGGCCGCCGACGCCGGAGTCGAAGAACAGCAGCGGCGCGTCGCTCATGACCGCGTCCTACGGCAAGGGGCCCGTGCAACCAAGCTGAGCGAGGTTGTTTGGCGGTCGTGCGCAACCTCGCTATACTCCGAACTAAAGGGGACGGGGTGGACACGCAGATCATCTGGCTCGCGCCTGCAGGGGCGCTGTTGATCGGCTATCTGCTGGGTTCTATTCCGTTCGGCGTGCTGCTGACGCGCTGGGGCGGTGCCGGCGATGTCCGGCAGATCGGCTCGGGCAACATCGGCGCCACCAACGTGCTGCGCACCGGGCGCAAGGGACTCGCTGCGGCGACGCTGATCCTGGACGCGTTGAAGGGCGTCGCGGCGGTGCTGATCGTGCGGCACTTCTCGCCCGGCGACGAGCCGCTGGCGGCGGCTGGTGCGTTCCTTGGCCATTGTTATCCCGTCTGGCTGCGCTTCAAGGGCGGCAAGGGGGTTGCGACGTTGCTCGGCCTGACGCTGGCGCTGCATTGGCCGGTGGGGCTGGTTTATGCGGGCGTCTGGCTCGCGAGCTTGGCGCTGCTGCGCGTGTCTTCGCTGGCGGGCATGCTCGCGGCGTTGTCCGCGCCGGTATCGGCGGCGCTGTTCGATCGCTTCGATCTGGTGTTGTTGTTCCTGTCGCTGGCGCTGGTTCTGCTGTGGAAGCATAGCGAGAATATCGAGCGCCTGCTCGCCGGCACCGAACCGCGCCTGGGCGCCTCACCGGATTGACGGGCGCGTGACCGACACCACCGCGCGGCTGCGGCTGCTGCGCACCCCCAGCGTCGGCCCGGTCACCTTTCGCCAGTTGATCGCTCGCTTCGGCACGGCGACGGCGGCACTCGAGGCGCTGCCGCAGTTGGCGCGGCGTGGCGGTGGCGAAGTGCCGCGCGTGCCCGATCGCGCAGTCGCCGAACGCGAGCAGGCGACCGTTGAGCGGCTGGGTGCGCGCTATTTGTTCCTCGGCGAGCCCGAGTATCCGCCGCTGCTGGGAGAGCTCGATAACGCGCCGCCCGTGCTGGTGGTGCGCGGGGACGTGCAGCTCGCGCATCGCATGGCCGTCGCCGTGGTCGGCGCACGCAATGCATCCGCCGCCGCGTGCCGGTTCGCGCGTCAGCTCGCGCACGATCTGGCCGGAGATGCCACTGTCGTGTCGGGCCTGGCGCGCGGCATCGATACCGCCGCCCATGTCGGCAGCCTGTCGGGCGGCACGGTAGCGGTGATCGCCGGCGGCATCGATGTCGTGTTCCCACCCGAGAATGCCGAGCTGCAGGAGCGGATCGCCAACGAGGGTTTGCTGGTGGCCGAGATGCCGCCCGGCACCGAGCCGCGCGCGCGCCACTTCCCGTATCGCAATCGTATCATCGCCGGGATCGCGGGCGGCACGGTGGTGGTGGAAGCGGCACCGAAGTCCGGCTCGCTGATCACCGCGCGGCTGGCGGCGGAAGCAGGCCGTGAGGTGATGGCGGTGCCCGGCTCGCCGCTCGATCCCCGTGCGCAGGGGTGCAATCTGCTGATCCGCGAGGGCGCAACGCTGGTGCAGAGCGCATCCGACGTGCTCGAGCAGCTCCGCCCCCTCGACCCCCGCAGCGTGCGGTCGCCGGCCGATCCGTTTTCGCCCGCGCCGCTCGAGGATGCGAGCGACGCCGATCGCCGCCGCCTCACCGATCTGCTGGGTCCGGTGCCCGTCGGGGTCGACGAGATCATCCGTCAGGCCCGCCTGCCGCCCCCCGTGGTGCAGACCGTGCTGCTGGAGCTGGAGCTTGCCGGACGGCTGGAGCGCCATGCTGGGGGCCGGGTGAGCTTGCGGTAGCGACCGACCAGTGGGCGGTAGCGCCGGCTTGAACGCGGGGACCTAGTCGACCGCGCTCATCATGTCGCTGAACGCCGCTTCCATCTCGCGGCGCGCCGTCGCCAGTGCATTACCGGCAGTGTGGGGGCTGGCGCGCATTGCCTGATAGGCGTTGTTGAACTTCTGCTGCGCTCGGAGCAGCCGGTTGTAGGCGGAGTTGAACTTCAGCTGGTTGGTGACCTTGTCCAGCAGCTTCTTGTCGCGTCGATAGCGCTCCGCGTGCGCGACCGCGTCCTTGAAGTCGGCGCGGAGCTCGTCCAGTTCCTTGAGCGCCTTGGCGGCCGCCTGGGCGAGCGGCCCTTGTCCGGCCGCCGGTCTGGCGCCTTGGGGAGCGGCGGGCTTGGCAGGTGCGCCGGGCCTCGGCGGGGCGGGCTTGCCCTTCGGCGGTGCGGCCTGTCCGATCGGCGAGTGGCCTCTGCTCGGCGGCAGACTCAACTTCGAGGTGCCCCCGCCTCCGGCGAGCTTCAGCTCATCCTTGGCAATTTTGACCGCGCTTTTGGACTCCTGCTCCGCCACTCGGGCGAGCAGGCGTGCCTCGGCCTTGAGTGTCTCGATCGATCGGATGATCGCCATGGTCCGCTTGGACATGGTGACCACTCTGGCCGCGTTCTGGAACTTGTTGAACGGGTGAGGCAGGCGGATGCTCATGTCAGTTCGCCGCTTCCTGCACGTCCATCCAGATGCTGACGCCGTCGCTGATCGGCGTCGGGTCGATGACGCTCAGTGCATCGACCACCATGTGCCATTTCAGCATCTCCAGCTTCTGGTGCAGCACCTCAGCGTCCGCTTGCGCCTTTCCGGCCATCGCCTGAAGGATTGACGCGACCCGCCGCCGATCGCCTTTCGCCTTGGCGTCGTGCAGCACCTTTTCGATCCGGGCGCGCGCCCTCGCTTCGCCCTCCTGCTCCCATTGCCTGTGCTCTTGCGCCCAGCCGCCCGACGACATCTTGAGCTCCTGCGCATAGCGCTTGAGGTCGTCACGTTCCTTCTTGGAAGGCATCGACCCCCCGGTCCGACCCCCTTCGTCCAACTGTATCGCCACCTCAGCCCCCTCCGGCCCCGTTGTCGCACGGAATTCGCCTATTTCAGAACCGACCTGTCAAGAGGCGTTTGCTACAACTATGCGTCCAACCGCACCGGGGTTGACGCCATCGCGTCCGGCCACCCACCCTCGCGCGTACACGTAAGGACCCGTTTCACCCCATGCAGCTCGTCATCGTCGAATCGCCGGCCAAGGCCAAGACCATCGAGAAGTATCTCGGGTCGGAGTATCGCGTGCTCGCCTCCTATGGTCACGTCCGCGACCTGCCGCCCAAGGACGGCTCGGTCGATCCGGACGACGGGTTCGCGATGCAGTGGGAGAATTACGCGGACAAGGCCAAGCAGCTCAAGGCGATCGCCGACCTGTCCAAGACCGCCGACCGGCTGATCCTCGCGACCGATCCCGATCGCGAGGGCGAGGCGATCTCGTGGCACGTGCAAGAGGTGCTGCGCGGCCGCAAGGCGCTGCCCAAGGAGGTCGAGCGCGTCACCTTCAACGCGATCACCAAACAGGCGGTGACGGACGCAATGAAGCGACCGCGCGAGCTCGATACCGACCTGATCGACGCCTACAAGGCACGCCGCGCGCTCGATTACCTGGTCGGCTTCACGCTGTCGCCGGTGCTGTGGCGCAAGCTGCCCGGCGCCAAGTCCGCAGGGCGCGTACAGTCGGTGTCGCTGCGCCTGATCGTCGAGCGCGAGCGCGAGATCGAGGCCTTCCGGGCGCAGGAATATTGGTCGGTCACCGCAAGCCTTGAGCAGGACGGCACGCCGTTCACCGCGCGCCTGATCCAGTGGGAGGGCAAGAAGCTCGATCGGCTGGCGATCGGCAACGAGGGCGATGCCTCACGGGCCAGGGCCGACGTCGAGGCTGGGCAGTTCAAGGTCGAGCGCGTCGAGACCAAGCCGCTCACCCGCAACCCGCCGCCGCCCTTCACTACTTCGACGCTGCAGCAGGAAGCGTCGCGCAAGCTCGGTTTTTCCGCCGATCACACGATGCGGATCGCGCAGCAGCTCTACGAGGATGGCGCGATCACCTACATGCGCACCGACGGCGTGCAGATGGATCATTCCGCGATCTCGGCCGCCCGCGCGGCGGTCGCGAGCCGCTATGACGCCGGCTATGTCCCCGACAAGCCGCGCCACTACACCGCCAAGGCCAAGAATGCGCAGGAAGCGCATGAGGCGATCCGGCCCACGGAGTTCGGCCGCGACAAGGTTGGCGCGGGCGATCATGCGCGGCTCTACGATCTGGTCTGGAAGCGCGCGCTTGCCAGCCAGATGGCGTCGGCGCGGCTGGAGCGGACGACGATCGACATGGCCGAGGGCACCGGCCGCCACGTCATCCGCGCGACCGGGCAGGTGGTGCTTTTTCCCGGCTATCTCGCGCTCTACGAGGAGGGTTCGGACGAGGAGGCAGAGGACGCCAAGCGCCTGCCGCGCCTCAAGGAAGGCGACGCGCCCGCCAAGACCGGCGTCGCCGCCGAGCAGCATTTCACCCAGCCGCCGCCGCGCTTTTCGGAAGCCTCGCTGGTCAAGCGGATGGAGGAGCTCGGCATCGGGCGGCCCTCCACCTATGCGTCTATCATCAAGACGCTGAAGGACCGCGAGTACGTCCGGGTCGAGAAGAACCGCTTCATCGCCGAGGAGAGCGGCCGACTGGTAACCGCCTTCCTCGAACGTTTCTTCGAGCAATATGTCGGCTATGACTACACCGCCGGGCTGGAGGAGCAGCTCGACGACGTGTCGGGCGGCCGCGCCGGGTGGCAGGCGGTGCTCGATCGGTTCTGGCACGATTTCAAGCCCAAGACCGCCGAGGTGATGGAGCAGCAGCCGTCGGCGATCACCGCCGAGCTCGACCTGTTCCTCGCGCCATATCTGTTCCCCGAGCGCGCCGACGGCGCCGACCCCCGGCTGTGTCCGAATTGCGGGGCGGGCAAGCTGGCGTTGCGCGGTGGCAAGTTCGGCGCGTTCGTCGCCTGCTCCAACTATCCCGAATGCAAGTTCACGCGCCGCTTCGGTCAGGGCGGCGAGGGCGCGGAGGGGGCGGACGCGACGCCCGAACAGCTGGGGCAGGATCCGGATACGGGGCTGCCGGTGGAGCGCAAGTCGGGGCGGTTTGGACCCTACATCCAGCTCGGCGAAGGCAAGGAGGCCAAGCGCGCGTCGATCCCCAAGGATGCCCTTGAATCAACAGGGGGCGAGCTGACGCTTGAGCTGGCGCTCAAGCTGTTGAGCCTGCCGCGCACCGTCGGCACGCATCCGGAAACGGGCGAGCCGATCACCGCCGCGATCGGGCGCTATGGCCCGTATCTGATGCACGCCGGAAAATATGCGCGGCTGCAATCGACCGCGGAGGTGTTCGAGACGGGGATGAACGCTGCCGTCGTCAAGCTCGCCGAAGCCGCGGCTGGCGGCGGACGTCCGCAGCGCGGGGCCGCGCAGGCACCATTGCGGGAGCTGGGCGAACATCCGCGAAACGGTGCCGCGATCAAGCTGATGGAGGGCCGCTACGGCGCGTACGTCACCGACGGGACGACCAACGCGACCCTGCCCAAGACGATCGATCAGTCCGCGCTGACCCTGGAGGAGGCCGCGCAACTGCTCGACGCCCGTGCGGCGGCGGCTCCCGCCAAGAAGGGCAAGAAGCCGGTGAAGAAAAAGGCTGCACCCAAGAAGCCCGCCGCCAAGAAGGCGGCGACGAAGAAGGCCTAGGCAGCCATCCGGCGCGAAGCGTTGAGCCACGCGCGGGCGGCCGCCTGCGCGCTGGCGATCTCGCGCGCGGTCATGTCCTCGGCGACTTCGCTGCGAGATTCCTGCGCCTCTACCGAGCCGGAGACCGCTGCCAGGTTGAACCACTTGTGCGCCTCGACCAGGTCGATGGCGACGCCGGCCGTGCCGGTCGAATAGCAGACACCCAGATCGTACAGCGCGTCCGCGTTGCCGCGCGCGGCGGCTGCCAGTCGGCTGTCGAGGAGGAATTGCGCGCTCTTGGCTGAGTTGCCCATGTAGAAAGCCCCGTTTGGTGGATCCTTGCCTGCAGGATGGAGCGATTCGTCTCACCAAATGGTTAACGCCGTTAACTCTGTCCAATAGCCAAATTATCGATCAGCCGCGTCCCGCCGAGCCGAGCGGCGGCGAGCAGGCGGCGGGGTCTCTCAACCGGGGGATCGGGAGCCAGGGATTCGGCGTCCGCCACGTCCACATAGTCGATGACGAAGCCCGCCTGTTCGAGCGTCGCGCGCGCCTGCGCGAGCGCGTCCGCCGTCGGTTCGCCGCGTTCGATCGCCCGCGCCGCGATCCCCAGCGCGCGCGGCAGGGCGACCGCGACGCTGCGTTCTTCGGGCGCCAGATAGATGTTGCGCGACGACAGCGCGACGCCGTCGTCGTCGCGCTGCGTCGGCACGCCGACGATCTCCACCGTCATGTCCAGATCGGCGACCAAGCGACGCACGACCGCCAGCTGCTGCCAGTCCTTCTCGCCGAAATAGGCGATGTCGGGTGCGACCTGGTTGAAGAGCTTGGCGACCACCGTCGCGACACCGTCGAAATGGCCCGGCCGGGTGGCGCCGTCCCAATGCTCGCTTACGCCCGAGACGCCGACGGTGGTCGCGAACCCCTCGGGATACATCGTCTCGACCGTCGGTGCCCACAGCAGGTCGCATCCGGCAGCGACAAGCGCGCGCGCGTCGCCCGCTTCGCGCCGAGGGTAGCGTGACAGATCCTCCGCCGGCCCGAACTGCTTGGGATTGACGAAGATCGACGCGATGACGCGCGTGCCCGGCCCACGCGCGGCGTCGATCAGCGCCATGTGACCGGCATGGAGCGCGCCCATGGTCGGTACCAGCGCGATGCGCTCGCCGGCCGCGCGGAACGCGGCGACGCAAGCGCGCAGGTCGCTCAGTTGTCGAACGGTCTGCACGCTTCCCCCTCAACAAACCGGTGCCAATCCTTTATAAAGGCTGGCGGCGACGATCAACCGACCTGATCAGGCCGCCGTACCATTAGGGGAAACGCCTTGCCCAGCGGGCCCGACAATACCCACGTCATCGTCTTCGCCAACGAAAAGGGTGGCACGGGCAAATCCACCACCGCCGTTCATGTCGCGATCGCGCTGGCGGCGAAGGGCGCGCGCGTCGCCTGCCTGGATCTGGACCACCGCCAGCGGACCGTCGGTCGGTATCTCGACAATCGTGCCGCAACCGTGAAGCGCACCGGCACCGACCTGCCGATGCCGGTCCATGCGACGGGTGACGGCAAGACGGACGCGAACTTCGAGGACCTGTACGCGCGGCTGCTGGTCGGCGCGGACTATCTCGTCATCGACACGCCAGGGCGCGACGATCCGTTCGCGCGCACGGCGGCGACGCGCGCGGACACGCTGGTGACGCCGATGAACGACAGTTTCGTCGATTTCGACCTGATCGGGCAGGTCGATCCGGAGACGTACAAGGTGACGCGCCCGTCCTTTTATTCCGAACTGATCTGGGATGCGCGCAAGAGTCGCGCTCGTACCGATGGCGCGACGATCGACTGGGTCGTGCTGCGCAATCGGCTCCAGCATATCGAGGCGCGCAACATGCGCCGGGTGCAGGAGGCGCTGACGCAGCTCGCCAAGCGCGTCGGCTTCCGTCTCATTCCGGGACTCGGCGAGCGCGTCATCTATCGCGAGCTGTTCCCCGCCGGGCTGACGATGATCGATTCCAAGGCGTTCGGACAGATGGGCCTGGCGCATGTCGCCGCGCGCCAGGAACTGCGCGAGATGATGGCGGCACTGTCGCTGCCCGATCGGCCGCTCGCGGAGGCGCAGCGCGGGGTGTTTGAGCCGGCATGATCAAGCTCATCCTGCTCGTCGCGGGTGCAGTGGCGCTGTTCCTGCTGCTGCGGTCGTTCATGACGCCAAAGCGGAAAGCGCCGCTGGCGCTGCCGAACGAACGCGAGGCGCGCGCGGTGCTGGGTGTGGGTCCTGATGCCGATGCCGACGAGATCCGCGCCGCGCACCGACGGCTCGCGTCCGGCGTCCACCCGGACAAGGGCGGTTCGGCCGAGCTGGCGCGGCGGGTAAACGCGGCGCGGGATGTATTGCTTGGGAACCAACCTCCGTCACCCCGGCCTTGAGCCGGGGTCCATGGTCGAGCGATCGATGCCGATGATGGCGAAGGTCTACGTCCGAACCGTGTTGGATGCCGGCTCAGGGCCGGCATGACGGACGAAGGGAAATGCTCGTGACACACCGCTTCGACCCTACCGCGCTGCGCGAATACGACGTGCGCGGCATCGTCGGGCGCACCCTCGGCCCCGCCGATGCGGTCGCACTGGGCCGCGGCTTCGCGACGCGCGTGCGGCGCGCGGGCGGCACGCGCGTGGCGACCGGCTATGACGGACGCGTGTCGTCGCCCGAGCTGGAGGCGGCGCTGGTGGAGGGCCTGACCGCCGGTGGCGTCGACGTCGTGCGCATCGGCCTCGGCCCGACGCCGATGCTCTACTACGCCGAAGCGACGCTCGAGGTGGATGCCGGCGTGCAGGTGACGGGCAGTCACAACCCGGCCGAGTATAACGGCTTCAAGATGGTGCTCGGACACCGCCCTTTCTACGGCGCGGACATTCAAAATCTTGCCGCGCTTGCGGAGGCTGGCGACTGGGAGGAGGGGGCGGGCGAAGTCTCGACCACCGACGTGTTCGAGAACTACGTCCAGCGCCTGTTCGCCGGCTATGCGGGCGGCAGCTATCGCATCGGCTGGGATCCCGGCAACGGTGCCGCGGGCCCGGTGATCGAGCGGCTGGTGCAGCTGCTGCCGGGCGAGCACCACGTCATTCATGCGCGCGTGGACGGCACTTTCCCCAACCACCATCCCGACCCCACCGTGGAGGCGAACCTCGCCGACCTGAAGCGGCTGGTGGCGGAGAAGCGGCTCGATTTCGGTCTCGCGTTCGACGGCGACGGCGACCGTATCGGCGCGATCGACGGCGAGGGGCGGGTGATCTGGGGCGACCAGCTGCTCTCGATCCTGGCCGAGCCGGTGCTGAAGGTGCGGCCCGGCGCAACGATCATCGCCGACGTCAAGGCCAGCGGGATGTTGTTCGACCGCATTGCCGCACTCGGCGGCAAGCCGGACATGTGGAAGACCGGCCACAGCCTGATCAAGACCAGGATGCGCGAGACCGACGCGCCGCTCGCGGGCGAGATGTCGGGGCACATCTTCTTCGCGCAAGGGTGGTACGGGTTCGACGATGCGCAGTTTGCCGCCGTTCGCCTGATCGGCGCGGTGCATCAGTCGGGTCGCTCGCTCACCGAACTGCGTGGGAGCATGCCAGTGCTGTTCACGACGCCCGAGATGCGGTTCCAGGTCGACGAGGCGCGCAAGTTCGCGGTGGTCGACGAGGTGCTGGAACGGCTCACCGCCGAGGGGGCGGACCTCAACGCGATCGACGGCGCGCGCGTCACGACCCCCGACGGCTGGTGGCTGCTGCGCGCATCGAACACGCAGGACGTGCTCGTCGCGCGCGCGGAGGCAAAGGACCAACCGGGGCTCGATCGGCTGATGACCGCGATCGACGACCAGCTCGCGCGATCCGGCCTCGTAAGAGGGGAGCAGGTAGCGCATTGAGTTGAGCCTTCGCCGCCTCGCTCCTTCTTTCGTCACCCTGAACTTGTTTCAGGGTCCATGCGATCACCTCGACGCAGGGAGTGATGCTTGCTTCGCGCGTGGATGCTGAAACAAGTTCAGCATGACGGTGCGGTGGGCTTCACCTCGCCTTCGTTCCGCATTAGCTTCCCCTCATGCCCGAGACCCCCGTCGACCAGTTCCGCACGTCCACCGGCCGCTGGCTGTACGGCAGCCTGGCCGGCCTCGGCACGGTGCTGCTGGCCCTCGCCGGCATCGGAGCGACGATCGCCACGTCGAACCCGCTGTTCCTCGCCGCCACGGGCGTTGCGCTGCTGGTCGTTCTGGTCCGTTGGCTGGGGACGCTCGCCACCTCCTACCAGGTCACCGACCAGCGGCTGATCGTCTGCCGCGGCCTTGTCATGAAGACGATCGATGAAATCGAGCTGTACCGGATCAAGGACGTCCGCCTCGACTTCTCCCTGCTCGGGCAAATGGCCGATATCGGTACGCTGACGCTGACCTCGACCGACCGGACGACGGGCGACACGCAATTCATCCTCGCCGACGTGCCGCATGCGCGCGCTCGGCGCGAGGGGCTGCGCGGGCTGGTCGAGCGCGCGCGACAGCGGCGTGGCGTGCGCGAGATCGACATGGATCATCAGGGTTTCGACCCCGCCGCTGGATAAAAGCGCCGCCTGCGCCCATTTGACGGGCACATGCCTTCGCCTCCTCCTCAGATCGTCCGCGTCATTGACCTAGAGACCACCGGCAACGCCCCGCCTGCGCACGGGGTGGTGGAGATCGGCTGGCAGGACGTGGCGCTCAAGGCTGACGGCCGCTGGGAGCTGGAAGGGCAGGGGGGTCACCGCCTCGTCAATCCCGGCCGCGCCATCCCGCCCGTCACCATGGCGGTGCATCACATCCGCGACGAGGATGTTGCCGACGCGCCGTGGTGGCATGACTGCGCACGCCCGATCCTGGATCCCTGGCCGCGCCGCGTCGCGCTGGCGGCGCATCGCGCGAGTTTCGAGCAGGGCTTCTGCACGTCCGCCCTGACCCGCGATGCCGACTGGATCTGCACCTGGAAATGCGCGCTGCGGCTGTGGCCCGACAGCCCGGCCTTTTCCAACCAGATCCTGCGCTACTGGCGCAACCCCGTGGGGCTCGACCACGAGCGCGGACTGCCCGCGCATCGCGCCTTTCCCGACGCCTATGTCACCGCGCACCACCTGCGCGACATGCTCAACGAGGCGAGCGTCGCGCAGCTGGTGGAATGGTCGCGCGGACCCGGCCTGCTGCCCCGCGTGCGATACGGCCCCGATCGCGGCAAGGAGTGGGGCGAGCTGAGCTACGACTCGCTGATGAGCTATCTTTCCGATCGCGATCCGGACGTGCGCTTCACCGCGCAGACCGAATTCGACCGACGCAGCGGCGGCGGCACGGTCGGCAAGGCGTCTGCGCAGGAGCTGTTGCTCTGAAGCATCGCGGGCCTGCGCAGGAGCTGTTGCTCTGAAGCATCGCGGGCCTGCGCAGGAGCTGTTGCTCTGAAGCATCGCGGGCCTGTGCAGGAGCTGTTGCTCTGAAGCATCGCGGGCTCAAGATGGAGCTGAAGCAGGGCATGACCAGGATCCGCGCCGCCGAGGGCGCCGCGCGTATCCTGTTCGATCTCCGCTGCTATGGCGACAGGCCGGCCAAGATCATCGAACGCATCCAGCGCGTGACGGCGAGTTCGTGCGGTCGGACGCAGACAGGTTCGCGCCGGTGCTGCGTGCCAGCCTGGACCAGGCCGCCGCGCGTAAGCTTCTCCACGGCGGCGAACGCTCGCAACTGTTCATCTCGCGCACCGCCGCCAACATGTGGCTGAGCGTCTAGACGTCCAGGTTCGCCACATTCAGCGCATTGTCCTGGATGAACTCACGGCGCGGCTCGACCACCTCGCCCATCAGCCGCGAGAACACGTCGTCCGCCGCCGCCGTATCTTCCGTCGTCACGCGCAGCATGGTGCGGTGGCCGGGGTCCAGCGTGGTCTCCCACAGCTGGTCGGCGTTCATCTCGCCCAGCCCCTTGTAGCGCTGGATCGCCAGCCCTTTGCGCCCCGCCGCCAGGATCGCGTCAAGCAGGTGCGATGGCCGCGACACGATCGCCGCGCCGCGTGTGGGCGCCATTGTGGTGCGGCCTTCCTCATCGGTCGGCGTATCGTCCTCGGCCGTCGTGGCCGACACCTCCGGATCGGGTTTCGCGGCAGCAGCAGCCGACTTCGAGGGCACGAGCTTGCCCGGGTGCGCATACGCCTCCGCCTGCTCGGCCGCGAGCGTGTGCAGCTTGCGCGCCTCGGTGGATTGCAGGAAGCTCGCCTCGACGATGTGGTGATCGGTGACGCCGCGCCACAGCCGCTCGAAATGGATGCCACCTTCCTCGGTCAGCGTCGCGGTCCAACGCGCGTCTTCGTCGCCCGCATCCAGCTGTCGTGTCACCGCCTGGACGCTTTGCACGCGTGCCTCGCGTTCCGCCGCCGGGTCGAGCGCACCGCCCAACGCCAGCGCCTCGACGATGCCCGCGTCATAGCGGCGCGGCACATAGCGCATCAGTGTCCGCATGCGCCGCGCATGCTCGACCAGATCGCGCAGGTCGCCGCCCGATCGCGGCCCCGTCGCGGCCTCCAGCACGGTGCCCGCGACGCCGCCGTCGACCAGATATTCGTCCAGCGCAGCGTCGTCCTTCAGATACACTTCCGACCGGCCCTTTGTCGCCTTGTACAGGGGCGGCTGCGCGATGAAGAGGTGCCCGCGCGTGATCAGCTCCGGCATCTGGCGATAGAAGAACGTCAGCAGCAGCGTGCGGATATGCGCGCCGTCGACATCGGCGTCCGTCATGATGACGATCTTGTGGTAGCGCAGCTTGTCGGCGTTGAAGTCGTCGCGCCCGATGCCTGTCCCCATTGCCTGGATCAGCGTGCCGATCTCCTTGGACGAGATCATCCGGTCGAACCGCGCGCGCTCGGTGTTGAGGATCTTGCCACGCAACGGCAGGATCGCCTGGAAATGCCGATCTCGGCCCTGCTTGGCGGAACCGCCGGCAGAGTCGCCCTCGACCAGGAACAGCTCGGACTTGGCGGGGTCGCGCTCCTGGCAGTCGGCGAGCTTGCCAGGCAGCGAGGCCACGCCCATCACCGATTTGCGGCTCGCCTCGCGCGCCTTTTTGGCGGCCTCGCGCGCCGCGGCGGCGTCGATCGTTTTCTGGATGATCTGACGCGCGTTCTGCGGGTTTTCCTCCAGCCATTCCGCAAGCTTGTCGGCGAGCAGCGCCTCCAGCGGCTGGCGCACCTCCGAGGATACCAGCTTGTCCTTGGTCTGTGACGAGAACTTCGGATCGGGCAGCTTGACCGAGACGATCGCCGTCAGGCCTTCGCGCATGTCCTCGCCGGTAAGCTGGATCTTCTCCTTCTTGAGGATGCCGGACCGCTCCGCATAGCCGTTCAGCGTCCGCGTCAGCGCCGATCGAAACGCAGCGATATGCGTGCCGCCGTCACGCTGGGGGATGTTGTTCGTGAACGCGAGGACGTTCTCGTAATAGCTGTCGTTCCACTCCAGGGCCACGTCGATGCCGATGTCGTCGCGCTGGCCGCTGATCGCGATCGGCTCGGGAAACAGCGGTGCCTTCGAGCGGTCGAGATACTTCACGAACGCGGCGATCCCGCCTTCGTAGTACAGCTCCACCGTCTTCGGCTCGTCGTGGCGCGCGTCCGTCAGGAACAGCCGCACGCCCGAGTTGAGGAACGCCAGCTCGCGGAAGCGGTGCTCCAGCTTTTCGAAGTCGAACTCAACGATCTTGAACGTCGCGGGCGAAGGCAGAAAGGTGACGCGCGTGCCCTTGCGGCCGTTCGACGGCCCGACGACCTTCAACGGCGCCACCGCGTCGCCAAACGCGAAGCGCATGTTATTCTCTTCGCCGTCGCGCCAGATCGTCAGGTCGAGCCATTCGCTCAACGCGTTGACCACCGACACGCCGACGCCGTGCAGCCCGCCGGAGACCTTGTAGGCATTATCGTCGTTGGTGTTGTCGAACTTTCCGCCGGCATGCAGCTGGGTCATGATGACCTCGGCCGCCGACACGCCTTCTTCCTCGTGGATGCCCGTCGGAATGCCCCGCCCGTTGTCGGTCACCGACACCGATCCATCGGGATTGAGCTGGATGTCGATGCGGTCGCAATGCCCCGCCAGCGCCTCGTCGATCGCGTTGTCGGAGACCTCGAAGACCATGTGGTGCAGGCCCGATCCGTCGTCGGTGTCGCCGATGTACATGCCCGGCCGCTTGCGTACCGCGTCCAGGCCCTTCAGCACCTTGATCGAGGACGCGCCATAGCTGTTGGCGTTGGGATTTTCGGCGGAGTCAGCAGGCGTATCGCTCATGCCCAGCATATAGGGACTCGGGGCTGCTTAGCCTAGCGAAATGCCCGTCTCAGTGCCGGGCGGGCGGCGTCCGCCCGAGTGTCAGGAACAGCAGCCCCGCGAGTACCAGCGCGACGGCCGCGACCGCCAGCGCGATGTCATAGCCGCCGGTCGCATCGTGCAGCCGCCCGAACCCGACGATGCCGGTGGCGGTTCCGATCAGCGCCAGGACCAGCAACGAGCCATAGACCTCGCCATAGGCCTTCAGCCCGAACAATCGGCTGGTCAGATACGGCAGCAGGTCATGCTCCGCACCGTTCATCAACCCGGCAGCGAAGATCAGCGCCATCATCGCCGCGAAGCCTGGCGACTGCCACTGCAAGCCGATGAACGCGACCGCGGAGATCGTCGCGGCGGCAGTCGCCAGCGGCGGGGCAGAATAGCGATCGACCAGGAAGCCCATCGCAAACCGCCCAACGATCTGAGACGCGCCGAAGCTCGCCAGCAGCAGCGCCGCCTGTGCCGCGGTCAGCCCGCGTTCGAGCCCGAACGGCACCATCTGCGTGACCAGCCCGTTGGTGGCGACGTTGATCAGCAGTGCGGCACCACCCAGCGCCCAGAACTTTCCGGAGCGCCGCGCCTCCGCGCCGGTCATGCCCGCGACCGGTGCCGCGTCCGGGTCGATCGCCGGATCGGGTTTCGCCAGCCTGGGTGCCTCGCGCAGCGCCAGCATGACCAGCGGCAGGGCGACCAGCGACACCGCCGCGCCCAACGCCCAGAACCCGCCACGCCAGCCATAGCCGGCAATCACGGCTGCGACGATCGACGGCAGCACCAGCGTCGTGATCGACAGGCCCGACGTCGCCACCGCCAGCGCCAGCCCTCGATGCGCGGCAAACCGCGCCGCCACCAGCTTGCCATAGACCAGCGATCCCGTCCCCGGCACGGTCAGCGCGAGGCAGAACACCGCGAACTGATATTGCCAGATGCGGCCGGTCATCACTGCCAGACCGGCATAGGCCGCGCCCAGCAACAACATCGCCGCGACGATCATCGCGCGCACGCCCACCCGGTCGGTGAAGCGGCCCAGGAACGGTGCCGCGAAGCCGCCCAACAGCCCGACGCCGGATGCCGTCGCGATCTGCCCGCGCGTCCAGCCGAACTCCGCGACCATGCCCGGCGTGAACAGGCTCGACAGGTTCTGGAACAGCCCCGGCCCCGTGCCGATGCCGATCATCGCGGCGGCGACCACCGGCCAGCCGAGGCGCCACTCGCTTTTGCCGGATGAGACGGGCTGGGCCATGAAGTCAGCGTAGCGGCGGTGGCCACCAGAGGCCAGCCGACAACCCAGGACCCTCCCCGGCTTCGCCGGGGAGGGTCTAAGCTAGTCAACGAACAATCAGGGACGGCGCGCTACAGCCAGCCGCGCGCCGCCCCTCCCACCACTCAGCGGCGCGCGAACTCACTCGCGCGGCGGCCGAGCAGGGTGACTTCGACCCGGCGGTTCTGCCGCTGGCCCGCCGTCGTCGCGTTGCTCGCGACCGGCTGCGCCTCGCCATGGCCGACCACCTGAAATCGGGCGCGCGTCACACCCATCGCGTCGAACGCCTCGCGGACGCTGGCGGCGCGACGCTCGGACAGGTCCTGGTTGTACGCATCGGACCCGCGCGCATCGGTGTGTCCGTCGATCGTGACGCGCACGCCGGGATTGTCGCGCAGATATTCAGCCAGCGGCCGCAGCCGGTCGATCGCGCCGGGGCGCAGCGTCGCGCTGGCGGTCGCGAACAGCACCTCCTCCGCCAGCGTCAGCGTCGCGCCGCGCTGGGTCTGGCGAAAGCCGTAATTCTGCATCGCGCCGCGATCCCAGGTGCGACGCTCCTCGACGACGACGACTTGGCCACGGCGATCCCAGTCGAAGCGGTCGCGTCGCGGCCCGGCCTCTTGTGCAAAAGCACGGTTGGCAGCCGACGCCTCGCGCGGCTGCACGCGGCCGTCACGGTTGAAGTCGAAGTTGCGCATCACGAATGCACGCCCGCGAACGGAGCCGCGCAGTTCGGGATACAGGTTCGGTACGCCCGCGCCGACCAACCGGTAATCGCCCGGCCGCCAGTCCCAGCGGTCCTGCGCCAGCGCCGGACCGGCGCCAAGGGTGGTCGCCAGCAGCGCGGCGGTCATAAGGATCTTGGTACGCATAAACACCTCCATGGCCCCCGCCATAGCGACGTGTTTGGACCGCGTGGCTTGAACGGCGTCTGAGCCGGGCCGACAGCAGGCGTTCAGCCGAGCCGCACCCGCGTGGCGTCCGCGCCGATGTCCGCGAACAGCGCATCCTCCGTCCCCGTCATCCAGGTCTGGCCGCCGTCCGAAAGCCGGTCGAACAGCGCCGCGCGACGCAGCGGATCGAGGTGCGCGGCGACCTCGTCCAGCAGCAGCACGGGCCTGGCGCCACGTCGCTCGGCGACCAGTTCGGCATGCGCGAGCACGATACCGAGCAGCAGCGCCTTCTGCTCGCCGGTCGAGGCGAGCGCCGCCGTCTGGTTCTTGTCGCGATGAATCACGTACAGATCGCTGCGATGAGGACCCGCCAATGTGCGACCGGCCGCGGCATCTCGCGCGCGGCCGCGGCGCAGCGCGTCGAGCAGCGGCGTGTCGTCGCCCGAGCCATTCAGCGCGACGCGCGCGCGCGCGAACGGGCCGGGTGGTGCAACCGCTAGGCGGTCGTCCAGCAACGCCACCGCATCGCGTCGCGCGCCGTCGATGACTTCGCCATGCTCCGCCATCTGTGTTTCCAGCGCGGTGAGCCACGCCGGGTCGGCACTTTTCGGATCGCCGAGCAGCCGGTTGCGCGCGCGCATCGCGGCGTCATAGCGCTGCGCATGACGCGCGTGCGCCGGGTCCAGGGCGAGCACCAGCCGGTCGAGGAAGCGCCGCCGCCCGCCCGCCGCCTCGACGAACAGCCGATCCATCGCCGGGGTCAGCCACAGCACCGCCAGCCATTCGGCGAGCGCGGTGGTCGCGGCCGGCGCGCCCTGAATCCGCAGCACGCGACGCTCGGGCGCATCGGCGCGCGTCCCAGTCGCCAGCTCCACACCGTCAACAATCGTCGCCGCGACCCCGAACCCACCCGGCCCGTCGCTCCGCGCGATCTGGCCCAGACTGGCGCGCCGCAGGCCGCGCCCGGGGGCGAGCAGCGACACCGCCTCCAGCACGTTGGTCTTGCCCGCGCCGTTCTCGCCCGTCAGCACGACCAGCCCGACGCCGGGCGTGAGGCTCAGCGTGGCGTGGTTGCGGTAATCGGTGAGCACGAGGCGCGACAGCATCGCAGTCGGCTTAGCGGTCTTGCATCCCTCCGTCATGCAGCGCCGGCATGCCTCTTTTCCCGGTGCGGCCCGGACCCCAACCGGCCGCGCCCGCGGCCCTGCCGGCCCGCCGGGGAGGGAATAGCTGCGGGTCAGCCGTATGTTAGAAACGGCGGCGCAAGTGGCAACGGATCAAAGGAGAGGTATTCCAATCGACCCAAATGCCTCCCCGGCGGAAGCCCGGGCCCAGTCGGCCGCGCCGGAGTGAACCGAACTTCGGGTCGATGCATGCGCTAAGGACGAGTCCTTTTCGCCGTAGCTTACGCCGCCAGCTTCTGCGGCTCGGTCGGCGCGGTCTCGTCCTTCCTCGTGCTCAGATACGACGCCAGCGGCCCCAGCTCACGCTGCGCGTGCTTGTACGCGACCGGCTCCAGGATGTTCAGCCGCTTGCGCGCCGCGTCGATCGGCTCAGCGAGCAGCGCCTCATAGTCCTCGCCGATCATCCACTTGGCCTTGCGCCCGTGGCGATAACCCTCGATCACCGCCTTGGCGAACAGGCGATTGCCCGTCACCTTCAGGCTCTTGAGCGCCGCGGCGGCGCCGATGAACGCCCAGCCGAGCCCGCCCAGCTGCGCATAGGAGAAAGCCACCAGCGCCGCCTCGCCCATGCTTTCATCGGCCTTGTACCCGGTCAGCACGTGCCAGATGTCGTGCACGTCGCGCGAACGGCGGCCATACCAGGCATAGGGGTGCTGCAGGTCCTCGATCGGATTGACGCGGCTGACCTCGACCAGCCCGTCGGCCGTATAGCCGGTGGTCTCCAGGAACTCGCGATAGGCGGCGCCGACCGTGCCGGGCGCGAACGATGCGATCCACGCCTTGTCGGTGAAGCGCTGCGCCAGCTCCACCTGCCTGCTCGCGATCCGCCCGCCCTCGGGCGTAGCGATCAGCCGCGCATATCCGCTCGGGCCCGAGCCGACGTTCAGCGCGCGCATGATGCGGAATACCTGCGTCGTGTCGTCGCCGTTCGCGAGCAGCTTCCTGATGGCGTCGAACGCCGTCTTCCAGTCGCGACGTCCGGTGGTGCCGGGAAAGGGGGGCATCTTTGTCATGCGGAAGCTCCTTACTGACACTGATGTCAATAGTGGGTGCGCCCGGCCATGTCAACTATGCGGCACCTTCGCCACTTAGCGGCGGATGGCGAACTGCGTCACCAGGCCAGCCGCAGCGATCGTCACTGGCTGCCGCAGCTCGTTGCCGCTCGCCCGGATCGTCGGGTGCCACACGCGCACCGTCGCCCTGCCCGCCGGCAGGCCGTCCAGCACCACCGCGCCCGCGGCGTCGGTCTGCGCCACGAACGGCGTCGCGGTGACGATCAGGAAGCCGCTCATCGCGTCGTGGATGTTGCAGCCGAGCGCGACAACCCCGGGCTTGTCGAAGGTGACAGAGCGGGCCTCCTCGCGACCATAGAGCTTGAGGTCGAAGCGTTTGGGTTGCGAGAAGGAATAGACATGATGCCGCACGCGGTCGCGGTTCGGAAACGCGACCGTGGCGCCGACCGGCACGATCAGCACGCGCGGCGCGAACTGGATGTCGCGCTGCTCGACCGCGTAGACTCCGCGTAGCCTGGCGGGCGCGACGCCAGCTATATCGATCGACACGACCGCGCCGCTCAGCGGCTTTCCGTCCGGTCCGCGCACGGTGATCGACGCGGGCGCTGCGAGTGCCGCCGTAGCAAACACCGTGGCGAAAAGTACGGCCGCAATGGCAAATCTAAACATGACCGCGGGTCTAGCGAGGCGAGGTTTCACATAGATTGATCCAGCCGAAACTAAATCTGAACCGCGGTGCGTCATCCTGGATGGCGATGAGGTTCCGCTACGCCACCCTGACCATGTTTGCGGCCGTGATCACCACGCCTGCGCTCGCCGACGACGGCCGCGCAGGTGGCAAGCTGGTACTCACCGATGGGATCACATCGGTTGAGGGCGCGGCCGGTGGCGGGTTGGCGACCTGGTCGCTGATCGCGGGCAACGAAACGGATCGCGGGATTGGCGGCACCGCGCACGTGACCACGGTGGTGCTGCCCGACTTTACGCTGACCGCAGTCGGCGGCGCGCTGGGCATCCGCGATCGGCTGGAACTGAGCTATATCCGTCAGTCGTTCGACACGCGCGGCGCCGGCGCGGCTTTAGGCCTGGGTCGCGGGTTCCGGTTCGAACAGGATATCTATGGCATCAAGGCGCGGGTCGTGGGTGACGCCATCTGGGATCAGGATCGGTGGCTACCGCAGATCGCGATCGGCATGCAGCACAAGGTGGCCAAAAAGGGCGCGGTCGTTCGCGCGATCGGAGCGACGCGGGCGAGCGGCACCGACTTCTATATGTCGGCGACCAAGCTGTTCCTGGCGCAGGGAATCATGGCGGGTGCGACGATTCGCGTCACCAAGGCCAACCAGTTCGGACTGCTGGGGCAGGGCGACCGCCGCAGCGTGCAGTTCGAAGGTTCGCTGGGCAAGCTGTTCGCCCACAATCTTTTGGTCGGCGGCGAATACAGAACCAAGCCCGACAATCTCGACTTCGCCCGCGAATCCGATGCTTTCGATGCCTTTGCGGCGTGGGGCATCCATCGCAACATCACGTTGACCGCGGCCTATGTCGACCTCGGCGACATCGCGACCGTCAAACGTCAGCGCGGTGCCTTTCTGCAACTCCAGGGGGGCTTTTAGACATGTCTTTGCTCCTGTCCCTCGCCGTCCTTGCCCAGGCCGTCCCCGCTGAAGAACCAGTCGCGCCGTATGCGCAAAGCAACGCGAATGCCGGCGCGACGTCGTTCGCCGGCGACGCGATGTGGCGCGCGTTCGGGGGAGCGGAAGGCGTCGATCGCCTGATCGCGGATTTCATGACGCGGACCCGTGCCGACCCGCGCATCGCCGACATCTTCAAGGGTCAGGACATGGTCCGCTTTCGCCGCGTCCTCACCGAGCAGTTCTGTTACATCCTGAACGGCGGCTGTGGCTATTCGGGGCGCGACATGCGTACCGCGCACAAGGACATGGGGCTGCAAACGGCGGACATGGGTGCGCTGGTCGAGAACCTGCAGGCCGCGATGCGCGCGGGCGGCATTCCATTCGCAGCGCAGAACCGGTTCCTGGCGAAGCTGGCGCCGATGAAACGCCGGATCGTCGAGCGATAAACAAATCTTAGCCAACCAAGACTATTACAACACGATGATGCGCAGGATCTCAGCGGCGTTGCAACGCTGGCCGGCGGTCGATCCGCTTCGCTCGGTTTCGCGAAAGCTGACGCTATTCTACGCCTCGTTGTTCGCCGTATCGGCAACGCTGATGGTCGGCGTCGCTCACGTGTCGATCGAGCGGTACGCCGAGCACATCGTTGGTTCCGAGATGGAGATGGGAGCGCGGGTGTTCGACCGCATCACCGCCATGCGCTATGCCCAGCTCGGCAATGCCGGGCAGGTGCTGGCGAGCGATTTCGGTTTCCGCAGCGCGGTCGCGACACGCGACGCACCCACCATCGCCTCTTCGCTGGACAGCCTGCGCCGCCGCCGTGACCTGGCGCAGGCGTTCGTGGTCGACCTCGACGGCGCGGTGATCGGCTTCGATGGCGCGCTGTCGGCCGCCGATCGCGCGACGGTTGCAAGGGCTGTAAGAAACGGCGCCACCCAGGGTCTGCTGCCGATCGGCGGACAAGTCTATGGCGCCACCGCTTCGCCGATCAGAGCGCCGATGACGATCGGTTGGGTGGTCTTCGCCAATCCCATCGACCGTGCGGAGCTTGCCCAGCTCTCCTCGCTGTCGGCGATCGCGCTTCAGCCCCGCGTGGTGCCGGCCGCCCGGCTCTCGGCGGATCTTCGGCGGCCGGGCGCACACGTCGAGTGCGTACGAGACGGTGAACGCCTGCTGGTGCAAGCCGCCGTCATTCCCTCTTTCGGCTCCAGTATCCCGCACGCGCTGGTGTTGGAATACAGCCTCACCGACGCGCTTGCCGCGTATCGGCCGATCTTCTGGCTGCTGCTGGCGGCGGGCCTGTTGGGCTTCATCGTCGCCATTTTCGGCAGCTGGCGGCTGGCGCAGCGGATCACGCGGCCGATCCGCTCGCTCGACGCGGCCGCGCGCGCCATCAGCGCCGGCGACTATACGCCGGTGGCGATCACTACCCGCGACGAGCTCGGCACATTGGCGGCGAGCTTCAACCGCATGGTCGAGGATATCGACAGCCGCGAAAAGCGCATCACACACATGGCGTTCCACGATTCGCTGACCGGCCTGGCCAATCGCGTGCTGTTGAAGGAACAGCTCGGCATCCTCCTCGCACGGCCTGCATCGGACCGTCGCCAGGCGCTGCTGTTTCTCGACCTGGACAATTTCAAGAGCGTCAACGACACGCTCGGCCACCCCACCGGCGACGCGCTGCTGTGCGAGATCGCCGCCCGCCTCAGCACTGCACCGGGTGACAAGTTCGTGGCACGGTTGGGCGGTGACGAGTTCGCGATCCTGTTGACGGAGGACGCCCGCACGCTGGACCGGGTCGCAAACGACCTGATCGCCGCGGTGGCCGAGCCTTGCATCGTCAACGGTCACCGCATCGTGCCCGGCACCAGCGTCGGGATCGCACTCGTCGGTCAGGACGGCACCGAGGTGACCACGCTGCTCAAGAACGCCGATCTGGCGCTCTACAAGGCAAAGTCGCAGGGCAAGGGTCGGCACTGCTACTTCGAGCCGGCGATGGACGCGGCCGCGCGGGCCCGCCGACAGATGGAACTGGACCTCCACGACGCGGTCGCGCGCGGCGAGCTGTTCCTGATGTTCCAGCCGCTCTTCAACCTGGCGGAGGCGCGTGTTTCCGCATTCGAGGCGCTACTGCGCTGGAACCACCCGACGCGCGGGCTGGTGAGCCCGCTCGACTTCATTCCGCTGGCTGAGGAGACCGGCCTGATCGTGCCGATCGGCGAGTGGGTGCTCCGCGAAGCGTGCCGACAGGCGGCCGCCTGGCCCCAGCCGTTGCGCGTCGCGGTCAATGTATCGGCCGTGCAGTTCCACGTTCCGGGGCTCAATGCGATAGTCCTGCGGGCGCTCGCCGACGCCGGCCTGCCGGCCGAACGGCTGGAGATCGAGATCACGGAGAGCTTCTTCATCGACAATGTCGAGGATACGCTGGCGGCGCTGCACTCGCTGCGCGCGATCGGCGTGCGTGTCGCGTTGGACGATTTCGGCACGGGCTATTCGTCGCTGAGCTATCTGCGCCGCTTTCCGTTCGACAAGATCAAGATCGATCGCAGCTTCATCCTCGACCTGATGACCGACAAGGACGCCAGCGCGATCATTCGCTCGATCACCTCGCTCGCCGATGCGCTCGGCATGGAGACAACGGCAGAGGGGGTCGAGACCGAGGACCAGATGGAGGCTTTGCGCGCGCAGGGCTGTTCGCAGATCCAGGGCTTCTACTTCAGTCGACCGCTACCCAGCAGCGAGGTGAGCGGCTTTCTGGAAGGAATGATGGAAGAGCAGCGGGCAGCGGCTTAGGCCGAAGGGGTCATGGCCGCCGCCGCGCCTCCTGCCGGCCGGCGACACAGTCCAGCCGCACCAGCCGCGCGACAATGGCGCCTTCGCTTCGGTCCAACGCTAGCGCCAGTGCCGCCAGCCCCTCGCCGCCGTACCAGCCGTGGCAAAGCGACTGGTCCTCCGCTGCGGTCCACGCCGAACGGCGGATCGTACCGGGTGCCACCGTCAGGCGCGGTGGTGCGGGCGGATGCAGCGCGGCAAGTGCGGCGGTGACACCCTGCCATTCGTGGAGCGTCAGCGACAGCCGGCCGTCGCTGGTCTCCAGCGCCAGCCGATCGCCGGATGCGGTAAACCGGAAAAGGCGACCATGGACGTCCCAGGCCACAGAGCGGCTGAGGGGGACGCCGGGTATGTACACCTCACACCCGCATTGGCATCAGTACGTACAGCGCCGACGCCTTGTCGTTCTCGCGGATCAGCGTCGGCGCGGCGGCGTCGGCGAGGTGGACCTCCACGATATCGCCGTCGATCTGGCCCAAAATGTCCATGAGATAGCGGCTGTTGAACCCGATCTCGAACCCTTGCGCGGCATATTCGCCGGGCACTTCCTCCGCGGCAGTGCCGTTCTCCGGGCTGGTGACCGACAGCGTGATCTTGTCGCGGTCGAGCGCCATCTTGACCGCACGCGTCTTCTCGGTGGCGATGGTGGAGACGCGATCGACGCCCTGCATGAAGCTCGACGGGTCGATCTTGAGGATCTTGTCGTTGCCGGTCGGGATGACGCGCGAATAGTCGGGGAACGTCCCGTCGATCAGCTTGGAGGTCAGGATCGCCTGCCCCAGGTCGAAGCGGATCTTGCTGCCCGACAGCGACACGCCGACCGAGCCGTCGACCTCGTCCAGCAGCTTGCGCAGCTCGCCCACACATTTGCGCGGCACGATGACGTCGGGCATCCCCTCCGCGCCCTCGGGGCGATCGACCGTGACGCGCGCCAGCCGATGCCCGTCGGTCGCCGCCGCCTTCAGCACCGCGCGGCCGTTGTCGTCGCTGGCGTGCAGGAAGATGCCGTTGAGGTAATAGCGCGTTTCCTCGGTCGAGATGGCAAAGCGCGTCTTGTCGATGATCTGCTTCAACGTCTCCGCCGGCAGCTCGAACCGCGTCGGCAGCTCGCCCTCGGCGATGATCGGAAAGTCGTCGCGCGGCAGCGTCGACAGACTGAACCGCGCGCGGCCGGCGACGATCGTCATCCGCCCCTCCGCCGCCGACAGCGAGACTTGCGAGCCATCCTGGAGCTTGCGCGCGATCTCGAACAACGTGTGCGCGGCGACGGTGATCGCGCCGGGCTGTTCCACGTCGGCCTTGATCTGCTCGTTGATCTGCAGGTCCAGATCGGTCGCCATCAGCCGCAGCGCGCCTTCGGCCGTCGCCTCCAGCAGCACGTTGGACAGGATGGGGATGGTGTTGCGCCGCTCCACCACCGACTGGACGTGGCTTAGCCCCTTCAGCAGCGTCGCGCGTTCGATCGTGGCCTTCATGGTCTTCCCCCGCCCCGCCGAATTGCGCGGGGTCACCTTGCCGAACAGCCTAGCGAAGGAGTCGCCGCCGGGGCAAGCGCCGCGCGCCGCTAAACCCGTGGACAACCGGTCGGGCGGGGCTAAGCAGCAAGCATGTCGACACCACGCAAGGGCCGCGACTTCATAGCGCGGCATGGAGAGACCGTCTTCAACGCAGCAGCCCGGTTGCAGGGCGACTTCCCGCACACGCCGCTGACCCGCGCCGGCTTCGCGCAGGCGGACGAGATCGGGCGCGCACTGCTCGACCTGCTCGGCGCGCGACCGGCGCTGACGCTGTGGTCGTCGTCATCGGGTCGGGCGCTGCAGACGCTCGCGGTGATCGCCGAGCATCTCCAGCTCGATTGGCACGCGGCTCGCACCGACGGCCGGCTGGTGGAGATCGGCATGGGAGCGTGGGGCGGGCGCTATTATGCCGACGTGATCGAGGATGTCGGCCCGGTCATCACCGCCGAAGGACTGCTCCGCCCCGCGCCCGACGGCGAGCTCTACGATGCCATCGCCCACCGCGTCGGCGGCTGGGCCAGCGACACGGCGGATGACGAGGGCGACCGGCTCGTCATCATGCATGGCATCTCCTCGCGCGTGCTGCGTGGGCTGCTGACGGGAGCCGCCGTGCATCCCGAGTTCGCCGCGCCGATCGCGCCCGGACTGCCGCAGGGCTCCGTGGTGCTGATCGAGCAGGGGCGTGAGACGATTCCCCATTTGGGCGCAGGGCACGCGCCGGCGTGATCCTGGCGCTTTTGCTGCTCGCCGCCGCATCCGGACGCGAAGCCATTGGCGTCTACGGCGGTTGGGGCGCCTTTCGTGACGCCAGCCCCCGCCGCTGCTTCGCCATCGCGCGGCCGATCGTGGGGCGCGGGCGCGCGACCGGATTCGCCAGCGTCGCGAACTGGCCCGGTCGTGGCCTGTCCAGCTCGTTGCACATCCGCTTGAGCCGCGCGCGCGATCGGTCTGCGGGTGTGACGCTCTCGGTCGGCGAACGCCGGTTTGCGCTCGTCGCCAACACCGCCGATGCCTGGGCCGCCGATGCACCCAGCGACCGCGCCATCGTCGCGGCGTTGCGGTCGGGGCGGTCGATGAGCGTCGAGGCGGTTGGGCTGGGCGGGCGTCCCTTCGCCGACACCTACGCGCTTGCCGGCGCCGCCACCGCCATCGACGCGGCGGCGCTCGCCTGCGCCGCGCGATAGCCGATGACCGGCTTTAGCTTGCCTTGCCCGGCGGAAGCCGGGGTCCAGTCGGCCGCGCCGGTTACCAATAGCCCGACCTCGTCGCTGACACCCCGGCCGGGCCCCGGCCTCCTGCCGGGTAGGGGATAAGGCTTGGCCATGACCAATTACGACGCGATCGTGCTCGGCGCGGGTGGGGCGGGGCTGATGTGCGCTGCGGTCGCCGGGCAGCGCGGCCGGCGCGTGCTGGTGATCGACCATGCGCCCGAACCGGGGCGCAAGATCGTCATCTCCGGCGGTGGCCGCTGCAATTTCACCAATCGCGACACTGCGCCCGATCGCTACCTGTCCGCCAACCCGCATTTCGCACGTTCGGCGCTGGGCCGTTACGCGCCGCAGGACTTCATCGACCTGGTCGAGCGGCACGGCATCGCCTGGCACGAGAAGACGCTGGGTCAACTGTTCTGCGACGGTTCCGCGCGGCAGATCGTGCGGCTGCTGCTCGACGAGTGCGATGCCGGCGGGGTGACGCTGCGACTGGGCGAGACAATCCGCGACGTGAACCATGCCGATGGCCGGTTCACCGTCGCGACCGACGCGGGCGACTATCAGGGGAGCGCGCTGGTGATCGCCACCGGCGGACCCTCGATCCCCAAGCTCGGCGCGACCGGCCTCGCGTACGATCTCGCCCGTCGCTTCGGCCTCAAGGTGGTCGAACCGCGCCCCGCGCTGGTGCCGCTGACGCTCCCGCCTGCCGAGGCGTTGTTCCGCGAGCTGGCGGGTGTCGCCGCCCCGGTCGTGGCGCGCTGCGGCACGGCGGCGTTCGCGGAAGCCGCGCTGTTCACGCATCGCGGGCTGTCGGGGCCGGCGATCCTACAGGCGTCCTCCTATTGGCGGCACGGACAGCCGGTTGCGATCGACTTCCTGCCAGACCAGGAGGCGGGCTGGCTCGTCGCCGCCAAACGCACACAGCCTCGCGCTTCGCTGCGCAAGCTGCTCGGCGGGATGATGCCCGACCGACTTGCCGCGACGCTGGCGGAACAGCTCGGCGCGGGCGATCGTCTCGCCGACACACGCGACACGGTGCTGGGCGAGTGGGAAGCCCGCCTGCGCGGCTGGACCTTCCGCCCCAACGGCAGCGAGGGCTTCGCAAAGGCGGAGGTCACCGTGGGCGGCGTCGCCACCGATGGCCTGTCGCAGCGCGACCTGTCCGCCAGGCACCTGCCGGGCCTGCACGTCATCGGCGAGGCGGTGGACGTCACCGGCTGGCTCGGCGGTTACAATTTCCAGTGGGCCTGGGCCAGCGGCTACGCGGCCGCGCAGGCGCTGTGAGCTAGGCCCGCAAGCTGTTGCCGGCGCCGAACGCGCCTGCCCCTTGCGGCTTCCCGTCGACGATCAGACGCACGCCGCCCCGCAGCGCGGCCGTGTCGATCGCCGCCACGTCCACCGTGCAGCGGGTCGCGACCCCTTTGATCTCGACCCCGGCGAGCACCTTGCCCGCTGCTCCTGATAAAGCGGGCGCCAGCACGCACGCGGTCGCCGACCCGGACAGCAGCGTGTGGTGCTGCAGCACGACCTGTTCGTTGACGGTGGCACCCCGATGGCGAAGGTCGGCGACGTTGGCGAAGTCGAACGCGCGGAAGCTGGGTTCCATCACCGTGATGCCGTCGCCGACCGACAGCCGCCGCGCATCGACGCCGAGCACGCCGCGACACTGCCGCCCGGCGGTCGACGCCATCGCCAGCTCCATCTCGCCGCCCAGCAACACCGCGCCCCGACAGCCGAGGACATAGATGCAGGCCGTCGCGTCGGCGAGCGGACCGAAATAGCCACCCGACACGCGCACGATGCCGAATTTATCGAGTCCCTCGACGCGCAAGCCGACCGAGGCGAACTGATCGATCCACGGCCGCACGATCTCGACGTTGGCGTTGCGGCGCAGCGACTGGTTGGTGCCGACGTCGGTCGCGCCGCCCGACCCGACCACATGGATGCCGACCGCCAGCTGCGCGGTCTCGAACTCGACGATCGAATGGTCGGTGAACCGGCCGTCCAGCAACAGGCCGGTGCTGTCGGGGACCGCCGTCGTGCAGGCGGCGATGCAGCGCACCAGCCGTGCAGAGGCGTTGCCGTTGATGTCTGTCAGCGCCCGGCGGCCCGTGACCGCGCGGTAGCCAATGTGGCGATCTGTGCCTTGCCCGCCGCCTCGCCTGGCGCGGGTCGCCCGACAGTCTTCCATCAACAGGTTGATCGTGCCTTCCCACGCGAAATCGACGATGCTGTCCTGCGACTTGGTGCGCCGCACGGTCGGATCCTGGCACCATTGCACGACGACCCCGCGGGCCTGCGCCTGCTTGTCGGGCGCGACGGTGCGGTTGAACTCGATGCCCTCGACCAGCATGTCGAGGTGCAGGGCATTGATCGCGACGCTGCCGTCGGCGGCCAGCGGCGGGCGATCCGGCCCCATGCGGAAAACGTCGTCGGTCGCGCTGCGCACAAGCACCTGCGTGACGAAACGCGCGTCCCCGGCGAAGTGGATGCCCGCGCCGATCAGTTTGCGACCCGGCAGTCGCGAGACGATCCCGGCGGTGCAATGGTAGGTGCCGGTATGGAGCTGGACCCGCACACAGGCGGCCAGCGCCGCTTCGATCGCCGGCCCGCAATCGGCGGCTGAGTCATCTGCGACCGCGCCGAACCATTCCGCCTGTCCCGTCACGCCGTCCCAATGCCGCGCCCAATGCCCCGCACCGCCTGACACGAACAGGCCCTGCAGGGGATCGGCGCTGGGCGGCGGGCCGGCGCGCCGCACGAACAGTCCCGATCGGCCGCCATCGTCGAGGAAGCGGACCTCACCCGGCTCGGCATCGGTGTTGGCGAGCGCTGCGCGCGATCGGATGGCCGTACCGGTCGTTGCCGCGCGCGCCTCACCCGCAAGTCCGGCGGCGGGCGAGACCGCGAGCAACGCCAACACGCCACGTCGAGAGGCTCGATCCTCGGCTTGCGTCGTCATTGCTGGATAACAGCGCCGCTTTCCGCTATGTTCCACCAATGCTGACAGCACCGGCCGCCCTCATGCCCATTGCCGGGCACATCGACCCCGTGACGGTGCCGCGCGCGCCATTCGTGCGGCCCGACGGCCGCGTCGATCTGATCGGCCTGACCAAG
Source organism: Sphingomonas bacterium (assembly GCF_028292945.1). Classification (GTDB taxonomy): domain Bacteria; phylum Pseudomonadota; class Alphaproteobacteria; order Sphingomonadales; family Sphingomonadaceae; genus Sphingomonas. The sequence continues at coordinate 2,093 of NZ_JAQGLJ010000076.1, read as the reverse complement.
GACCAGCTGCGCACGACCCTGGGCGACGCGGGGCTCGACGAACGTCAGGCCAAGCTGCGCGCCAAGCAGATCTGGCATTGGCTGTACAATCGCGGCGCCACCGACTTTGCGCAGATGACCGACATCAGCAAAACACAGCACCCGTGGCTGGCCGAGCGGTTCGCGATCGGCCGCCCGGAGGTCGTGGAGGCGCAGGTATCGACCGACGGCACGCGCAAATGGCTGCTGCGTTCGCCCGACGGGCAGGATTACGAGGCGGTGTTCATCCCCGACGCCGATCGCGGCACGCTGTGCGTCTCGTCGCAGGTCGGCTGCACGCTCAACTGCCGCTTCTGCCACACCGGCACCATGCGGCTGGTCCGCAACCTGACCGCGGGCGAGATCGTCGGCCAGGTGATGCTCGCGCGCGACGCGCTGGGCGAATGGCCGTCGCAGCCAGAGGGGCGGATGCTCACCAACATCGTCATGATGGGCATGGGCGAGCCGCTGTATAATTTCGACGCGGTGCGCGACGCGCTCAAGCTCGTCATGGACGGCGACGGGCTAGCGCTTTCGAAGCGGCGGATCACCTTGTCGACGTCGGGCGTGGTGCCGATGATGGCGCGCGCCGGCGCGGAGATCGGGGTCAACCTCGCCGTGTCGCTGCACGCCGTGACCAAGGAGGTGCGCGACGAGATCGTGCCACTCAACCGCAAATACGGCATCGAGGAACTGCTGCAGGCGTGCGCCGATTACCCCGGTGCCAACAACGCGCGCCGCATCACGTTCGAGTACGTGATGCTGCGCGACAAGAACGATTCGGACGCCGACGCGCGCGAACTCGTCCGCCTGCTGCGTCACTATCAGCTACCGGCCAAGGTCAATCTGATCCCCTTCAATCCGTGGCCCGGCGCGCCCTATGAATGCTCGACGCCCGAGCGGATCAAGGCGTTCTCGAACATCGTCTTCGCCGCCGGCATCAGCGCGCCGACCCGCACCCCGCGCGGCCGCGACATCGATGCGGCGTGCGGTCAGTTGAAGACGGCGGCGGAGAAGAAGAGCCGCGCCGAGCTGGACCGGCAGGCGGAGGAGAAGATGGCGGCGCTAGCCTGAGGCGCGCAGCGCCTCCAGGCGGGGCAGCAGGTCGTCGGTATAGTCGCCCACCACCCAGATGAAGCTTTGTACGTCGGTGCGGTCCTCCGGCTGAAGCGCGTCGATGGCGGTTTCGGTGTCGGCGATCAGGTCCAGCAGCGAACGGTACACGTCCGCACTCGGCGTGGCGGAATAGTCATACTGGAACCGGTGGCCGATGCGCTGCGCGAAGTCGACGGTCGCCACCGGTTTGAGGAACATGTGGTCGCGCGGGCGCCAGAGGTTCGGCAAATAGGTGAGCAGCGGCCATGATGGCCGCCCGTGCGGCGCGATTGCCTGTACCATGCCGCGCAGACCCTCCTCCAGATCGCCCGATGCGAACCGGGCCGCGGATCGGACATAGGCGGCCCCGTTCGGACCGCCGAGAAGTTCATGCGCTCGCGCCAGTTCGGTGGAATGCAGGATGTTCGTGGCGAAGGCGCGCCTCACGGCAATCGCCTCGTCGGTCGTCGCCTCCAGCGCGTTGTCGAGTGGCAGGGCGTCGTCCAGTCTGGCCTTGGCCTTGGCCTTGTACTCGCGCTCGTCCTTGACATAGGCCCTATCGGTGAACCCGCCGGGAAAGAAGCGGAGGAACCGGACGATCGCGCCGTCGATCCCGATGTAATCGGGATGGAGCTTGCCGGCCTCGTTGCGCAGTCGCGTCTGCAACGCCCGCAGGTCGGCGTCGCGGTGCTCCTCCACGGGCGTGCCCTTGCGGATAACGGCACCGCGCCAGCCCCCCGGTGCGGATCTGATCCGGATAATCGCAGCACCGATCTTCTCGTCCTTGGGCTCGCGCATCCGATCAGGATGGCGATCGTTTGGCTCCCCCGACAGTTACAACGCTGCAATGTTTCGGCTCACCCGCCGACGCTGACCCCAAGCAACGTCCGCACCCGCGCCTTGAAGCGGCGGAACTCGTCGCCCGACAGCCGCGCGACCGAGGTGAACGAGATCGATTTAGGATTGATCGCCCGCCCGTT
>NZ_JAQGLJ010000044.1 GCF_028292945.1 Sphingomonas bacterium | reverse complement strand
ACCACGCCCGCCTCGCCGCTGCGGCCGCCGGCGTTCAAGCCGTCTTCCATCTCGCCGCGCAGGTCGCCGTCACCACGTCCATGTCCGATCCGGCGGAGGACTTCGCGATCAACATCGGCGGCACCTTTGCGCTGCTCGAAGCCTTGCGCGCCGGGGGCGGCGGGACCCCGTTGATCTTCGCCTCGACCAACAAGGTTTATGGCGACCTTGCCGACCTCGATTTCGCGCTTGAGGACGAAGCGTATGTCCCGACCGATCCCGCCATCCGCGCGCATGGTATCGGCGAGGCGCGACCGCTTGACTTCCACACCCCCTATGGAGTGTCGAAGGGCGCGGCCGACCAGTATGTCCTTGATTATGCGCGCAGCTTCGGCGTGCCGACCTGCGTGCTGCGGATGAGCTGCATCTACGGCCAGCGTCAGATGGGCACCGAGGACCAGGGCTGGGTCGCGCACTTTCTCATCCGCGCGCTCGAGGGCAAGCCGATCACGCTTTTCGGCGACGGCTATCAGGTCCGCGACATCCTCGACGTGTCCGACGCGGTGGAGGCATATCTCGCGGCGTGGCGGCGCATCGACGCGGTGAGCGGCCGGGCGTTCAATCTGGGCGGCGGTCCCGACAACGCGGTTTCGCTGCGGCAGCTGATCGCGGAGATGGAGACGCTGGTCGGCCACGACGTCGACATCGACTGGAGCGACTGGCGCGCAGGCGACCAACGCTATTTCGTCGCCGACACGCGCGCCGCCGAGACCGCGCTCGGACTCGGACCCAAACTGCCGTGGCGCGAAGGCGTCGCGACCCTGGCGAAGTGGCTGGCCGCCGAACGCCGCCTCAACCTGCTGATCGCCCCCGAAGGCCCGGCCGAATTGGAGCGGCTGGCGTCATGAAGGTCCTGATGACCTGCGACGCGGTCGGCGGCGTGTGGCAATACGCCAGCGACTTGGCCGGCGCGCTGATGGGGCAGGGCGTCGAGGTCGTGCTAGTGGTGCTGGGGCCGTTTGACGAAGCCCGTCATCCGGGCCTTGAGCCGGGGTCCAGCGTGGTTCCGAGCGACGAGCTCGGCAACGAAGTACCGCGCTCCGGTCGGGCCTGGATGCCGGCTCAGGGCCGGCATGACGGTATACAGCTGATCCGCACCAATCTCCCCCTCGATTGGCTCGCCACCGGCCCCGACGACGTCCTCAACGCCGGTCGCGCCATCGCGGCGCTCGCCGCCGACCATCGCGTCGATCTCGTCCACCTCAACGCCCCCGCGCTGGCCGCCGGCGGGCCGTTTCCCGCGCCCGTCGTCGCGGTCGCGCATGGCTGCGTCGGCACCTGGTTCGCCGCCACCGACGGCAGCGCGCCGCCCGCGGAGCTGGCTTGGCACCGGCAGTTGATGCTCGCGGGCCTGCTCGCCGCTGACGCGGTGATCGCCCCCAGCGCCAGCTACGCCGCCGCCGTTCAACGCCACTACGACCTGCCCGCCACCCCGGTAACCGTTCACAACGGCCGGGCATTGGCGATGGCACCGTCCGGAGCGTCGGCCGACCATGTCTTCACCGCCGGGCGCTTGTGGGATCGGGCGAAGAACGCAAGCCTGCTCGACGCCGTCGCCGCGCGGCTGCCCGCGCCGCTGCGCGCCGCCGGTCCGGTCACCGGACCCCATGGCGAGAGCATCGCGCCCGAGCATCTCCACCTGGTCGGTACGCTCGACGTCGATGCGTTGGCCGGCGAATATGCGGCCGGGCCGATCTTCGTCTCCGCCGCCCGGTTCGAGCCATTCGGACTTGCGGTGCTGGAAGCTGCGCAGGCCGGCTGCCCGCTAATCCTGTCCGACATCGACACGTTCCGCGAGCTGTGGACGGGCGCGGCGCTGTTCGTTGGCGGCGACGATCCCACCGCCTGGGTCGCCGCGATCGAGCGCGTACGCGCCGATCCCGGCCTGCGCGCGCATCTCGGCGAGGCCGCCCGCACCCGTGCTGCGCGCTACACGGTCGAGGCGATGGCGGCGGGAACGCTCGCGATCTACCGCGCGCTGCTCGCTGAGCCGGTCAGGGCGGCGGCATGAGGATCACCTACCTCACTCACTCGCTGCGCTCGTGCTGGAACCACGGAAACGCGCATTTTCTGCGCGGTGTGCTCCGCGAGTTGCAGGCGATGGGGCATCAGGTCCGCGCCCTTGAACCGGAGACGAACTGGAGTCTCGACAATCTCTTCGCCGATGCCGGTGAGGCAGGTCTGGTCGCATTCCGTAACGCTTACCCGGATCTTGTGCCGGAAACCTACGCCGCGGACGCCGATGCGGCCGCGTTGGTGGAAGGTGCCGATCTCGTCATCGTTCACGAATGGAACGAACCCGCGCTGGTTGCGGCGCTCGGCGGTTTGCGAAAGCGCGGCGGCGGGTTCCGCCTCCTGTTCCACGACACGCACCATCGTGCCGTCAGCGCCCCGCACGAGATGAAGGCCTTTGATCTCAGCGGTTATGACGGCGTGCTCGCCTTCGGTGAGACGTTGTCAGAGGTGTATCGCGGCTGGGGGTGGGGTGGCCGGGTCTGGACCTGGCACGAAGCGGCCGACACTCGCCTGTTCCAGCCGCCTGTTGTCGAACAGACGCGGGAAGGCGTCGTCTGGATCGGCAACTGGGGCGATGGCGAACGCACCGCGGAGCTCGAGCAATTTCTGCTGAACCCGGCACAAGCTGCTGGAATGCGGCTGGATGTCTACGGCGTCCGCTATCCTGACGAGGCCAAGGCGCTGCTCGCGCGCTACGGCGCAGGCTATCACGGCTGGCTCCCCAACGCCCGTGCGCCGGAGGTGTTCGCGCGCGCTTTGGCAACCGTCCACGTACCTCGCCGCTACTACGCCACCATCCTGCCCGGCATCCCCACCATCCGCGTCTTCGAGGCGCTGGCCTGCGGCATCCCGCTGATCTCTGCACCGTGGGCGGACAGCGAAGGTCTGTTCCGCCCCGGTCAGGACTATCTGGTTGCGCGCGATGGCGGCCAAGTTCGGGACGATCTTAATATGTTGCGTGAGGATACCAACTCACGCGCCGAACTAGTCGCCTCGGGTCTCGAAACAATCCTCGCTCGCCACACCTGCGCCCATCGCGCCGCCGAGCTGCTCGCCATCGCCGCCCGGCTCGATCTTCCCGAAAGAAGCGCCGCATGAACCCTTCGACAGGCTCAGGACGGCGGATTGCCTTCTACGGCTCCAGCCTCCTATCCTCCTACTGGAACGGCGCCGCCACCTATTACCGCGGCATCCTGCGCGCGCTCGCCGGACATGGCTACGACATCACTTTCTACGAGCCCGACGCCTTCGATCGCCAGCAGCACCGCGACATCGATCCGCCCGCTTACGCCAAGGTCGTCGTCTACCCCGCCACCGCCGACGGCTTGCGCTCCGTTCTGGCGGAGGCGGGCAGGGCGGACATCGTCGTCAAGGCCAGCGGCGTCGGCGTGTTCGACCGCGAGCTGCTCGAGGGCGTGCTCGACCAGGCTGCGTCCCATGCGCTGAAGATCTTCTGGGATGTCGACGCCGCCGCGACGCTCGACGAGATGCGCAGCGATCCCGGACACCCGGTGCTGGGCGCGCTCGACGAGCTCGACATGGTGCTGACCTATGGCGGCGGTCCGCCGGTGATCGACGCCTATCTCGGCTTCGGCGCCAAGCAGTGCATCCCGGTCTACAACGCACTCGACCCGCAGACCCACCACCCAGTCGCCCCGGACGAGCGCTTCGCCTGCGACCTCGCGTTCCTCGGCAACCGTCTCCCCGATCGCGAGGCGCGCGTCGAGGAGTTCTTCCTCCGCGCCGCCGCCGCGCTGCCAGACCGGCGCTTCCTGATCGGCGGGAATGGCTGGGAAACCAAGGCGATGCCGGCCAACGTTCGCCACCGGGGTCATGTCTACACCGCCGAGCACAACGCCTTCAACTGCACGCCGGCCGCCGTGCTCAACGTCGCGCGCGACTCGATGGCGCATATCGGCTTCTCGCCAGCGACGCGCGTGTTCGAAGCCGCCGGTGCCGCGGCCTGCCTGATCACCGATGCCTGGGAGGGCATCGAGCAGTTCCTTATCCCGGATCAGGAGGTGCTGGTCGCGCGCGACGGTCAGGATGTCGCCGAACACCTGCAACGGCTTACGCCCGAGCGCGCCCGCAGCATCGGCCAGGCGGCGCTCAAGCGCGTCTTGGCCGAGCACACCTACGATCTGCGCGGCGTCCAGGTCGACAAGCTGTTCCGTGAGCATGTCGCCCGAGCGCGGGAGGCCGCATGAAGCTCGTCGTCCTTGGTCTTTCGCTGAGCTCGTCCTGGGGCAACGGCCACGCGACCACGTTCCGCGCGCTGCTCAAGGCGTTCGCGGCGCGGGAACATGACGTGCTGTTCCTCGAGCGCGACGTGCCCTGGTACGCGCCGCATCGCGACCTGCCCGATCCCGATTGGTGCCGGCTGGAGCTGTACCGCGACCTCGACGAGCTACAGTGCTGGAAGAGCGAGATCGCGCGCGCCGATGCGGTGATCGTCGGCTCCTACGTGCCCGATGGCGTCGCGGTCGGTCGCTTCGTGCAACGTACCGCGACCGGCGCGATTGCGTTCTACGACATCGATACCCCCGTCACGCTGGCCAAGCTGGCGCGTGGCGACGCCGAATATCTCTCGGCCGATCTCATCCCCGGCTATGACCTGTATCTCTCGTTCACCGGCGGTCCCACGCTGGCGCACCTGGAGTCGCAATACGGTTCGCCCGTCGCGCGCGCGCTTTACTGCTCGGTCGATCCCGCCGAGTACCGGCCGACCGGCGCGGCCAAGCGCTGGGATCTATCCTATCTCGGCACCTACAGCGACGATCGCCAGCCGACGCTGACCCGGCTACTGATCGACGTCGCCCGCCTGGCCCCGCACAAGCGCTTCGTGGTCGCCGGGCCGCAATATCCTGCCGACATAGACTGGCCCGTCAACGTCGAGCGCATCGACCATCTCCCCCCGGCCGAGCACGCCGCCTTCTATTCCGCGTCGCGCTGGACGCTCAACGTCACCCGCGCGGACATGATCGCGCGCGGCTGGTCGCCATCGGTGCGGTTATTCGAAGCCGCCGCCTGCGCGACGCCGATCGTCTCCGACCGGTGGGACGGTCTCGACCGGCTGTTCGAACCGGGTCGCGAGATCGTGCTGGCCGACACGACGGCCGACGTGCTCGCCGCGCTCGATCGCCCCGATGCCGCCGCCGTCGGCGAAGCAGGGAGAGCTCGCGTACTGGCCGAGCACACCGCGATGCACCGGGCGGCCGAGCTCGACGATCACCTCACCGCCGCTACGGCGCGGCCGCGTCGCACGCTCGTGCGCGCGGCATGAACAGCAAACAGGGGAACGCTCGCTTGTCCAATCCACTCACGCTGGTTGCCGGTGGCGCCGGGTTCATCGGCTCGCACCTGGTCCTGCGGCTGCTCGATCAGGACCACGAGGTCATCTGCCTCGACAACCTCCAGACCTCGCGCCCGTCGAACCTCAGTCTGCTGCAGGGGCGGCCGGGGTTCCGCTTCGTCGAGGCGGACATCGTCAACCCGCTGCCGACCGCCGTCACGGGAGAGGCAGGGCGCCTCACCCGCATCTACAATCTCGCCTGCGCCGCCTCGCCACCGCAATATCAGGCCGATCCCGAGCACACGATGCTGACCAACGTCGTCGGCACCAACCACCTGCTCCGCCTGGCGGAGAAGAGCGGCGCGCGGCTGCTGCTCACCTCGACGAGCGAAGTCTATGGCGACCCGGAGGTGCATCCCCAGCAGGAGGACTATCGCGGCGCGGTCAACTGCACCGGCCCGCGCGCCTGCTATGACGAGGGCAAGCGCGCCGCGGAGGCGCTTGCGTTCGACTATGCGCGCATGGGCCGGGCGGAAGTGCGCGTCGCGCGCATCTTCAATACCTATGGCCCGCACATGAACCCCGACGATGGCCGCGTGGTATCCAATCTGATCTGCCAGGCACTCTCGGACGAGGACATCACACTGTACGGCGACGGATCGCAGACGCGGTCGTTCTGCTACGTCTCCGACATGGTCGACGCGCTGACCGCGCTGATGGAGAGCGACGGCGACGGCTTGGCGCCGGTCAATGTCGGCAACCCGGTCGAGTTGACCGTCGCCGAACTCGCGGAGCGGGTCGTGGCGATGACGGGCACCCGCAACCGCATCGTCTATCGCCCTCTGCCGCAGGACGACCCCCGCCGCCGTCGCCCGGACATCACCCGTGCCCGGGCGTTGCTCGGCTGGGAACCGCGCGTCGGACTCGCCGAGGGGCTGGAGAAGACCTGCGCCTGGTTTGCGCGCGAACTGGCGCGGGAACCCGAATCGCTCGCGGCGGAGTAAGCTTCAGCCGAGCTGAGCCACCAGCGCCAGCACCCTTGCCGCCAGCTCCGGTCGGCAGATCAGCAGATCCGGCAGCAACGGGTCTTCGCGGTTATAACGCAGCGGCGTGCCGTCGATACGCGACGCATGCAGCCCCGCCGCCAGCGCCACCGCGACGGGAGCGCAACTGTCCCACTCATATTGCCCGCCGGCATGCAGGTAGATGTCGGCGCGCCCGTCCAGCACCGCCATCGCTTTGGCGCCCGCCGACCCCATGCTGATCACCTCCGCGTCGAGCGCGTTCGCGACGCCATGAACGACCGGAGGACAGCGCGTGCGGCTGGCCACCATGCGCAGTCGGTCTGTAAGCGGCGCAAGACCAGGCTGAGGATCGTCGGACGCGAACACGCGGCCCAGCGTCGGCAACGCCACGGCGCCGATGCGCGGCTCGCCGTCGATCGCCAGGCCGACATGGACCGCCCAGTCGTCCAGCCCGTCGGCATAGTCGCGCGTTCCGTCGAGCGGATCGATCACCCACACCCGGCTCGCCGAACAGCGCCTGCGATCGTCGGTGGTTTCCTCCGACAAGATGAAGTCGTCCGGCCGCGCCACGCGCAGTGCCGCTAAAATCAGATCGTCCGCCTCACGGTCGCCCCGCGCGCCCAGCGCAGCGCCGGTCACGCCTCCGCGCGTACGGATCGCGAGCAACAGCGCGCCAGCCTGCACCGCGAGCTCCCGCGCCAGGGCAGCATCGCCTAAAGGTCGTAGCTCCATATCCCGATCACCTGCTCCACGATCCGCGCCGCCGCCGCTTCCGCGCTCTCACGCGTGGTGTCCACCCGGATGTCGGGGCTGTGCGGCGCTTCATACGGACTGGAGATGCCGGTGAACTCCGCAATCTCGCCGGAGCGCGCCTTGGCGTACAGCCCCTTGGCGTCACGAGCTTCCGCCACCTCCAGCGGCGCGTCGACGAAGATCTCGATGAACGCGCCCGGCGGCAGCAGCTGGCGCACCGCGTCGCGTTCGGCCCGGAACGGCGAGATCAGCGCGGTCAGTACGATCAGCCCGGCCTCGGTCATCAGCTTGGCCACCTCGCCCACCCGGCGGATGTTCTCTGCGCGATCCGCGGGGGAAAAGCCCAGATCGCGGCTGAGGCCGTGGCGAAGGTTGTCGCCGTCGAGCAGGAAGCTGTGCCGACCCAGCGCGTGCAGCCGCTGTTCGACCAGGTTCGCGATGGTCGACTTGCCCGCGCCGGACAGCCCCGTGAACCACAGCACCTTCGCGACCTGGCCCTTCTGCCGGGCATGCGCCTCGCGTGTCACCTGCGCCGCTTCCCAATGCACATTCGTCGCGCGGCGATGCGCGTGGCGGATCATGCCGGCGGCGGCGGTCGCGTTGGTATCGCGGTCGATGAGGATGAACCCGCCCAGGTCAGCGCCCTCGGCATAAGGCGTGAACGCGATCGGCTGGTCGGTACGCACGTCGGCGATGCCGATGTCGTTGAGGCGCAGCGTCGTCGCGGGCAGCTCGGCTTGCGTGTTGACGTCTACCACGTAAGCGGGCGGCGCGATCGTCGCGCCCACCGTCTGTGTACCGAGCTTCAGCAGATAGCCGCGTGCCGGCACCAGCGGCGCATCGTCCATCCACACCAGCGTCGCGGAGAAATGGTGCCCCGATTCCGGCGCGTCGTCGGCGGCGGCGATGACGTCGCCGCGCGAACAATCAACCTCGTCGGCAAGCAGCAGCGTCACCGACTCGCCCGCGCGAGCAAACTCCCGGTCGCCGTCGAAGCCAGCGATCCTCGCCACCGTGCTCATCCGTCCGGAAGGCACCACCCGAATTGCATCGCCCGGCCGCACGGTGCCGCTCGCAATCATCCCGGCGAACCCGCGAAATTCGGGGCCAGGTCGGTTCACCCATTGCACGGGCATCCGGAACGGCCCGGCGGCGGCGCGGTCGGTGTCCACCGGCACCGTTTCCAGATGCGCCAGCAGCGTCGGCCCGGTGTACCAGGCCAGTTCCGGAGAGGGCGCGATCACATTGGCGCCCGTCAGCCCCGATACCGGGATCGCGGTCACCGCCGCGATCCCGATCGAGTCCGCAAAGGCGCGGTAATCGGCTACGATCCCGTCGAAGCGCGCCTGATCGTGGCCGATCAGGTCCATCTTGTTGACCGCCAGCACCAGGCTGCGGACGCCGATCAGATGCGCCAGCCAGCTGTGCCGCCGCGTCTGCGTCAGCACCCCCTTGCGTGCGTCGATCAGGATGATCGCCAGGTCGGCGGTCGATGCGCCCGTCACCATGTTGCGTGTATATTGCTCGTGTCCGGGCGTATCGGCGACGATGAAGCTGCGGCGCTCTGTGGAGAAGTACCGGTAGGCGACGTCGATCGTGATGCCCTGCTCGCGCTCGGCCGCAAGCCCGTCGACCAGCAGCGCCAGGTCGAGCGCGTCACCCTGCGTACCGACCCTGCGCGAGTCGGTCGCCAGCTGCGCCATCTGGTCCGACGCGATCGCGCGCGTATCGTGCAGCAATCGCCCGATCAGCGTCGACTTCCCGTCGTCCACCGAGCCACAGGTGATGAAGCGGAGGAGAGTGCCAGCCGTCCCCCTGTCGCTTGAGGGAGCAGGTAGGTCGGCCTTCCTCGCGAGCGGGAGGGGAGCAATCATCAGAAATACCCCTCGCGCTTCTTCTTCTCCATACTCGCGGCCTGATCACGATCAATCGCCCGCCCCTGACGTTCGGACGTGGTGGAGGCGCGCATCTCGGCGATGATGGCGGGCAGGTCCGCGGCCTCGCTCTCCACCGCGCCGGTCAGCGGATAGCAACCCAGCGTCCGAAAGCGGATCGAGCGCTCGACCGGCACCTCGCCGGGGCGCAGACGAAACCGATCGTCGTCGACCATCAGGATCATGCCGTCACGTTCCACCGTCGGGCGCGGCGCGGCGAGGTATAACGGCACGATCTCGATGCCCTCGGCCGCGATATACTGCCACACGTCCAGCTCGGTCCAGTTCGACAGCGGAAACACACGCATGCTCTCGCCCGGATTGATGCGCGCGTTGTAGAGCCGCCACAGCTCGGGCCGTTGCGCCTTCGGGTTCCACGCATGCGCGGCCGAGCGGAACGAGAAGATGCGCTCCTTGGCGCGGCTCGCCTCCTCGTCGCGCCGCGCACCACCGAACGCCGCGTCGTAGCGGCCCGCCGTCAGTGCCTGCTTCAACCCTTCGGTCTTCCACAGATCGGTGTGGCGCGAGCCGTGGTCGAAGGGATTGATGCCATCGGCCTCGGCCTGCGGGTTGCGATGGACGATCAGCTCCATCCCCGCACTCGCCGCCGCGCGATCGCGCAGCGCGTACATCGCGCGGAACTTCCAGGTCGTATCGACATGCAACAGTGGAAAGGGCGGGCGGGCGGGGAAAAACGCCTTCTTGGCCAGGTGCAGCATGACCGCGGAGTCCTTGCCGACCGAGTACAGCATCACCGGCCGCTCGGCCTCCGCCACCACCTCGCGCAGGATGTGGATGCTCTCCGCCTCGAGGCGCTGGAGGTGGGTCAGGGCGGTCATCGCGGTGGGACATAAGGCGGGTGGCCGCGGGGACCACGAACTTATCCTGTCGCCCGCGATAGCTCAGCCCTCGCGCGATACCTCGACCGAGTGGAGGATGCGCGTGCCGGCCATGAAAACTGCCACCGGACACAGCAGGAACAGCAGCTTGCCGCCGACACCGGGGTATTGCTGCATGTAATGCACGCCGCGTTCAACCGCGCCCACGCCAAGGCCATAGATGATCAGGAAGGCCTCGAACTTGGTTTTGATAGTAAACAGGCGGGCGATGCGGGCGAACATGCTTCGTGATTAGCAAGGAAGGGGCCACCCGCGGTTTTCCGCCGATCCGGTGTTAACGAACGTGGTTACGTGTAAGTTAATTCGACAAGGTCCAGCGCCTCCAGCAGCGCTCGCCGGGCGTTTTCCGCCGCCGGCCACGCGCCCAGCGTGCGATGCTCCTCCGGCCCGACACGCTCCGGCCAATGCGCCTCGATCACGCGGGAAATCACGTCCAGTCGCACTCCGTCGACCAGGAACCGCCGGTCCACCGTCGCCGGATCGCACACGACGCGCAGCCTCAGGCACGCCGGCCCGCCACCATTCGCCATCGACTCGCGCACATTGACGGGAACAAGTCGCCGGATCGGCCCATTGCCTGCCACCAGCGCCTCCAGCCACCGCCAGACGCGGTTGTTCTCCTGAGCTTCGGAAGGCAGGATCAGCGCCATGCCCCCGGACGGCAGCGTGACTAACTGCGCGTTGAACAGATAGCTCGCCACGGCATCGGCCAGGCTGAGGGCGCTCGCGGGCACCTCGATGATCTCCACACATGGCAGCCGCGCCCGCAGCGCGTCGTAGAACTGCACCTTGTCCGCGAACGCCTGTTCGTGCGCGAACAGTACGCGCTCGTTGGCGACCGCGACCACATCATTGTGGAACGCGCCGGCGGCGATCGCCTCGTCCGATTGGCGGACGAACAGCGCATCGACACCATGACGTCGCGCGACCGCCGCACTCGCCTGACGATGCTGACGGGCAGGGAAGGGGCCGCCGCTCTCGCCATAGACGAACACCTCGACGCCCGTCTCACCATGCCGCTCGCTCAGCCGCATGTGGTTCGCCGCCCCCTCGTCGCCAAAGGGCGGCGGCACGGGTCCATGCACCGCGAACGCTGGGTGCGCGAAGGCCAGCCGCAACTGCGCGAGCGTCTCGGGCCATTCATGACTGCGATGCGGCATGGTGACGAGGTTCGCGACCGAAAGGTGACAGCGCCCGTCCGCGGTATCGGGCGCGGGCGAGACCGTCGCCGCATTGGCCGCCCACATCGCGGATGCCGAGGCCGACGCGGCCCACAGCGACTGCGCCTCGCCGGCGTCGGTGCCCAGCTCGGCCAGCCACACATCGTTGGGTCGTCGATGCGGCAGCAGCACGCCCTGCACCAGGCCGAGCCGGACATTCGCGCGCATCTTGGCGAGTCCCTCCAGCGCGGCCGCGCGCGGAAAGGAGGGTCGGCCGGCGTTCGCCGTCGCCGCCAGATTGCCCAGGCTCAGCCCGGCATAGTTATGCGTCGGCCCGACGATGCCGTCGAGGTTGACCTCGACGAGGGTCACAAGCGAGGAACGTGGCGCACCTGGTCACCGGCGGCCAGGCCGAGCGCCTGAGCACAAGTGGCCGATACCGAAACGCCACCAGTTTGCGCGTGGATCCTGCCGAAGGCGCAGCGGAAGTCCGCGAGTCGACCGGTCGCCACCAGCTGCTCGTCACCATCGCCCGCGTCCGTTGCGATGACGGGGGCAACCTGTGACTGCGCCACCGATCGCACCCGATCGGTATGGGCGGTCATCGTCGGGCCGCCGTCGAAGATGTCGACATAGCGTTCGTAAGCGAACCCCTCATTCTCCAGCATCCGCATCGCCGCGCGACCCGACGGGTGCGGCAGGCCGATCGCAGCGCGCGCGGTCTCGCTCAGCATCGCGGTATAGATCGGGTGCTTGGGCATCAGATCGGCGATGAATTGGTGCCCGTGGATGGCGTTGAACTGGTCGGCGTCCTGGAAATTCATCCCGAAGAACCGCCCTGCCAGCCCGTCCCAGAACGGTGAACCGCCCGCCTCGTCGATCACGCCACGCAGTTCCGCCAGGATGCGACCGGCGAACCGCGAACGATGCGCGGCGATGAACAGGTAGCGAGCGCGGGCGAGCAGCAGCCCGAGTCCGCCTGCACGTTCACCGGGGTGGAGAAAAAGACCGCCGACCTCGCAGCTGCCCTCAAGATCGGTCGTCAAGCTCAGCATCTCGGCGCGAAATGTACGCCCCAGCCGGTCGCTATGCTGCGTCAGCGTGCCCAGCCGATAGGAATAGAAGGGCAGCTTGCGTCCGACTTCGGTGAACAGCTGGCACGTCCCGCGAACTTCTCCGGTCTCGGTGTTCTCCAGCACCAGCACGAACAGCTCGTCATCGATCGTATCCGCATCGCGCGCGAATGCGGCGCGGCTGCGGTCCAGCTTGGTCTGCAACGCACGGCGATCAGGCGGCAGGTTGGTGAACCCGCCGCCGGTCAGCTTTGCCATCTCGTATAGCGGCTGGAGGTCGCGATCGGTTGCTGCCCGGACGACGAAGCTCACAGATGCGCCTGGAAGGCGGCGAGCACGTCGCAATACAGCTGCTGCTTGAACCGCACGATCAGCGCCGGCACCTCGGCCGGATCCACCCAGCGCCACGCCCGGAACTCGGGTTCGGCGGTGGCGATGTCCACGTCGCTGTCCTCACCGATGAAGCGGAAGAGGAACCATCGCTGACGTTGACCGCGCCAGCGGCCTTTCCAGATCGTCTTCGCCAGCTCGGGCGGCAGGTCGTAGAAGAACTCCCCCTCCGCCTCGGCGATCAGCTGGAGGTGCTCGGGCGCGATGCCGGTTTCTTCGCCGATTTCGCGCACGGCGGCGGCCAGCGCATCCTCACCGGGGTCGATCCCGCCCTGCGGCATCTGCCACGCCTCCACCACCGAATCGAGACGCTGGCCGACGAACACCTGACCGTCGCGATTGAGCAGCATGACGCCCGCGCAGGGGCGATAGGGCAGGGCGCTAATGTCCGTCACCCCGCCGCCTGCGCCATGACCCGAGCGCCCTCGACCTCGGTCACCGCTGCGCGCACGGCGGCCAGGTAGCCCGCCACGTCGCCCGCCGCCGACGGGATTGCCCGACGAAGCGTGATGAAGCCATGCACCGTGCCCACCGCTTCGCGATAGGTCACGGGCACTCCCGCCGCGATCAGCGCACCGGCATAGGCGCGGCCCTGATCACGGATCGGATCGAGGCTGGCGGTGACGATCACGGCGGGCGGCATGCCCGCCAGGTCCGCGTTCAACGGCGAGCCCCGCTGATGCTGCAGGTCGGCGGCATAGCAGTCTGCAAACCAGTCCATCGACTCAGCCGTCAGCAGGTGCCCGGTGCCGAACTGTTCGTAGGATGGGTAATCGCCGCCGAGGTCCGCGGCCGGATAGATCGGCGCCTGCACCAGCACCGGCACCGCCGCGGGCCGATCGCGCAGGTCGAGCGCGGCGACGATCGTCAGCGTGCCGCCCGCGCTGTCGCCCATCAGCACCAGCCCCGTCACCTTGCGCCCCAGTTCCGCCGGGCTGTCCGCCACCCAGCGTGCCGCAGCCTCCGCATCATCGGGTGCGGCGGGCCACTTCGCCTCCGGCGAGAGGCGATAATCCACGGCGATCACGGGCAGATCCAGCTGCCGCGATGCCTCCGCGCAGAAGCCGGCATGGGTGTCGAGGTCGCCGATGACGAAGCCGCCGCCATGAAAGAACACGACCGCCGGCCCCGGTGGTCGTGCTGGGCGATGGTCGAACAGCCGCGCCGGGATCGCACCGGCAGGGCCGGGGATGGACAGGTCGGAGATCGTCGCCAGCTCGCCCAGCGGCAGGTCGGCGACGTCCTTCATCGCCCGATACATCGCCCGCGCCCCGGCCGCGCCCACTTCATGGGTTTTCGGCCCCGGCAGCGCGTTGAGGTAATCCAGGAACCCGCGCACGTCGGGCCGGACATAGGGCTGCACGTCGGCTTGCGATCCTGCCACATCTGTTCTCCCGACATCCACGCCTGTCCGTGCCTAGCGAACGGAAGTTGGTTCTGTCTCTCGGCAGCCTACCTATGCGCGGTGATCCCGGTCGTCCACCACCCCGCCTATGTGGCCGGTCCCGATCCCGGCGCGCCGCCCGGCGCCAGGATGGCACAGTCGAGCAAGAACGGGCTGATCCGTGACCTGCTGCTGGGCAGCGGCGCAGCGATCGACTGGCACATGCCAGAGCCCATGCCGCGCCGCTGGCTGGAGGAGGTGCACGACCCGGACTATGTCGCGCAGGTGCTCGCCGCCGCCGTGCCACGCGACAAGGAGCGCCGTATCGGGTTTCCGGTGACGCCTGCCGTCGCATCCCGCGCCCGCGCGGTGCCCGGCGGCACCTGGCTCGCCGCCCGCATGGCTTTACGCCACGGGTTCGCGGCGAACAGCGCGGGTGGAAGTCACCACGCGCTGGCGGAGACGGGGGCGGGCTATTGCGTCTTCAACGATCTGGCGGTGGCAGCGGTGCGGCTGATCGAGGAGGGCACGGTCGAGCGGCTGCTGGTGGTCGACGTCGACGTGCATCAAGGCGACGGCACCGCTGCGTTGACCGCAGGCCGGCCGGGCATCGCCACCTATTCGATTCACGCCGCCAAGAACTTCCCCGTGCGCAAGGCGCGGTCGACGCTCGATGTCGAACTCGCCGACGGAGTCGGGGACAACGAGTACCTCCACACGCTCGAGACCACGCTGACGCCGTTGCTCGACGAGATGCGACCACGGCTCATCCTCTACCAGGCGGGCGTCGATCCTTTCGAGGGCGACCAGCTCGGCCGCCTGGCGCTGACCGACGCCGGACTGCTTGCACGCGAGGGCCTCGTCGCGCGGCTGGCGAGAGCGCGTGGCATCGCGCTGGCGAGCACCGTGGGCGGCGGTTACGGTCCCGACAAGCCCGCGATCGCGCGGCGACACGTCGCGGCGATTTTGACGCTGGGCGAGGCGTTCGGGTTGAATGCTACTGCCGGGGGCGTGCTGAGGTAAGCGCACGTAAAGCCTTTCTTCTTGGCCCCGCCCCCTCGACGGGCCTAGAGAGCGTGGAGGAAAGAGGAACATCCATGGCGACAGCCGCCCACCAAGTTACGCCCGCCGAGGCGGCCGCCCACCCCGCGCCCGAGTCGGTCGTGGTCCGCTTTGCCGGCGACAGCGGCGACGGCATGCAGCTGACGGGCGGACAGTTCACATTGTCCACCGCGCTTGCGGGCAATGATCTGGCCACCTTTCCCGATTTTCCTGCCGAGATCCGCGCGCCGCTCGGCACGCTGTTCGGCGTCTCTGCGTTCCAGATCAACTTCGGCTCCACCGACATCGAGACGGCCGGCGACGAGCTGGACGTGTTGGTCGCGATGAATCCCGCCGCGCTCAAGACCAATCTCGACGCGCTGCGCCCGGGCGGTCTTATCATCGCCGACGCGGGCGAGTTCAACGCGCGTAATCTCGCCAAGGCGAAGTACGACGCGGATCCGCTGACCGACGACAGCCTCGACAAGTGGCAGCTGCTGGCCTTCGACATCTCACAGCTGACGCTGGATGCGGTGAAGCCGTTCGGGATGGGCAACAAGGACGCGCTGCGCTGCAAGAACATGTGGACGCTGGGGCTGGCGCTGTGGATGTTCGACCGCGATCGCGCGCCGATCGTCGACTGGCTACAGACCAAGTTCGCCAAGATGCCGACGCTGGCGGAGGCGAACATAGCCGCGCTCAACGCCGGTCATGCCTATGGCGAGACCGCCGAACTGGCGGGGCCGCTCAAGCAGCATCATATCGGCGTCGCACCGGCGGAGGCCGGCCTGTGGCGGACCGTGACGGGCGCGGACTCGATCAGCCTCGGCCTGGTCGCGGGCGCGCAGCTCGCGGGGCTGCCGATGTTCTTCGGCGGCTATCCGATCACGCCCGCGTCGGCGATCCTGCACTCGCTTTCGCGATTGAAGGAGTTCGGCGTCACCACCTTCCAGGCGGAGGACGAGATCGCCGCGATCGGCTCGGCGATTGGCGCCAGCTACGCGGGTCAGCTCGGCGTCACCTCGTCGTCGGGGCCCGGCATCGCGCTCAAGGGCGAGGCGATGGGGCTGGCGATCATGACCGAGCTGCCGCTGGTGATCATCAACTCGCAGCGCGGCGGGCCATCGACCGGACTTCCCACGAAGACCGAGCAGTCCGATCTATACCAGGCCGTTTACGGCAGGAACGGCGACGCGCCGATGCCGGTGATCGCCGCGCGATCGGCGGCCGATTGCTTCGATGTCGCGATCGAGGCGGTGCGAATCGCGACGCAGTACATGACCCCCGTCATGGTGCTGACCGACGGTTATATCGCCAATGCCGCCGAGCCATGGAAAGTGCCCGATTTCAGCAGCTACGAGCCTTTTCCTGTGACGTTCGCCGAGAAATCAGGCGAGGGGTTTCATCCCTATGCCCGCGACAACAAGCTGGCGCGACCCTGGGCAAAGCCTGGTACGCCCGGCCTGCTCCACCGCATCGGCGGGATCGAGAAGAAGCAGGGCACCGGCAACATCGACTACAGCCCTGCCAATCACCAAGAGATGACCGACACCCGACGCGCCAAGATTGATGGAGTGGTGGTGCCTGACCAAGAGGTCGAACTTGGCGAGACCAGCGGTAAGCTTGCCGTAGTCGGCTGGGGATCGACGTTCGGCCCAATCCACCAGGCCGTGCGTCGCGCGCGTCGCCGCGGGCAAGACGTGCACCACATTCACATCCGGCACATCTGGCCGATGCCAAAGAATATGGCTGTCCTACTTCGCGGCTATGAGTCCATACTCGTGCCCGAGATGAATACGGGCCAGCTCAAGACGGTGCTGCGCGACCAGTTCCTGGTCGACGCCAAGCCGCTCAACAAGGTGTCGGGACAGCCGTTCCGCATCTCGGAGATCGAGGCCGCGATCGACGCGGCGTTGCGCGGGCCCGTGGGCGGGGAGGTGCCGGCCGACAATACGCAGGTGACGAACCCCGTCGCCGGTCACGACGATGGCAGTCTTGCCGACCATCTCTCGCCACAGTCGGTGTGATTACGCCTGAACTTCCATTGAACTTCCGCCGCGTGGACGCAAAGCAATGAACGACATGACCCCCTTCCTGACAAAGCCCAAGGACTGGGAGACCGATCAGGAGGTCCGCTGGTGCCCGGGCTGCGGCGACTATGCGATCCTCAAGGCGGTGCAGCGCACCATGCCCGAGATTGGCGCGCGGCCGGAGAATACGGTGTTCGTCAGCGGGATAGGCTGCTCTTCTCGCTTTCCCTACTACATGGAGACGTACGGCTTCCACACGATCCACGGCCGCGCGCCGACGATCGCGACGGGGGTGAAGCTCGCCAATCCGGAGCTCGACGTGTGGATCATCACCGGTGACGGTGACGCGCTGTCGATCGGCGGCAACCACACGATGCACCTGCTGCGGCGGAACCTGAACTGCCAGTTCCTGCTGTTCAACAACGAGATTTATGGGCTTACCAAGGGCCAGTATTCGCCGACCTCGCGCGTCGGTACGCGCTCGCCGTCCACGCCGCTCGGTTCGGTCGATCGTCCCGCCAACCCGTGCGCCTTTGCGCTCGGCAGCGGGGCGCGGTTCGTGGCTCGGGGGATCGACGTCAGCAAGCACCTCGTCGGCGTGCTCAAGGCCGCCTATGCGCATCAGGGTGCGGCGTTCGTCGAAATCTTCCAGAACTGCATCGTGTACAATGACGACGTGTTCGCGCCCTTCACCGACAAGAAGCAGGGTGCCGACCAGAATCAGCTGTGGGTCGAGCATGGCAAGCCGTTGATCTTCGCCGGCGGGACGAAGGGGCTGGCGCTCGATGTCGCCACGCTCCAGCTCAAGGTCGTCGCCGCCGACGATCCCGCCGTCGCCGTCCACGACCAGACCAACCGCGGCCTAGCGCACATGCTGGTCGAAATGCCGTTCGGCGAGTTCCCGATGGCGCTCGGCATCCTCTACGACGATCCCGCGCCGACCTTTGACAGCGCGGTGATCGAGCAGAACGCGGCCGCGGCGGCGGGCAAGAAGCCGGACATGCAAAAGCTGTTGAGCAAGGGCCAGACCTGGATGGTCGACAAGCAGCCGCACCTGGTCTGAGCCGCGGCCGGCACGCTCGCAGCGTAGCTGCGCGCGAGACCGGCAAGGCCGGCCGGCGGGCAATGCCCGTTCGACGTCACGGGATTTACTCCCGTGACGGCCTCGCGAAGAGAGCCTGATGTTCAATCGCCTGTTCGTGCCAATGTTTCACCGCATCCTCGATACCATCGACGCAGGGCTGGACGAGGGCGGCATCGACGCGACGTTACCGGACGGCACGCACCGTGTGCTGGGCGGCCGCGCGCCTGGGCCGATCCCCATAGTCTCGGTCCACCGCTGGCGCGCGCTGACCCGGCTCGTCACCGGCGGGTCGATAGGCTGGTATCGCGGCTGGCGCGACGGCGACTGGTCCAGCCCCGACCCGGTGCCGCTATTCGACCTGTTTATGCGCAACCGCGTCCCGTTGGGCCGTACGGCACGGTCGGGTGGCCCGGCTCGCCTCGCCGCTCGTGCCTGGCACGCGATGCGCCGCAACACGCCGCGACGAGCGCAGGAGAATATCGAGGCGCATTACGACCTCGGCAACGACTTCTATCGCGAATGGCTGGACGCAAGCTTGACCTATTCCAGTGCGATGTTCGCCGGGGAGCTTGGGGGCGAGGAGACGCTGGAGGCAGGACAACAGCGCAAGCTGGCGGCGATCCTCGCGCGCACCGGCGCATCAGCCGGGGACGAGGTGCTCGAGATTGGCTGCGGCTGGGGCTCGTTCGCCGCTGTCGCTTCCGCGGCAGGCGTCCGCGTACGCGGCCTGACGCTCTCCACCGAGCAGCAGGCATTCGTCCATGCCCGTGCGCTGCCCGGCGTCACGGTCGCTCTCGCCGACTATCGCGACGAGCAGGGCCGCTACGATGCGGTCGCGTCGATCGAGATGGTGGAGGCGGTGGGGCAGGAGTATTGGCCCGCCTATCTCGACACTATCGCGCGCGTCCTGAAGCCGGGCGGCCGCGCGGCGCTGCAGTTCATCAGCATCGCCGACGACGTGTTCCCGGCCTATGCCGACAGCGTCGATTTCATCCAGCGCTACGTCTTCCCTGGCGGGATGCTGCTGTCTACCGAACGCTTCCGCGTACTCGCCGAGGAGCGTGGACTGGTCTGGACCGACCACCACGCCTTCGGCCCCAACTATGCCGAGACACTCCGCTGCTGGCGAGAGCGGTTCGACCATGCGGTGACCGAGGGCCGCCTGCCCACTCGGCTCGACGCCAGCTTCGTTCGGCTCTGGCGGTATTACCTGATGTATTGCGAAGGCGGCTTCCGCGGCGGTGGCATCGATGTCGCCCAGGTCACGCTGGTGAAGCGCTAACCCGTTCGAAGTGCCCGGCGTCGAACCCCGCCTCCGCAAGTGCTACGATCCGCTCCGCGACCACGGCGGGGCCCTTGACGGACAGCGGGTCCTCGCCCGGAAAGGCGCGCGCGCGCATCGCGGTGCGGGTCGCGCCGGGATCGACGATCGCGGTGCGGACCCGGCTGATGGCGGCCATCTCGTCGCCATAGGCACCCAGCAGCGTCTCGAACGCCGCCTTGGAGGCACCGTACAGTCCCCAATAGGCGCGTGGGGTTCGCCCGACCGATGATGTGATGCCGATCACCTTGCCCGCCGCAGCGCGCCGCAGCAGGGGATCGAACGCAGCGATCATTGCGCCTTGCGCGCTGACATTGAGGGTCAGGACGCTCGCCATCTCCTTGGGATCGATCGCCGGGACCGCACCCAGCTGACCCAGCGTGGCCGCGTTGAGCACGAGCAGGTCCAGCGCGTTCCAGCGCCCCTCCACCGCCACCGCCAGCTTGGCGATCGCATCGGTCTGCGTCAGGTCCAGCGGCGCGATCGTCGCCGATCCGCCCGCGTCGAAGATGCGCTGCTCCACCTCCTCCAGCCCCGCTGCCGTACGCGCGGTCAGCACCACATGCGCACCGCGCGCGGCCAGCGCCTCGGCGGTCGCCGCGCCGATGCCCCGGCTCGCGCCGGTCACGACCGCTACCTGTCCCTTCAGCGACGTCGTCATGCGATCAGTTCACCCGCTCCGCCAGCAGCGCGAACTGGTCGACATCCGCCGACTCGTCCTGGTCGGTCAGCGTCGTGGGATAATCGCCGGTGAAGCAGGCATCGCAATGCTTGGGCCGGATGTCGGCGCGCTTCGGCTCGCCCAATGCTTTGTAGAGCCCGTCGATCGAAACGAAGGCCAGGCTGTCGCAGTGGATGAAGTCGGTCATGCCGCCGAGATCGAGCTTGGCAGCAAGCAGCTTCGTTCGCTCGGGCGTGTCGACACCATAAAAGCAGCTGTGTCGGGTCGGCGGGCTGGCGATGCGCAGGTGGACTTCCGCCGCGCCCGCCTCGCGCATCATCTGAACGATCTTCAGGCTGGTCGTCCCGCGCACGATCGAATCGTCGATGAGCACCACCCGCTTGCCTTTGATGAGCGCGCGGTTGGCGTTGTGCTTCAGCTTGACACCGAGGTGACGGACACCGTCCCCCGGCTGGATGAACGTGCGGCCGACATAGTGCGAGCGGATGATGCCTAGCTCGAACGGGATGCCGCTTGCCTGCGCATAGCCGATCGCCGCCGGCACGCCCGAATCGGGGACCGGGATGACCAGGTCGGCGTCGACCGGCGCCTCGCGCGCCAGCTCGGCGCCGATCCGCTTGCGAACGTCGTAGATGGACCGATCGTCCACGATCGAATCGGGCCGCGAAAAATACACCCATTCGAAGATGCAGGGCCGCGGGCTCATCGGCGCGAACGGCTTGATCGAGCGCACCTCCTGACCGTTGGGCGTGTCCTGAACGATCACCAGTTCGCCCGGCAGCACCGAGCGCTCGAAGGTCGCGCCGACTACGTCCAGCGCCACCGTCTCGCTCGCGAACACGACCGCGCCGTTCAGCCGGCCAATCACCAATGGCCGGATGCCGAGTGGATCGCGACACGCGATCATTCCCTCGGGCGTCATCACGATCAGCGAATAGGCGCCTTCGATCTGCTTGAGCGCGTCGATAAAGCGGTCGAGCAGGGTGCGATAACTGGACGTGGCGACCAGATGAATGATCGTCTCGGTGTCGGACGTCGACTGAAAGATAGACCCGCGCCGGACCAGTTCCTTGCGCAGCCGCTGGGCGTTGGAGATGTTGCCGTTGTGCGAGATCGCGAACCCGCCCGACTGCAGCTCGGCATAGAGCGGCTGGACATTGCGCAACACCGCCTCGCCCGTCGTCGAGTAGCGGACGTGCCCC
This sequence comes from Sphingomonas bacterium, assembly GCF_028292945.1. Classification (GTDB taxonomy): domain Bacteria; phylum Pseudomonadota; class Alphaproteobacteria; order Sphingomonadales; family Sphingomonadaceae; genus Sphingomonas. Next base: position 29,520 of record NZ_JAQGLJ010000044.1, on the reverse strand, counting down.
GCAGCGACCGACCCCGTCAGCGCACGGATGATGTCATCGCGGTCGAAATTGCCGGCGACATGACCCATCGCGCGGTGGGTATGGAACGAGCGACCATCGAACGAGGTGATCCCCGCCGCCTCCTGCCCACGATGCTGCAGCGCGTGGAGCCCAAGCGCGACCAATGCCGCCGCCGAGTCGCTGCCGGACACGCCGAAGATGCCGCACTCCTCGCGCAGCTTGTCTCCGTCTGGATCGAAGGGTTCGAAAGGATTGGTTGTCAGCATGGGCGCTCGCGTCGTGCGTGGCCCCTATAGGTCAGTCGTCCGTGAATGTCGCCCCTCACTCGGCCGCTGTTGGCGCAAGGCGCGGTTGCGCTAAGAAGGCCTATGACAAACGATCGCGAGACGGGTGACCGGCTGGACCTCCGCTGGGATGTTGCCGGGCTCGTCACCGCCGTCGTCACCGATCGCGCGGGCGCGGTGCTGATGGTGGCTCATATGGATCGTCAGGCACTGGCGGCGACGCAGGCGAGCGGCGACGCGCATTTCTGGTCGCGATCGCGCCGGCGGCTGTGGAAAAAAGGGGAGACGTCCGGGAACGTGCTGCGCGTGATCGAGATGCGCGTCGACTGCGACCAAGACGCGCTGTGGCTGATCTGCGAGCCCGCCGGACCGGCCTGTCATACCGGCGCGCGCTCCTGCTTTTATCGCAAAGTCGACGGTGATCGGCTGTGCGCGTCCTAAGGGCCATCGCCGCCGTGCTGCTGCTCGCGGCGTGTCAGCAGAGCAAGCCTTCGGCCGACACGCCGGGCGCACGTCTGGAGATCGCGGCAGTGGCGCGGGGACTGGTGCCCGACCCTGCCGGTGGCACGCTGTTCGGAATCTGGGCGAACGAGACCGATAGACTGTGCGTCGTTCCCGGCGGGCGCGCGGATCGGATCGGCGCGCGAGTCGACTATGGCGAAGGTCAGGGCTGCTCGGCCGCCGGCACGGTGGAGCGCGACGGTGCCGCGCTTCGCATCACCTTCGGCGAATGCCGATTCGAGGCTGAGTTCGACGGGGAGCGGATCGCTTTTCCGGCCGTGCTGCCGGCGGCATGTGGTCGGGTCTGCTCGGGTCGTGCGTCGCTGACCGCGCTTACGGTGGAGCGGCTGAGCGAGTCGGTTTCCGAAGCGGCGATGCTCCGGGGTGCCGACGGCAAGCCGCTCTGCGCAGGTTGATCTAGGGAGATTGCGTATCCAATTCGGTGTGCACGCGGGTCGAAGACCACGTAACGCTGCTGCCAAGCTCAACACTGTCGTCACCTTGCCCCTGAGCCGGTGACGTTCAAGACCAGGATCATCGACGATGCCCAGCTATACGCCCCCCGTCCGCGACACCCGCTTTGTGCTGGAGCACGTGGTCGGGCTCGATCGCTACCTGGACCAGCCCGGGTTCGAGGCAGCGACGCCTGATGTGGTCGACGCTGTGCTGGAGGAAGGCGGCAAGTTCGTCGCCGAGGTGTTGTTTCCGCTCAATCAATCCGGCGACCAACAGGGGTGCACGCGACATTCCGATGGCAGCGTCACCACGCCGGACGGGTTCAAGGAAGCGTACAAGCAATTCGTCGAGAGCGGCTGGGCGACGCTTGGCAATCAGCCCGAGTTCGGGGGGCAGGGCATGCCGCACGTCGTCTCGACGGCGTTTCAGGAGTACATGATCTCAGCCAACATGGCTTTCGCGATGTATCCGGGTCTGACCCACGGCGCGATCGCCGCGCTGGTCGCCAAGGGTTCGCCCGAGCAGCAGGCGATGTACGTTCCGAAGCTCGTGTCGGGTGAATGGGGTGGGACCATGAACCTGACCGAGCCGCAGTGCGGCACCGACCTTGGTCTGATCACGACGCGGGCGGAGCCGCAGGCCGACGGCAGCTATGCGATCACGGGGACGAAGATCTTCATCTCGTCGGGCGAGCATGACTTGACGGAGAACATCATCCACCTGGTGCTCGCCAAGACGCCGGGTGCGCCGAACTCGTCGAAGGGTATCTCGCTGTTCGTGGTTCCCAAGATCATGGTCCAGGCGGACGGCTCGCTGGGTGCGCGCAATGCGGTCTCGTGCGGCTCGATCGAGCACAAGATGGGCATTCACGCCAACTCGACGTGCGTGATGAACTATGATGCTGCTACCGGGTGGCTGGTGGGTGAGGAGATGAAGGGCCTCGCCGCCATGTTCATCATGATGAACGCCGCTCGGCTGGGCGTCGGCCTGCAAGGCTTGGGCATCGCGGAGACCGCGTATCAAAACGCGGTCGCCTATGCCCGCGACCGGCGGCAGGGGCGGGCGCTGACGGGCGCCAAGGAGCCGGCAGAGAAGGCGGATACGCTGTTCGTTCATGCCGACATCCGGCGCATGCTGATGGAGAGCAAGGCGCTGACCGAAGGTCTGCGCGCTATGTGCTTGTGGGCGGCGTTGCAGGTCGATCTGGAGCACCTCGCCGACACGGACGAAGCGAAGCAGCTGGCGGGCGACCTGATCGGGCTGTTGACCCCGGTCATCAAGGGTTTCGGGACCGATATGGGGTACAAGATCGCGACCGATGCGCAGCAGGTCTATGGCGGGCATGGCTACATCGCTGAGTGGGGGATGGAGCAGTATGTCCGCGATGCGCGGATCGCGATGATCTATGAGGGCACCAACGGCGTGCAGGCGATGGATCTGGTTGGGCGCAAATTGGCGCAGAATGGCGGGAGGGCCGTGCAGGCGTTCTTCAGGTTGGTGGGGGATGAAATTGCGGCGGCGAAGGGGGTCACTTCTCTTGCCGAAGTTGCGGTTGGTCTGGAAACTTCGCTGGGCGATCTGCAGGGGGCGACTATGTGGTTCATGGCTAATGGCATGAAGAACCCCGACCATGTCGGCGCGGGGGCGGTGCCCTACATGCACCTGACGGGGCTGGTCGCGGTGGGGCTGATGTGGCTGCGCATGGCGAGCGCGGCGGCGCGGCTGAAGGCGGCCGGAGAAGGCGACGCGGCGTTCCTGGACGCCAAGCTGGTGACCGCGCGTTTCTATGCCGAGCGGCTGCTGCCGCAGACCGGCTCGCTCAGGAAGCAGATCGAGGGCGGGGCGGAGTCGGTGATGGCGCTGCCGCCGGAGATGTTCCTGGCGGCCTGACCGGCGTCGGGGAGGCCGCAGGAGCCGGCGTCGCCGGGCGGCGGCGGACGCCGTCGAGCTCGGTTGGCCCTTTCGGCGCGACGACTGGCACCGGCGTCGGCTCGGGCGCGGGGGCGAGCACCTGCACCTTCATGCACTGGCGCTTGTCGGCGCGGGGAACCTGCTGACAGTTCCACAGCGTCCGTTCCACGCCGCCGGTGCGGTCGCGCAGGTACGCGAACGTCATCGTCGCGATCTGTTCGGAACGAAGCGGCAGCGCCGTCGGCGTCTCGCGCGGGTCGAGCCAGGCGTGGTAGGAGCAGCGCGTCCGCGCCCCGCAGGCGGTCTCCGCCAGGGACGGGTACAGCGCCGGCGCGGTGGTGGGTCTGAGCGTGACGAGGAAGCTGTCCGGCTCGCCCGCGGCGGCGGGGGCGGCCTCCATCTCCTCGTCGAGGGCTTCCGCGACGACCCCGGCAAGCATCTCGTCGGGCAGTCCTGCCGACGCGCGATGCACGGGGGACAAGGCGGCCATCTTCGCCAGCGCGGGCTCCGCCTGCGCGCCGGGGTTGCGGAACGCGCCTGGCGTGCCCCACCAGCCAGTCCAGCGGAAGAACAGATGCGTGCCGACCTTGGCGAGCTTGTCGAGGCTGGACTGCCAATACGGGACGACCCAGTCGGTATGGTAGTGCGTCGCCCACCCGACCTGCTTCGACACCGCGCCGTTGAGCGCCGCCGCCGCCATCGCCTGCGCGCGCAGCCAGCCGGCCGGCGACGGCGACCAGCGGGCGAGCGCGCCGTCGCAGGTGAAGGTGAACTGGCAGCCGGTGCGCCGTTCCGACCCTTCGAAAACCACGCCGCACACCGTCTTGGGGAAGGCGGGATGGCGAAGGCGGTTGAGGATGACCTGAGCGACCGGGCGCTGATCGTCGACGCTGTCGCCGGCCTCGTAGATCAGCGCGGCAGCCAGACAGTCGACGGCGCGCGCGCGGTCGATGTCGCTGCCGACGAACCGGTAGGGGCGAGCGGCCGGGTTCGGCCCGGTGACGTAGGGCACCTCGGCATTGTAGGCGCGCGCCGCATCGGTGGTCAGCGCGATCAGCGCCAGCGGCTCTACCTTGGGCAGCTCGGCGGCGGGCACGACGCGCTGCGGCGGCAGCGCGGCCGGGCGGAAGCGCGGCGCGATCGGCACGGGTGGGGCGTATCGGACCAGCAGCGCAGGTACGAGGAGGGCAAGCGCGGCGACGAGGAGGAGGATGGGGCGCAGCCACCTGCCGCCCCCGTCACCCTGAACCTGGTTCGGGGTCCATGCGATTCGCTCAGCCACGGGCGTTCCGTCCGTTACCGACGCGCGCGCATGGATGCTGAAACAAGTTCAGCATGACCAGAATCTGTAATCTCACGCTTCGGGCAGGAAGTCCGGGACCGACAGGTAGCGCTCGCCGGTGTCGTAGTTGAAGCCGAGCACGCGGACGTTTTCGGGCAGGTCGGGGAGCTTCTGCAGGATCGCCGCCAGCGTCGCGCCGGACGAAATGCCGACCAGCAGCCCTTCCTCCCGAGCCGAGCGGCGCGCCATGTCCTTGGCGACGGCCGCGTCGACGTCGATCACGCCGTCGAGCAGGTCGGCGTGCAGATTGGCTGGAATGAAGCCCGCGCCGATGCCCTGGATGGGATGCGGACCCGGCTGACCGCCAGCGATAACGGGCGAAAGTGACGGCTCGACGGCGTACACCTTCAGGTCCGGCCACTCCTTCTTGAGCACCTGTGCGACGGCAGTGATGTGCCCGCCGGTGCCGACGCCTGTGATGATCACGTCGATCGGCGTGTCGCGGAAATCCTCAAGGATCTCCTGGGCGGTGGTGCGGACATGGACGTCGATGTTCGCCGGGTTCTCGAACTGCTGGGCGAGCCATGCACCGGGGGTCGCGGCGACGATCTCCGAGGCGCGCTCGATCGCGCCCTTCATACCCTTTTCGCGCGGGGTGAGTTCGAACGTCGCACCATAGGCGAGCATCAGGCGGCGACGCTCCAGCGACATCGATTCGGGCATGACGAGGATCAGCTTGTAGCCCTTCACCGCCGCCACCATCGCCAGGCCGACGCCGGTGTTGCCGCTGGTCGGTTCGACGATCGTGCCGCCGGGCAGCAGGCGGCCGGAGACCTCCGCGTCCTCGATCATCGCCAGCGCGACGCGGTCCTTGATCGAGCCGCCGGGATTCGACCGCTCCGACTTGATCCAGACCTCCGAGTCGGGAAACAGCCGCTGGACGCGGATGTGCGGCGTGCGGCCGATCGTGTCGAGAACGGTATTCGCCTTCATGGCACGGCTCCTGGAGCAGGGTTCGGGGACGGCATGTCGGGGGGCGCGAACGTCTTGGCAAGCCTGAGTTCGGGAAACAGCCCCGACCAGGCGAGCGTCACCGCGATCGCGCCGACACCGCCGATCACCACCGCCGCCTCGGGTCCGACCAGTGCCGCCGCCAGCCCGCTCTCCGCCTCGCCAAGTTCGTTCGAGGCAGAAATTGTGAGCTGCGACACCGCACTGACGCGGCCGCGCATCGCATCGGGGGTATGGAGCTGGATCAGCGAGGTGCGGACATAGACCGACACCATGTCCGCGCCCCCGGCGACGATCAGCGCCACCAGACTGAGGATGAAGGCCGGCGCGAGCGCGAGCGCGCCGCCGCCGAGCGAACCGGGCAGGCCGATCACCGGGGTCGGCAGTCCGAGCAGATCGGCGATCGGCGTCGCGAGTCCGAACACGATCGTCGCAATGCCGAAGATGACGACCGCCCAGAGCATCTTGACGCCGACGTTGGTCTTCATCGGCCGCCAGGAGTAGAAGAAGGCGACAACCGCCGCACCGATGCCCGAGCCGGCCGCCAGCAGCCCCAGCCCGTGCGGACCGACATGGAGGATGTCGCGCGCGTAGATCGGCAGCAGTGCGGTGGCCCCGGCCAGCAGGACGGCGAACAGGTCGAGCGTGATCGTCGCCAGCACCAGCCGATTGGCGCGGACGTAGCGAAAGCCCTCCACCACGCGCGCGAACGGGCGATGATCGGGTTCACGCGGCGGCTGTGGAACGGGGCCGATCAGGAACATCGTGCCCAAGGCGAGGCCCAGCAGCGCCGCGGCGACGGCATAGGCGAGGAGGGGGGCGAACCCGAACATCAACCCGCCCAGACTGGGGCCGATGATGGAGCCGAGCTGCCAGGCGATCGCGCTAACTGCGATGGCCGTGGGCAAGCTCTCGGCGGGGACAAGGTTGGGGGCCAGCGCCGAGTAGGCCGGGCCGCCGAAGGCCCGCGCGACGCCGATCAGTACCGCGCCCGCGAACAGCGCGGGAATGGTCAGCGCCCCGGCCCAGGTCAGCAGCCCGAGCGCGACGACGGTCGCGAGCAGCAGCGCGGTGGTCGCGCGCACGATCCAGCGCCGATCGAAAGTGTCCGCGGCCAGGCCGACAACCGGGGTCAGCAGGAAGAGGGGCACGAACTGCGCCAGGCCGATCATGCCGAGCAGGAACGCGGCATCGCGGATGCTCATGCCCTCGACCCCGCGGGCGATCGAATACACCTGCCAGCCGACGAGGATGCCGAACGAGGTGGTCGCGACGGTGCCGGCGACGCGCGAGAGGAAGTAGGCGCGGAAATAGGGGATGGTGAGGGGGTGTGGAGGTTGCGCCATGTGCGGGGGGCTTTGGCGGGTGGAAAGGGCGAGGGCAACCGCTGCTCTCTTCCTCCCTTTCTCGCTCGCGCCGAAGGACAGGGGCTTGATCCTACCCAAGCTCTTCCCCGGCGAAAGCCGGGGCCCAGATGCGCGCTGCGACGGGGCATCGTGCTTGATCCCGGCGCGGCCGACCTGGCCCCGGCTTCCGCCCGGGAGGTGCGTGGAGGTGCCTGGAGGTATGTGGAAGTAGGTGGAGCAACTACACTCCCTTTCCTGCACGCGGGAGAGGGTTGGATTGCTCCCGCTCGCCGTCCGCGCCTATAGCGGAGCAAATCTCCGCAGGACGCATGCTTCCCTATGGCCAAAGCCGCCGTCGCCCGCACCGCTCCCCCGCCCGCACCCAATCGCGAGCGACCCGACGAGCCGCAGCCCTATGCGGCGTCGAAGGAGGAGCTGATCGAATTCTACCGCCAGATGCTGCTGATCCGCCGCTTCGAGGAAAAGGCCGGGCAGTTGTACGGGCTGGGGCTGATCGGCGGGTTCTGCCATCTGTATATCGGGCAGGAGGCTGTCGCGGTCGGGCTGCAATCCGCGCTGGATGGCGAGAAGGACTCGGTCATCACCGGCTATCGCGATCATGGTCACATGCTCGCCTACGGCATCGATCCCAAGGCGATCATGTCCGAGCTGACCGGGCGCGGTGCCGGCATCAGCCGCGGCAAGGGCGGGTCGATGCACATGTTCTCGACCGAGCGGAAGTTCTATGGCGGTCATGGCATCGTCGGGGCGCAGGTCTCGCTGGGCACGGGGTTGGGGTTCGCGCACAAATATCGCGGCGATGGCGGCGTGTGCATGACCTATTTCGGCGATGGCGCGTCGAACCAGGGGCAGGTGTACGAGAGCTTCAACATGGCCGAGCTGTGGAAGCTGCCGGTGATCTTCGTGATCGAGAACAACCAGTACGCGATGGGCACCAGCGTCAATCGCGCGTCGGCCGAGGACCAGCTGTATCGGCGCGGCGAGAGTTTCCGTATTCCCGGGCTGCAGGTCGACGGCATGGACGTACTCGCCTGTCGTGGAGCTGCCGAGACGGCGCTCGCCTGGGTGCGCGCGGGCAAGGGACCGATCATCCTGGAGATGAAGACCTATCGCTATCGTGGCCATTCGATGAGCGATCCGGCCAAGTACCGCAGCCGCGAGGAGGTGCAGGCGGTGCGCGAGAAATCCGACCCGATCGAATATGCCAAGAAGCTGCTGGGCGAGCAGGGGGTCAGGGAGGACGAGTTGAAGGCCGTTGAGCAGGCGATCCGCAAGCAGGTCAACGAGGCGGCCGACTTCGCCGAGAGCACGCCGGAGCCGGACGCCGCCGAACTGTACACCGACGTGCTGGTGGAGCGTTACTGATGGCCGTCGAGATCAAGATGCCGGCGCTGTCGCCGACGATGGAGGAGGGCACGCTGGCCAAGTGGCTGGTCAAGGAAGGCGACGCCGTGAAGTCCGGCGACATCCTCGCCGAGATCGAGACCGACAAGGCGACGATGGAGTTCGAGGCGGTCGACGAGGGCACCGTCGGCCGCATCCTGATCGCCGAGGGCACGGACAATGTGAAGGTCGGCACCGTCATCATGGAGATGGCGGGCGAGGACGGGGCGGAGCCAGCTGCGACCGGCGAGGGCAAGTCTGAAGCCGAGCCGCCCAAGCCCGAGCAGGGTCAATCCGCCGACCAGAAGACGGAAGCGACGCCCGAGCCCAAGCAGGTCGAGACGGGTGCGCGGCAGATGTTCGACGCGGCACGGCTCGACGCCCAGGTCGCCGATCCGGCGCTCCCGGCGGGCACCGAGATGGTCAGGACCACCGTGCGGGAGGCCCTGCGCGATGCGATGGCCGAAGAGATGCGCGCCGACGATCGCGTGTTCGTGATCGGCGAGGAGGTCGCGCAATATCAGGGCGCGTACAAGGTGACGCAGGGGCTGCTCGACGAATTCGGCGAGCGGCGCGTGATCGACACGCCGATCACCGAGTACGGATTCGCCGGCGTCGGCGCAGGCGCGGCGATGGGCGGATTGCGGCCGATCGTCGAGTTCATGACCTTCAACTTCGCGTTGCAGGCGATCGACCACATCATCAACTCGGCCGCCAAGACCAACTATATGTCGGGCGGGCAGATGCGCTGCCCGATCGTGTTCCGCGGTCCCAACGGCGCGGCGTCGCGCGTCGGCGCGCAGCATTCGCAGAACTTCGCGCCCTGGTATGCGAGCGTACCGGGGCTGATCGTGATCGCGCCCTATGATGCGGCGGACGCGAAGGGGTTGCTCAAGGCGGCGATCCGTACCGAGGACCCGGTCGTCTTCCTGGAGAACGAGCTGCTCTACGGGCGCAGCTTTGACGTGCCCAAGCTGGACGATTGGGTGCTGCCGATCGGCAAGGCGCGGATCATGCGCGAGGGCACCGACGTGACGATCGTCAGCTATTCGATCGGCGTCGGGCTGGCGCTGGAAGCCGCCGAGACGCTGGCCGGCGAGGGGATCGACGCGGAGGTGATCGACCTGCGCACGCTGCGGCCGCTGGACCGCGGCACGGTGCTCAAGAGCCTGGCCAAGACCAACCGCATCGTCGTGGTCGAGGAAGGCTGGCCGACCTGCTCGATCGCCAGCGAGGTCGCGATGTTCGTGATGGAGCAAGGGTTCGACGACCTCGACGCGCCGGTGCTGCGCGTGTGCGACGAGGACGTGCCGCTGCCCTATGCGGCCAATCTGGAGAAGGCGGCGCTGGTGAGTGCCGCCAAGGTGGTGGCGGCGGTCAAGACGATCGTCTGAGGCCTCAGCAGGTCGCGATCGGCGCGTTTTCCGTGTTGTAGATCTGGGTCAGGTCACGGCGGTCGCGGACCGCCATCGAGGCGACTTCGATCATCGTCGTGCTGGGCGCGCGCGAGAGCGCGATGATCGGCGTGTAGACATAGTAGACCTCGACGAACATCGTCGCGTTGTCGTCCTGCGCGGTGATCTGCTGGTTGGCGGGTCCGACTCCGGCCAGGTCCGTGTCGCCCGAGCTTCCGTAGCTCGAGGAATGGGTCGTCTTCGAGCCGTAGCAGCGCTGCCAGGCGATCTTGTACTTGCCCGTCGTGTTGGGGTTCGCGACCGGCTCGACGTCGGAGAGGATGACGCGGCCGTTGGCGTTGAGGTTGAGCTCGCCCGACTGCAGCTGCGCGCCGGTGAAGAGGTCGTTGATGTCGGTCTCGCTGATGACCTTGGCCGTGATCTGAGTGCCCTTGCCCATGCGCGCGGCGTTGTCGGCGATCTGCAGCGCCATCTGGCTCACGCGCATCCGCGTGGTGGTGTAGTTGAGCAGTTCCGCGCCCGTCAGGCTCAGCAGCAGCAGGATCGGCACGGAAAAGGCGAACTCCAGCAGCGCCAGGCCGCGGGTGTCGCGGGCGAGCCGGACCGCGAAGCGACGAACCCGCCTCATGGGCAATATCCCGTCGTCGCCGCGCCATAGCTGCCCTGATCATTGTAGGGCTGGTTCTGGAGGATGGTGCTGGCGGTGATCTTCGTCGTGCCGGAGCCGCCGATGAACTTGTCGAGCGGCAGCATGCGGGGATAGTTCACCGTGACGGTGTAGAGCGACCGGTCCATCGCGCCGCCCTGGCCGCTGTCGCCGCCGTCGAGATCGCGGACGCCGTTGTTGTTGCGGTCGGTGAACGGCTCGCCCGCGTCGCAGACGCCGTTGCCGTTGGTATCGACGGTCCACACCTCCGCCAGCGCGGCGGCGGCGGCGGAGAAGGTGCGATAGAAGCGCCGGCTGAAGGTGACCGCCGCGCCCTTGTGAAGCGCCAGCACCTGGTCGCGGACCCGATTGTTGAACGCGGTCTGCGCCGACGCGCTGGTGCCGGTTTCAAGACTGGAGTCCCGGGCCATCTTTTGCACGATGCCTTGCAGGACGCCGCGCATGTACAAGGTGTGCCCGATGTCGAACGCGCCGACGAGGAACAGCGCCATGACCGGTGCGACGAAGCCGAATTCGACGATCGTCGCGCCGCGGCAGTCGCGGCGCAGCCGGCGGAACGACCGGCGCATCATTGCGTGAGCCTCAATTGCGAGATCTGGTTGGCAATCGACTGGAACGTCGACTGGAGCGTGGCCGCGTTGGTCGCCGAGAAGTAGCGGCCGGGCGAGGCGCAGTTCGTCATCCGCGTGTTGGTGTTCGCATCCAGCGTGCCGAAGGTGATCACCCACAGCGTGATGTTCTTGTTCTTGATCGCGGAGCACAGGGCCTCGGTACGCGCGTTCACCTGTTGGGTGAGCGTGCCATTGGTGGTGCAGCCGTCGCTGGGGACTGCGGCCGGATCGGTTTGACGTCGATCGTAATAAGGGAAGCCATAGGCCTGGTAGTTGGCGATGCTGGTGCATGGGTCGCCGTCCGTCATGAAGATCAGGTTGCGCTCGATGGCGCCGCCCGCGGACGTAAGCGCATTCTCCGACGCGAAGATGCCGGTCGGCGACATCAGCCTGCCACCCCAGATCAGCCCGATATCGTGGTAGGTGTTGCCGCTGGGGCTCAGCGAATCGACATAGCTGTCGAAGAGGGATGCATTGGTCCAGGCCTGCAGCTTCTTGGCGGCCGTGGGGCAGGAATAGCTGGAATCGTTGGTGTATTCGGTGGCCGTGTACTGGTCGGTGAGTGTGTAGTTGCCGCTGCTGTCCTTGCGCGCGTACAGCATGCCGGGCAGCGCCGGACCCCACAGGCTGCTGGCCGTGCCGGACGTCGGGACCAGATCGATGTTGAGGTCGTAGGCGCCGCTAGGGATCGGGTTGTAGCTGCTCGCCCGCACCGTCTCGCGCTCCTCGATGCAGCCGTCCCAGCCGATGTACTTGGCTGTTCCGCTGCTGCCGATCGGCAGGGTGATACCGGAGTTCCAGGACGTGCCGTTCTTCAGCCCGGCGATGTTCTGCGCGATCTGACCGTAGTGCCAGCGGCTGAAGCTGTTGGTGGTCGTGGGCACCCCCTGCGACGAATAGTTGGTCGAGGTTGTGCTGGTATCCGTCTTCGAACTCTTCTTGATCTGACAATAATAGCGCCGGTCGGAACCGTAGCCGCTCTGCACCGAAGACGACGTATAGCGATTGTACGTTGTCGAGACAGTCGTGGTGCTGGTGTAGGTGCGCGTTGTGCCGCTTTGCGCGACCGCCGAGTTGGTCGTGCTGGAGCTTTGCGACTGGTCGTCCGCCGGCGCCGTGCAGGTCTGTGCGCTGGTCGTCTGCCCCGTGGTGGAGCTATTTGCGTAGGCGCTCCACGTTCCCGTGGTGCTCGAAGACGGACCCGGGGTGCCCGAGTACGGTGGGTAGGTGTAAGTGGTCGTCGCCGTCCATTCCGGTTCGCGCGACTGATATTTCCAGCTGTCGGCGAGCCATTCGGGCTTCAGCAGATAGCCGACGTTGACGTTGGTCGCGTAGGGCACGAACCCGAAGCGGATCTGCGTCTGCGAACCCGTGCCACCCGCGGGCGCGCCGGTGGTGCAGTTGGCTGCGGTGTCGAGCTTCGCGACGATCTCGTAGAAGCATTTCACCGCGACCTTGAGGCTCGCCATCTTGGTCTGGGTGTCGCCCGTGGGCGTCTCCGCCATCGACCCGGTAGTGTCGAGGACGAACATGATATCTGTGTTCGGCAGACGCATCTCGCTGGCGCAGGTGACGGACAGCGGCTGCGTGTCGATCGAGAAGACCCGCATCAGCGTCATCGGCAGATTGACCGATGCGGTGCCGGAAACCTTTCCTCCGGCTTCGGTGAAGCTTTTCGCCAGATCGGCGGACCCGTAGGAGCCAGCCTTGTAGTTCGCGTCAAAGAAGCGCTCGGCCGATACGCGGGGGTATTCGGCGACCCCGTTGACCGTCTGCGCCCACGTACCACCGCCCATCGCCTTGCGCCCGGCGAGGGCGCCCGCGTCGCAGGCGTGTTGCAGCCGCGTCTTGGCGATGTACATGCGGCCGACATCGATGCCGCCACCCACGACGCCGCACAGCGGAACAAGCGTCGCCGCCATGATGGCAAGCGTGTTGCCGCGCGTGTCGCGCCGCAAGCGTTGGAGGAAGGTGCCGTCGTTCATGCCGCCGATTGTCCCCGACCGTCCGCAAAGACGGGTTTCAACGTGACGCCATGCGCGTCGACGCGATAAGCGGGGGTAGCGGAATGAGGTTAACGCGGCGGTAAAATGGATCCTGAGCGCGCCCTTGCGTTGAGCTATGCGCCCGCCCATGCCCGCGACGGGCTGGCGGCGCTGTTCGCACTCGACGACCGGCTGCGCGACATCGTGCGCGCGGCGCGTGATCCGACGATCGGGCTGATGCGGCTGACCTGGTGGGGAGACGCCCTGATCCGGCTGGATACCGCGCCGTGCCCTGCCGAGCCGGTGTTGACGTCAGTCGCGTCCCTCGTGCTGCCCGCCGGGGTGGGCGGGGTGGACCTGGAGGTTGTCGTCGACGCCTGGGCGCGGTTGCTGGAGCCTGAAGAGGTGGACTTGGAGGCGTTCGCGAAGGAGCGGGGCCGGACCCTGTTCCTTGCCGCGGCGCGGGTGCTTGGCGGTCCGGTGGATGAGCGGATCGGGCAGGCGGGGGAGGGCTGGGCGCTTGCCACGCTCGCGCAGGAACGCCCGGCTTTGCTGGACGCGGCTCGCCCGTTGGCGAGCGAGCGGTTCGCTGCCGCGTTTCGACAGCCTTGGTCGCGCGAGTCGCGGGCGCTGGGTGCGCTGGCTTTGTTGGCGCGCTTCGATGTGGCGGGAATGACACGGCCGGGCAGCCCGCGCCGGGTCGGGCGGCTGCTGATGCATCGGCTCACGGGATGGTAGTCGGTTGCGTCGCGCGTTCGGGGCGTTGGCCTTTGCTCCCAGGTAGCTAAGCCAGCCCCTTCCCTGCCGAAGCCGGGACCCAGTCAGCCGCGCCGCGAACTGGCCCCGGCTTCCGCCGGCGAAGGGCTTGGTCTGGGCTGAATCAAGTTCTAGCCTTGCAGCGCGGCAACGGGGGAAAGCGGACGATGTGGCGGTATCTGGTGGGTGCGGGCGCGGCGCTGGCGCTGGCTGGCGCGGGCATGATGGCGTTCGGGGGGCAGACGACGCAGCGAGCGCTGCTGCCGCCCGCGCCCGCCGCCGCGCCGGTGGGAGAGCAGGACGTGGACGTGCAGACGCTGCCCGACCGCGTACCCGCAGCCTCCGCCAAGACGCGCGAAGAGCGGCGGTTCGGGCGGTACGACAAGGATCGCGACGGCGCGATCACGCGCGACGAGTATCTCGCGCAACGGCGCAAGGCCTATGCCAAGCTGGACACCAACGGCGACGGCCGGCTGTCGTTCGACGAATGGGCGATCAAGGCGACCACCAAGTTCGGCGGCGCGGATCGCGACAAGTCCGGCGCGATGAGCGCGACCGAGTTCGCAACCACTGCCGTCAAGCGTAAGCCGCGGGCTCGGGTGAATTGTCCGCCGGTCCAGGCTGCTCCGGCGGAGGAGGAGGGCTAAGCCATCCCGCCAACGCCGCACGGGCGCGATCGGTGTACAGGCGCTTGCGGTCGGCCTTTTTCCTGCGGCCGCCTTTTCCGGACTCGGTGATCGGCGGGAACAGCCCGAAATTGACGTTCATCGGCTGATAGGTGTCGGCCACCGCCGCGCCGGTGATGTGGTTGAGCAGCGCGCCCAGCGCGGTCTCCGGCGGCGGCGGCGCGAGGTCGCGCCCGGCCAGCTCCGCCGCCGCGAATCGCCCGGCGAGCAGGCCGATCGCGGCGCTCTCGACGTAACCCTCGCAGCCGGTGATCTGGCCGGCGAAGCGGATGTTGGGGCGGGAGCGCAGCCGCAGCGTCGGGTCGAGCAGCTCGGGCGAGCGGATGAACGTGTTGCGGTGCAGCCCACCAAGCCGCGCGAACTCGGCGTTCTGCAGGCCGGGGATGGTGCGGAACAGCCGGACCTGCTCGGCGTGCTTGAGCTTGGTCTGGAAACCGACGATGTTCCACAGCGTGCCCTGCGCGTTGTCCTGGCGCAGCTGGACGACGGCGTGGGGCCAGCGGCCGGTCTTGGGATCGTCGAGCCCGACCGGCTTCATCGGGCCGAAGCGCAGCGTGTCGAGGCCGCGCGACGCCATGACCTCGATCGGCATGCAGCCCTCGAAATAGGGAACGTTCTCCCATTCGCGGAACTCGGTCTTCTCGCCGTCGAGCAGGCCCTGGTGGAAGGTGGCGTATTGCTCCTTTGTCATCGGGCAGTTGATGTAATCCTTGCCGCCCCCCTCAGCGGTGCCCTTGTCCCAGCGCGCCGCCATCCACGCGATGTCCATGTCGATGGACTCGTGGTGGACGATGGGGGCGATGGCGTCGAAGAAGGCGAGCTGGTCGCGTCCGGTGGCGGCGCCGATCGCCTCGGCGAGACCGGGGGCGGTGAGTGGGCCGGTGGCGATGATCGTCGGGCCGTCCGGCAGCGCATCCACGCGCTCGCGGACGATCTCGACGTTCGGGTGCGCGGCGAGCGCCGCGGTGACGGCGGCGGCGAAGCCTTCGCGGTCGACGGCGAGTGCGGAACCGGCCGGAACGCGGTGCCGGTCGCCTTCGCGCAGAATCAGCGAGCCGAGCGTGCGCATCTCCTGATGGATCAGCCCCACCGCATTGCTGTCCGCGTCGTCGGAGCGGAAGGAGTTGGAGCAGACCAGCTCCGCGAGGCTGTCGGTGTGGTGCGCGGGCGTGCTCTCGCCGGAGCCGCGCATCTCAGACAGGCGGACGCGGTGACCGGCCTCGGCGAGCTGCCAGGCGGCCTCGGAGCCGGCCAGGCCACCGCCGATGATGTGGATGTCGTGCATGGGCATGGCCGGGCTATAGACGGGGAGCAGGGCGGCGTCATGCGGAAGGCGGCGTGTCGTCGCACGGGCGGACCGCAGCCGCGACGAGCGTGTCACGCCGGCAGCGCCTTCTGCTCAGCCAGCCAGCCGTTCACCTTGTGTCGGTGATCTGCTCGGCGTGCATCGGCCGCTCGGACAGGTAGAGCCGCGCATGGATCTGCGCGACCGAGCGATTGACGCCCCATTGCGTGCCCATCTCCCCCCGATGGAGAATGAAGGCCTTGGCGTCGGGACGATCGTACAGCGTCATCGACTCACCTTGTTCTGTAAGGACAGAAACCACGAAACTCGCTGACGATCATGTCCGCCTGCGGTAGAAGGTCGGAGTGCGGATATTCACGATCGGCTATGAGGCGGCGACGGTGGCCGAGGTAATTGCAGCGCTGCGGGCTGCCGGTGTGCGGCGGGTGATCGACGTCCGCGCGCTGCCGCTGTCGCGGCGACCGGGCTTTTCGAAGACCTCGCTCGCCGCGGGGCTGGCGGAGGTCGGCATCGGCTATCGGCACCTGAAGGCGCTCGGCACGCCCAAGGCGGGTCGCGATGCGGCGAAGAAGGGCGATGTCGCGACGCTACGGGCTGTTTACGCCGACCAGCTGGAGCTGCCGGAGGCGCAGGCGCAGGCGGCGATCATGATGGAGCTGGTGGCGGAACAGCCCAGCGCGCTGCTCTGCTTCGAGCGCGATCCTTGTCACTGCCACCGGACGCTGTTGCTGGCGGCGGTGGGCGAGGGGGCGGAGATCGTCGACCTTTACGCCTAGCCGGCGACCGGGAGCCTGACCGCGCCATCGTCATCGCGTGCGAGCGGCGAGTAGGCGACGATGGCGTCGAGCGGCAAGTCGCCATACAGGTGGGGGAAGTCATCGCCGCCACGTGCCCGCTCCCAGCGGATCGCTTCACCCAACGCGTCGAGATCGACCTCCGCGACGTGCAGGTCGGTCTGGCCGGCATAGTGTTTGTCGACCGTGGCGGTGAGCTGCGCCGCGGTCGAGAGGTGGACATAGCCGTCGCGCAGGTCCGCGGCCGAGCCGGCGAAGCGACCGTCGCGCTCCAGCGTTGCCAGCTCGGCGGCGGTCAGCACCTTGAAGGCGATCACGTCCCTCATTCGCCGTCATCCTCTTCCTCGACACGTTCGTCCATCGTCTGCGGGCCGGTGCCGTCGTCCAGCGTCAGTGCATCGTCGGCAGGGAGCGCGTCGCCGTCCGGCAGTTCGGCGGCGATCAGCGCCTCCGCGTCGTTGGCGGGCGCCTCGTCCTCCTCGTCGATGCGTGCGGCCGAGACGACGTGTTCGTTGTCGGCGACATTGAACAGCCGCACGCCCGCCGAGCCGCGCCCGATCACGCGCGTGTCGCCGACGGATTGGCGGATCAGCTTGGCCTGGTCGGTGACGAGCATCAGCTGTTCGCCGGCATGCGCGGGGAAGCTCGCGACGACCGGGCCGTTGCGCTCCAGATTGCCGATGTTGGTGATGCCCTGCCCACCGCGACCGATGCGGCGGTACTCGTACGCCGACGAGCGCTTGCCGTAACCGTTGGCGCAGATCGTCAGGATGAACTCCTCCGCGGCGCGGAACTGCTCGAACCGCTCGTCGGACATCTGGCGGGGCGGGGGCGGCGGGGCGTCGGCATTGCGCTCGCGCCAGGGGGCGTGGCGCAGATAATCCTCGCGCTCGTCGGGCGTGGCATGGAAGGTCCTGAGCACGGACAGTGAGATCACCTCGTCGTCCGGCCGCAGCCGCGCGCCGCGCATGCCCGTCGATGTTCGGCTCTTCACTTCGCGCACGTCTGTCGCGTTGAAGCGGATGGCGCGACCCTGCCGCGTCGCGAGCAGGACGTCGTCGGTCTCGGTCAGCAAGGACACGCCGATCAGCCGGTCGTCCGGCTCGCCATTACCGTCCTCGTCGGCGAAGCGCATCGCGATCTTGCCAGCGCGCGGGATGTTGGCGAACGCGTCCATCGAGTTGCGCCGAACGGTGCCGTTGGCGGTGGCGAACATGACGTGGAGCTCGCTCCACTTCGTCACGTCCTCGGGCAGTGGCAGGACCGTCGAGATCGTCTCCCCCGCTTCGAGCGGCAGCAGATTGACCATCGGCCGTCCGCGCGTCGCCGGCCCGCCCTCGGGCAGGCGCCAGACCTTGAGGCGATAGACCTTGCCGGCGGTAGAGAAGAACAGGACGGGCGTGTGGGTCGAGGTGACGAACAGCGAGGTGATCGCATCCTCGTCCTTGGTGGCCATCCCGGCGCGACCCTTGCCGCCGCGCTTCTGCGCGCGGAACGCCTCCAAGGGCGTGCGCTTGATATAGCCCTCGACGGTGACGGTGACGACCATCTCCTCGCGCTCGATCAGGTCCTCGTCCTCGATACCGTCCGCGGCGGCGACGATCTGCGTGCGGCGCGGGGTGGCGAACTCCGCCTTCACCGCCTCCAGCTCCTCGCGCAGCACCTCGTAGAGGCGCCCGCGATCGGCGAGGATGTGGAGCAGCGCCGCGATCGAACCGGCGAGCACCTTCAATTCGTCGCCGATCTCTTCGCGACCCAACGCGGTCAGCCGATTGAGGCGCAGCTCCAGGATCGCCTTCACCTGCAGCTCTGACAGGCGATAGACTTCCGCCTCCGCCTGCGGCTCGATCGCCTCGACCAGCATGATGTAGGGGCGGATCTCGGCGATCGGCCATTCGCGCGCGAGCAGCTTGTCGCGCGCCTCTGCGGGCGAGGCGGAGCCGCGGATGATGCGGACGACCTCGTCCATGTTGGTGACCGCGATCACCAGTCCGAGCAGGATGTGGGCGCGCTCGCGTGCACGGGCCAGCTCGAACTTGGAGCGGCGGGTGATGACCTCCTCGCGGAACTTGATAAACGCGGTCAGGATGTCGCGCAGGTTGAGCAGCTCGGGCCGCCCGCCGCGGATGGCGAGCATGTTGCACGGGAACGACCCCTGCGCGGGCGTGTGCCGCCATAGCTGGTTCAGCACCACCTCCGGCGTCGCGTCGCGCTTCAGGTCGATGACGATGCGCACGCCCTCGCGATTGGACAGGTCGCGGACGTCGGTGATCCCTTCGACGCGCTTGTCCTTGGCGGCTTCCGCGATCTTCTCGACCAGCGCGTTCTTGCCCTGCTGGAAGGGGATTTCGGTGAGGATTATCGAACGTTTGTCGCCGCGCCCTTCCTCGATCTCGTAGCGCGAGCGGACGATGACCGAGCCGCGCCCGGTCTCGTAGGCGGAGCGCGTGCCCATGCGGCCCAGGATGATGGCGCCCGACGGGAAATCCGGGCCGGGAACGATTTCGAGCAGTTCCTCGGTCGTGATCGCGCCATTGTCGATGATCGCCAGGCAGGCGTCGATCACCTCGCCCAGGTTGTGCGGCGGGATGTTCGTCGCCATGCCGACCGCGATGCCGCCCGCCCCGTTGACGAGCAGGTTGGGAAAGCGCGCTGGCAGCACCGACGGCTCACGTTCGGAGCCGTCGTAGTTGGGCTGGAAGTCGACCGTGTCCTTGTCGAGGTCGCCGAGCAGGCTGTTCGCGACCTTTGCCAGCCGTGCTTCGGTATAACGCATCGCGGCGGGGGGATCGGGGTCCATCGAGCCGAAATTGCCCTGACCGTCGATCAGCGGCACGCGCATCGACCAGTCCTGCGCCATGCGGGCGAGCGCGTCGTAGATCGAGCTGTCGCCGTGCGGATGGTATTTACCCATCACGTCACCGACCAGGCGCGCGGACTTGCGGTACGGACGGCCGGCGACGAAGCCGCTCTCCTGTGCGGAGTAGAGGATGCGACGGTGAACCGGCTTCAGTCCGTCGCGCACGTCGGGCAGTGCGCGCGCGACGATGACGGACATCGCGTAATCGAGGTAGCTCGATCGCATCTCGTCGACGATCGAGATCGTCGGGCTTTCCGCAGGAATATCGGCGGGTTCGGCGAGGATGGTCTCGTCGGCCAAGGCAGGTCTTTCGGACAGGGAATAGGTGCCGAACTTCTAGCCCGGATGGCTCGCTATGTCACGCGAACGCGATGCGCTCGCCCGAGCGGATCAGAACGGATCGCGCCCTGTTTCGGCTTCGATGCGGCACCACGAACATTGGCCAGCGGCGGGGTGAAAGCGATGTAAGGGCCGGCGCCGGCACGCAATGAGCTCGCGCTCGAATCGATCCAGACTGTCCACCCATTCGGTGGGTCGCGGCCGCAGTCCGACCCGACCCACGGGAGCAAAGGCACTCTCGAACTGAGCCGCCAGAATGGGCGACAGGTCGGCCAGCGTCAGCGTGCCCGGCGGCGGTCGTACGCCGGTGTCGCGTTTCAGACTGAAGGCGAAGCAATGCTGCTCCATCGCTGGCCGAAGCTCGAGATCACCCTTCGGTCCAATCCCGCCGAACGGAGAACGCCCCAGGAACAGCAGGTGGAAGATCAGCACCGCCAACCCGAACGCATCATGGTTGCGCGTCCGTTCGCGCTTGCCGAGCTGATCGAGTGCGAACTCGGGCGCGGTAAAATCGTCCTTGCCGACTGCGCACAAAAATCGGCGGCCGGAGGCTTCCACTTCGAAGGAGTCCGCGTCGATCATGGCGACCGTAGCTTGATCGGACACGAGCAGGCCGGACTCGTTGAGATCACCCACGACGCAGTTGGCGTAATGCACCGTGGCGACGGCACGCGCCGCCGATCATCGAGGTCGTCGGTCATACGGACGAGGTGCCGCTTGGCTCGGGCCGGAGCAATCTCGATCGCACGCTGATCCCGTGGTTGCGCGGCGGGGCGGTCGAGCCGACAGTCGGCGACAACGTTGGCCTGGGCATGGCCCGCGCCGTCGCCGTGGCGCGCGCGTTGAGAAAGGCCGGTGTTGGCGAAGCCTATGTGATCATACCAATGTCGGCCGGGCCGCTGGTGCGGCCTGGCGATCGGGTCACCGACGGCGCGCGCGCGGCCGACGAGCAGAACCGCCGCCGCATCGAGCTGCGGCTACGGCGTCCCAGTACGCAATAGCCGCTCGCGGCGGTCGAGCGCGCGATCGATGACAGCGCAGCGACGTCGACGCTCGGCACGCACGGCGTCATCCAGCTCGGGGCGCTCCGGGTGGTGCTGCCAGCGCAGCGCGCGCCACTCCCGAAGCGCCTCGGGCCAGGCGGTGGCCGCATCCAGCGCGGCGGTGTCTACCGGCGTGACCGGCCCGGATCCGGCCGTGCCGCTCGCGCGCGCCGCCAGTGCTTCGAGGTCCATGTTGGCGGCCTGCATGGTGATCAGCGCGGTCTTGCCATCCCGCCCGTCGGTCAACGACGCGAGCGCGGTCACCTCGGCGGCCTCGAACGCCGCGATCGCCGCGCATACCTGATCGCCCTCGGTCCTGGAGGTCCAGGCATCGGGCCAGTGAGCGAGCAGTGCGGCGCGATGATCCTTGTGGTCGCCGAGCGCGGATGCGAGGTCATCGGCGAGATGGGCCTGCTCGGGTCGCGACGCTGGGATCAGGTCGGCGGGCCAGTGCTCGTCCAGACGCGACCGCGTCACGCGACGCGCGGATGCCGCCGCCGCCGTGAACCTGGCCGGATCGCCGGACAGCAGATCGGCCAACCACGCCGACCGCTCGCCCGCCGCAGCGCGACGCAGGCCCGGTTCCGCCCGCAACAGGTCGTCGAGCCGGCTCGGCTCGCGGTCCGTGCCGGTGACCCGCAGGAAGGACTCCACGCCACGCCCGACATCGTCGCTGGCGATGAAGGACCATAGGAGCAGGGGAGGTGGGCCCAGCCCGGCTCGGTCGAACAGATGGAACACGGCATTGCGCCGCAGCGCCGTGCGACGGTCCGTCACCGGTTCGGGATCGAGCATCACCGCAGGTGACACGCCGACGCTGGCAGCCGGGAGTAATGGCGCCAGCGGGGGCAGCGTCACCGGCGCGCCCCTGATCGTCCCCATGCCGGCCGAGTGGGGGGGACCAGGGGTGAAGGAGGGCGCAACCGGGGCCGGCTGGGCAGGAACCGCCTTGCCGCGCCAGATCCACCCGCCGGCGCGGCGCACGGCAGACCAGATCGTGCGCAGCCTCACCGGCCTGTCCGAACCGGTAACCGGCGGCATGCCGGTAGCATGGACTTCATGGCGCGATCTCCGCCCCGTCCCAGGACCATAGCTTGCCGCTATCGGCCGGACGCAGGCCGTCGAGCACGTCGAGCAGCTGCACGGCGGCGCGGTCCGGCGCGAACAGCTGGTCGGTGGCGACGGCGGACTGGAACGGCCGCGACAATGCGGTGTCGACGGTGCCGGGGTGCAGGCCGACGACGATCGAGCGGTCGTTGCGGCGGCGCTGTTCCACACTGAGCGTGCGAATGAACTGGTTCAGTGCGGCCTTGCTGGCGCGGTAGCCATACCAGCCACCCAGTCGATTGTCGCCGATGCTCGCCACGCGCGCCGACAGCGCCGCGAAGACGGTGCGGCCGGTGCGCGGCTGCGCGGGCAGGAAGTGCTTGGCGACCAGGGCCGGGCCGATCGCGTTGACCGCATATTGGCGCGCGAGCCAGATTGGATCGAGCCCGGCCATCGCCTTTTCCGGGCCAGCGTCGCCGTCGTGGAGGAGGCCGGTGGCGACGACCACCAGCGAAGGCGCGACGCCCAAGCCAGCAGCCGCTGCGGCGATGCTGGCTTCATTGGCGAGATCGATATGATCCGCCCCGCCGAAGGACCGCGCGAAGCCGCGCACCTGAACACCCTCTTCGGACAGCGCCGCGATCAGCGCGGCACCGATCCCGCCCGATGCGCCGATCACAACGGCCGATCCGATTTCATCTGCCATGATGCCGCTTAGCGGGGTGATCCGGGAGCGCAACGGCCGGCAGCGGCGTTGGGCCTTAATGACAGTCACCACCCCCGCCGGCTCGACCGCCAGCCCGACCACCACGCATGCCGCCAGTCCATGGGCCATGTCGCTGGCCGGGTGGAAGGAGGTCCTCATCCGCAGCTGGAAAGAGGCGGGCGATGACAATGTCGGACTGATCGCGGCCGGTGTCGCGTTTTACGCGTTCCTGGCCATGGTGCCGCTGCTGGGCGCGATCGTGCTCAGCTATGGCCTGGTCGCGGAGCCGGCGACGGTGATGAGCCATGTCCAGGAACTGACCACCGTGATGCCGGCGGACGCGGCCAAGCTGGTGGGGGAGCAGCTGCTAAATGTGGTCACTACCTCAGGGGACAAGAAGGGTTTCGGCTTGCTGCTGGCGCTCGGCGTCGCGCTGTTCGGTGCGCGGCAGGGGGCAGGCGCGATCATCACCGCGCTGAACATCGCTTACGAGGAAAAGGAGAAGCGCGGCTTCATCAAGCTGAACCTGCTGGCGCTCGCGATGACTGTCGTGGCGGTCGTCGTGGCGATCGTGGCGACAATCGCGATCGGTGCGATGGGGCATCTGGACACGCTGTTTCCGGCGCTGCCTGGCTGGGGCGAGGTGCTGGGCAAGATCGTGAGCTACGCCGCGCTCGGCGCCGCTGGCGCGGCGGGCGCTGCCTCGCTCTACCGTTGGGGGCCGTCGCGGGACTCGGCCAAATGGGTGTGGTTGACGCCGGGGTCGCTGCTCACGGCGGTGCTGTGGCTGCTGCTGACGATCGGGTTCGGGATCTATGTGTCGAAGTTCGGCAATTACAACGCGACCTATGGCTCGCTGGCGACCGTGGTGGTGCTGCTGACCTGGCTGTACCTGTCTGCTTATGTGCTGCTGTTCGGGGCCGAGCTGAACTCTGAACTGGAGCATCAGACTGCCGCCGACACGACGGTGGGCGCGGACAAGCCGCTGGGTGAGCGGGGGGCTTGGTCGGCGGATCATGTCGCGGGGGGGGCGGCGGCAGGCGAACCGGGGGCGTCGGTAGCTGGGGTTTCGCCCGTGCCTAGTCCTGTGCGACGGAGCCGGGCGTGGCTGGCGGGCGCGGGGGTGCTGGGTCTGTGGCTGGGGCGCAAGCTGGGCGTACGAAAGGGCAGGCGGATCGCGGCGCAGAAGGCGGCGAAGGTCGCGCGCCGCTCCAAGGTGGGATGACAGAAGGGGGCGTCGCGGCGAAGCCGCGCCGTGGCGTCGGACGCATTCGGGCATCGGACGGGTTCGGGCATCGGACGGGTTCGGCTTAGCCGACCCGCCGGCCGTGCCTGCCGGTCTCGCTCGCAGCTACGCTGCGGGCGTGCCGGCTACGCAATGGTCGGGGCGAGAGGATTCGAACCTCCGACCCCTGGACCCCGAGACCAGTGCGCTACCAGACTGCGCCACGCCCCGACACATTGCGGCACCGCGCCTAGCGAGGCGGTCCCGGTTGTTCAAGTCGGAAGTGGGTCAGCTCCGCGCCGCCAGCATGGCATCCACCGCGACGAACTTCTCGCGCGGTGATCCCGCGCGGGCGGCGGCGATCTCCGCCTGCTCGATCCTCTGCCAATCGCGAAAGGTGACGACGTCGACGCCACGGCTGGTCAACAGCTGATCGAGTCCGGCACGGCCGGTCTTCCCACTGTCGGCGAGCGTGTCCGCAGCGACGTGATCGGCGATCAGGAACCCGTCGGGGCGGTTGGTGCCGATCGTCCCGGTCGGTCCACGCCGCGCCCAGCCGACCGCATACAGCCCCGGCCCGATCCGCCCGTCGGTGTTGGCGAACCGGCCGAGCTTCGCGTCATAGGGCACCCCCTCGATGGGTGGCGTGCGATAACCGATACACGCGACGACCAGCCCGGCGGGAACGGCATAGGTCTCGCCCGTGCCCGACGCGCGGCCTTCGGCATCGATCCCGGTGCGCTCGACGATGACCCGCTCGACCCGACCATCACCTTCGATCGCGATCGGCATGGCGTAGAAGTCGAAGTCGAGCGTGATCGGCTTGGCCGCCGCGCCGGTCGCAAAGGATCGCAGGTGGGCGACCGACTTGCGCACGCCCGGCTCCAGCGTGGCGTCCGCTTCGATCGGCGGCAGGTCGGCGGGATCGACGCGCGGCGTCGCACGGGTCAGATGACCCAGCTCGCCGAGCTCCTTGGGCGTCATGGCGATCTGATGCGGGCCGCGCCGGGCGAGGATGGAGATATGATCCAGCGCCGCACCGCCGAGGTGATCGAGCGCGTGCCCGACGATGTCCGACCCGCCGAATTCGTCGCCCGTCTTCGCCAAGATGCGGGCGACATCGAGCGCGACGTTGCCCGCGCCGACGATCACCGCGCCAGGCCCATGCAAGGGGGGCTGCAGGCCCGAGAAGTCGGGGTGCCCGTTGTACCAACCGACGAATGCCGCCGAGCCGATCACGCCCGGCAGGTCGTCGCCGGGGATGCCGAGCGGCCGGTCGGCCGGCGCGCCGGTGGCGAGCACGACGGCATCGTAGAGGTCGAGCAACTCGGCGATCGTGACATGGATGCCGACCGTGACATTGCCGACGAAGCGCACGTTGTCGCCCAGCGC
This sequence comes from Sphingomonas bacterium, assembly GCF_028292945.1. Classification (GTDB taxonomy): domain Bacteria; phylum Pseudomonadota; class Alphaproteobacteria; order Sphingomonadales; family Sphingomonadaceae; genus Sphingomonas. The sequence goes on along the minus strand of NZ_JAQGLJ010000044.1, from coordinate 4,493 downwards.
GGTGGCCTCGTAGCGGCGCGACACCGCCTTGATCGATTGGTGATCGGGCGCGACGCCGGTGCGGATCAGGCCATACGGAACGGGCATCCGATCGACGATGTCGACGCGGACCTGATCGCCGAACAGCTTCGCGCACCCTTCGGCGGTGTAATAGCCAGCGGGTCCCGACCCGATCACCGCGACATGACGCATCGAAGACCTCTCCGTTTCGCGCAAGCCTAGCGGACTGGCGAGGCGGGGCAAGCACCGCTAAGTCGGCGCGATGACGGGCGACGGCACCGGCTACGGCTTTGTTCTGGGCAAATTCATGCCGCCGCATGCCGGGCATCAGCTGCTTTGCGACATCTCTGCGGCGCGGCACCGGCGTCTGCTGCCCGAACCGGTGCGCGACTGGTACACCGGGCGCGGTGTCGTGGCGGGCGTGTCGTGAACGGATTGGAGGTGCTTGCCAGCCTGTTCGGGCTGATCAACGTGACGCTGGTCGTGCGCCGCAGCATCTGGAACTATCCGTTCGGCCTGGCGATGGTGACGCTCTACGCGGTCGTGTTCTACCGGGCCAAACTGTACAGCGACGCGTCGCTGCAGCTCTTCTTCTTCGCCATCCAGGTCTATGGCTGGGTCGCCTGGTCCCGGGTCCGCGCGGTGGCCGGGGAGGTGGTGATTGGCGAGATGTCGGCTCGGGCGCGGATCGGATGGGCGGCAGGGACGGGACTGGCCATCGCCGTCTGGGGCGGGCTGATGCACCGTTTCACCGACGCCGCGTTCCCGTGGTGGGATGCGGCCGTTGCCATCCTCAGCGTCGCCGCGCAGCTCCTGATGATCAAGCGACGTTTCGAAAGCTGGTGGGTCTGGATCCTCGTGGACGTGCTGTCGATCGGCCTTTATGCCGCCAATCGGTTGTGGCCGACGATGATCCTTTACATCCTGTTTCTGGTGCTGGCGATCTGGGGTTTGCGGCAATGGAGCAGGGCTCGTGACGTGACGAGCCAGGTTGCCGTATGAAGCTGCGAACCATCTGCCTGCACGGGCCGGAGAGCACGGGCAAGTCGACCATGGCGCCCCGGCTCGCGCGCCACTTCGACAGCCAGTGCATCGCCGAGTTCGGCCGTACCTATTGCGAGACGTTCGGGACCGACCTGACGATGGCGGACCTTCTGGTGATCGCCCAAGCGCACGACGCGAAGACGCAGGCGGCGGTCGCGCAACAACGGTTGCCGGTCATCCTCGACACCGACCCGCTGATGACGGCGGTATGGGCGGAGATGCTGTTCGGCCGGCGCGATCCGTGGTTCGATCGCTGGACCAACACCGCCGACCTGTACCTGCTGTTCGACATCGACCTGCCCTGGGAAGACGACGGAACACGCATGTTCGGCAGCGAGGACGCGCGATGGCGGTTCTTCGAGCTGTCGAAGCGCGAACTGATCCGGCGTGGCGTCCGCTGGGCGCTGGTGAGCGGCGAGGGGTCGCGCCGCTATCTCAATGCGCTCGCCGCGATCGAGGCGGCGCAGGCGATCCGCTAGCGCCGGCCGGTCACCAGTTTCCGGTGAGCCGTTGCAGGAAGATGTCCGGCGCTGACGATGCGGGTCCGACCACTGGGACGCTCGATCAGCCCGGGCGCGGCGTTGACGTTCTTCGACACCTTCGACCACGGCTTAAGCTGTGCGGTCTCGGCGGGGCCGTGCACCGTCAGCCCCTGCGCCTGCAGCCCGGCGACCCCGCGTGCATAGAGCCGGTCGGCGATCGCCTCCTGCTTGGCCGGCGGCGGCGGCGCGATGCGATGGGCGACCGAGACACAGTCCTGCCGCTTCTCCTCCTGCGTGCTGGGCCTGTAGACGATTTCTTGTGCCGCGCAGCGCATCGAGGTTGGGGACCTTTACCGCCGTCGCGGTCTCGGAGGCAGGATCGCCGCGGAACTCGACGCGGCGCGTGAGCTGCGCCGTCGCCGGGTGGGCGAGGACGAGCGTGATCGCGACAAGCGTGCCGTGCGTGATGAGCTTCATGGTGCGGTTCCGCCGTCGTTGCATAAGCCGACAGACCGGCGAAGCGCGCCCGCGATCACTTACAAGTGCCGCAAGGTGGTGCTGCGCTTTGGCTTGGGCGCAGGCGGTGCTAACGGCGCGCGGGTATGACCCACGCCACTCCGCTCGACCGCATCCGCAATTTCTCGATCATCGCGCACATCGACCATGGCAAGTCGACGCTGGCCGACCGGCTGATCCAGGCGACCGGCGGGCTGACGGATCGCGAGATGTCGGAGCAGGTGCTCGACAACATGGACATCGAGCGCGAGCGGGGGATCACGATCAAGGCGCAGACCGTCAGGCTCGATTACAAGGGCTATCAGCTCAACCTGATGGACACGCCCGGGCATGTCGACTTCGCCTACGAGGTCTCGCGCTCGCTCGCCGCGTGCGAGGGCGCGCTGCTGGTGGTGGACGCGGCGCAGGGGGTGGAGGCGCAGACGCTCGCCAACGTGTACCAGTCAATCGAGCACAACCACGAGATCGTGCCCGTCATCAACAAGATCGACCTGCCCGCCGCCGAGCCCGAAAAGGTGCGCGCCGAGATCGAGGACGTGATCGGCATCGATGCGTCCGAAGCGGTGCTCGCGTCGGCCAAGTCGGGGATCGGCATCACCGAGATCCTGGAAGCGATCGTCGCCAAGATCCCAGCCCCCAAGGGCGACGCGGCCGCGCCGCTGAAGGCGATGCTGGTCGACAGCTGGTACGACCCGTATCTGGGCGTCGTCATCCTGGTGCGCGTGATCGACGGGGTGATGCGCAAGGGGGCGCAAATCAAGTTCATGCAGGCGGGCACCGTCCATCTGGTCGACCGCGTGGGGTGCTTTCGCCCCAAGATCGAGCAGCTGACCGAGCTGGGGCCGGGCGAGATCGGCTTCATCACCGCGCAGATCAAGGACGTGGCGCAGGCGCGCGTCGGCGACACGCTGACCGATGCCAAGCGGCCCGCGCTGGTGGCCCTGCCGGGCTTCAAGGAGGTGCAGCCGGTGGTGTTCTGCGGGCTGTTCCCGGTTGACGCCAACGACTTCGAGCGGCTGCGCGAGAGTATTTCGCGGCTGCGGCTGAACGACGCCAGCTTCTCGTTCGAGATGGAGACAAGCGCCGCGTTGGGGTTCGGGTATCGCGCCGGGTTCCTGGGGCTGCTGCATCTGGAGATCATCCAGGAGCGGCTGACGCGCGAATACGACCTGGACCTGATCACCACCGCGCCCAGCGTGGTCTACCAGATCGAGCTGTCGCATGGGGCTGGGCATATCGAGCTGCACAACCCCGCCGACATGCCCGAGCCCAACAAGATCGACACGATCGCCGAGCCGTGGATCGAGGCGACGCTGTATGTGCCCGACGAGTATCTCGGCTCGATCCTGAAGCTGTGCCAGGACCGGCGCGGCATCCAGAAGAACCTGACCTATGTCGGCGGCCGCGCGCAGGTGACCTACGAGCTGCCGCTGAACGAGGTGGTGTTCGACTTCTACGATCGGCTGAAGTCGCTGTCGAAGGGCTATGCCAGCTTCGACTATCACCAGATCGGCTATCGCACCGGCGACCTGGTGAAGATGGGCATCCTGGTCAACGAGGAGCCGGTCGACGCGCTGTCGATGATCGTCCACCGCGGCACCGCGGAAGTGCGCGGGCGCGGCATGGTGGAGCGGCTGAAGGAGCTGATCCCGCGCCACCTGTTCAAGATCCCGATCCAGGCCGCGATCGGCGGCAAGGTGATCGCGCGCGAGACGATCAGCGCGATGCGCAAGGACGTGACCGCGAAATGCTATGGCGGCGACGCGACCCGCAAGCGCAAGCTGCTCGACAAGCAGAAGAAGGGCAAGCTGAAGATGCGCGAGTACGGGAGTGTGAGCATCCCGCAGGAGGCGTTCATCGCGGCGTTGCGGATGGGGGATGATGGTTAGCGCAGAGAGGCCAGGGAGCGGATTGCGTCAGCAATCCGGGAGCTAGCCGAGCGTCTCGGCGCGAGCACGGCCGGCGTGCGGGCGAGGCGGCGGGGTGGCGGCGCAGCTGGTAGGCGTTCTCGGGCGTCATGTTGACCTGCCGCGCGGCGCTGGTGACGGAGCCGGTGTCGGCGAGCGCCTCGATCAAGGCGAGCTGGCGTTCGGAGGTCGAGGGCACCCAGCAAAGTATTACTTTGCTGAGACCCGCCTGCCGTCGTGGCCCGCGGTGGCGCGTGGCACGGGGGCGAAGGGGGGCAGGGCGGAGCGCTGGCCGCGCGGGACCGGGGTGCGGTTGATCATGGCGCGGGGCGCTAACCGATACGATTCGTTGTCGGACAGCTCCATTTTCGCGGGCGTCGCGGTGGGCGGCTGGGTAGAAGCAGGGCCGTGGATCGTCTCGCCCTCCTGTCCCGCGCCTATTGCCTGTCGCCGCGGCTGCTCGCGCTGGCGGATGCGCTGGCGGCGACGGGCGCGTTGCCGCGCGCGGCGAAGCGGGCGGGGGTGTCGTACGCGGCGGCGCGCA
>NZ_JAQGLJ010000043.1 GCF_028292945.1 Sphingomonas bacterium | reverse complement strand
AGGGTTTCTGCGCCGAGACCGGTGGCGCGATCACGCTGTTCATGGCCACTGTCGGCGGGATCCCGGTATCGTCCACCCACACCATCACCGGCGCGATCGTCGGCGTCGGCGCGGCGCGGCGCCTGTCGGCGGTGCGCTGGAACGTGGCCGGCTCGATCGTCATCGCCTGGTTCCTGACGCTGCCGGCGGCGGGGCTGGTCTCGGCCGCCACCTACTTTGTGGTGAGCCTGCTCTAGCCTAAGCGAGCGACATGAGGACCATCATCGATCCGCCCGGCGCGCTGGAGCCGGGCCTTGCCGCGGTCCGCGCGGAGTTCAGCGTCCCTGCGAGCTTTTCACCGGAAGTGATTGCGGCAGCTGCACAAGCGGTGATCCGCACGCCGAGCGAACACGTCGATCGCACCGACCGCCACTTCGTCACGCTCGACCCCGCCACCTCGACCGACCTCGACCAAGCGTTCGCGATCCATCGGTCGGGCAACGACCTGGTGCTTCATTACGCCATTGCGGATGTGGCGTGGTTCGTTCGCGATGGCGATCCGCTCGACCGGGAGGCCTGGCGGCGTGGCGAGACGTTGTACCTGCCCGACGGCAGGGCCGGCCTTTACCCGCCCGCGCTGAGGGAGGACGCCGCCAGCCTGCTGCCGACCGGACCACGCCCGGCGGTGATCTTCACCGTCCGCGTCGCGCCCGACGGTGGGGTGCGGCTCGACGGAGCCGAACGCGCCCTGATCCGCAGCCGCGCCAAACTGGCCTATGATCGCGTCACCGAAGCGGACCTGCCGCCGGGCTTCGCCGATCTCCACGCCCGCATCGCGGCGGCCGAGGAGCGGCGCGGCGCGTCGCGGATCGACCCGCCCGCGCAGGAGGTGTCACGCGCCGATAATGATACTTACGCTCTATCCTTCACGCCAAGACTGAAGTCTGAGGCGCAGAATGCGGCACTGTCGCTGGCGACCAACATGGCGGTCGCCGATGCGCTGGTGGCCGCGGGGACTGGCCTGTTCCGCGTCATGCCTGCGCCGGATGATCGTGCTGTCGCCCGGCTGCGCCACACCGCCGCCGCGCTGGGCCTTGCCTGGCCGGCCGAACAGTCGCTCGACTTATTCGCGCGCTCGTTGAGCGGTGCCGAGCCCGCGCCTGCCGCCTTTATGCTCGGCTTGCGCCGCGCCAGCCCGGGCGCCGGTTATGCGCCATTTCAGCCGGGGGAGCGCCCGTGGCACGCCGCCGTGGCAGCGACCTATGCACACGCCACTGCGCCGTTGCGCCGGCTGGCGGACCGTTACGTCGTGCAGGCTGCGCTCGCCGTCGCCAACGGCCGCCCGGTTCCCGAACCCGTCGCACAAGCCTTTGAGCGCCTGCCGCCGGTCATGGCGCGCGCGGATGCGGTCGCCGGCCGCATCAACCGCGCGGTGATCGACCTTGCCGAAGCGGTCGTGCTCGCGCCGCGGGTGGGCGAACGCTTCGGCGCGGTGGTCATCGACGCCGACGACGACGGCGCCCGCATCCAGTTGTGCGACATTGCCGTCGCGGCGCGGCTGCCGCAACGCGGTCTGCGGCCGGGTCAGGCGGTGGAGGTGATCTTGGCCGCGGTCGATCCGATCAAGCGGCGGATCAGCTTTGCGCCGTCAGATGGGTCGGACCAGCGCCAGTAGCGCGAAGGTCGCGAGCCAGTGCCCGCCCATGTAATCGTCGTCGAGATGCGGCAGGGCGGCACGCAGGTGCCGATCCGTCGCTTCGTTCATCCGCGCACACGCCGCGTGCCCCCGGCCCGAGTTCCCCCCCGCGAGCACCAGCGCGAAGGCGATGTTGCCATGAGCGCCCGTCCGTACCGGGTAGCTCAGCTTGGGCAGGAACAGCCGAAAACGTAACGCAAACGCGCGCGCCAGCGGCTCCAGCGCCGCACCCCAGCCCGCTTCATGCCGCGCCGCCTCGCTATGCAGCGCCAGCGCCCATGCCCAGCCGTACGGTCGCTCGAAGCCAGCCGTGCCCGGTCGATCGAGATAGGCGACCTCGCCCGCGACCTTCTCGACCCTCAGCATCTCGTCGGCACGCGCGCGGATCTCGGCAGCCTCCGGCAGATCGGGGAACAGCCGCGCGATCGTCAACAGCTGCCACCAGCCGTGCACGCACGATTGCCAGTCGAAGCTGCCGTGGAAGATCGGGTGCAGGGTCGACGGAAGAGTGACATCCTCCGGCCCGGTCAGCACCTGATCCCGCTTGTACGGGTACTCGCGACCGACATGCTCCAGCGTCAGTCGCGCGAAGCCCGCCGCAATCGGGGGGCAAGCGTCACGCGCGCGCCACCATCGACGCGCGCAGGGTTCGCTGCTTCGCAAACCGCCGAACATACGCCAACAATACCCTTGCGAGCGAACGGACGAACACGCGCGTCATGCCCATCGCCACCCAACATGAGCGCGGCGCCGTGCTCGGCGCAAGCACCGTCGCGGCAGCAGCGTGTGTGACCTGCTATTACCGGGTGCGATTTTCGGGCTGGTCGCGGAACGGTTCGGCTCGCATTGCCGTTCGTTGACGCTGGCAGCGGGGAGAGCAGGTTGAAGATCGTCATTTGGGGGCTGACGGTCAGCTCATCTTGGGGCAACGGGCACGCGACTTTGTGGCGTGGCTTGATCCGCTCACTGACGGCCCAGGGGCACCGGGTGACCTTCATCGAGAAGGACATGCCGTGGTATCGCGACGCGCGCGACCTGCGCGAACTGCCCGGCGGCAGACTGCTGATCTATGATCAGTGGCGCGATGTACTGAGCCACAAGCGCGATCTGCTGGATGCGGACGCGATGATCGTCACCTCCTATTGCGCGGACGCGATCGCCGCGACGCAGTTGATCGAGGAGGCGGGCAGGGGTGTTCGCGTCTTCTACGACCTCGATACGCCCGTGACGTTGGCCCGTTTGGCCGCGGGAGAGCCGGTCGAGTATCTGCCGCCCGACGGGCTGCGCAGCTTCGATCTAGTGCTAAGCTACACCGGGGGTCCGGCGCTGGCCGCGTTGCAACGCCGGCTCGGCGCCAGGCGAGTGCTGCCGTTGTACGGCCATGTCGATACCGACGCGCACCGCCCCGCGCCGCCTCAGGACATCTTCCGGGGTGACCTGTCCTACCTCGGCACCTTTGCCGACGATCGGCAGAATGTGCTCGAGCAGTTGTTTATCGAGCCCGCACGCGAGGCGCCCACTCAGCGGTTCGTGCTCGGCGGCTCGGGCTATCCGGCAGACTTTCCGTGGCAACCGAACATCTTCTTCATGCGCCACGTCGCTCCGGCCGATCACCCCGCCTTCTTCTGCTCGTCGCGCCTGACACTGAACGTCACCCGGCGCGACATGGCCGCGATGGGCTGGTGCCCGTCGGGCCGGCTGTTCGAGGCGGCGGCCTGTGGCGTGCCGATCGTATCTGATGATTGGGCCGGCCTCGACGCGTTCTTCACGGCCGGTGAAGAGATCCTGCTCGCCGACCGTGCCGATGAGGTTCTTGCGGCCCTGGACCTGTCCGATGCTGAGCTTCGCCGCATCGCGGGTGCCGCCCGAGCCCGCGTGATGGCCGAGCATAGCTCCGCCGCGCGGGCACAGGAACTGGTGGCACTGCTCGAACAGGCCTCGGCACCCGTGCCGGCCATCGTCTGATGTGGGGCATCATCCCGGCCGCGGGCAACGGCACGCGCATCCAGCCACTCGCCTTTTCCAAGGAACTGCTGCCGGTCGGCAGCTTTGTCGACGCGACCGGGGCCGAGCGGCCCAAGGCGGTCAGCGAATATCTGGTCGAACGGATGGTGGCGGGGGGCGCGACCCGAATTTGTTTCGTGATCTCGCCCACCAAGTCGGACATCGTGCGCTATTATGGCGGGGGCGTCGCCGGGGTGAACACGGCGTTCGTGGTGCAACCGCACGCGGCCGGCCTGTGCGACGCCATCTTCCGGGCCTGCCTGCTTGTCGGCGAGGACGAGCCGGTGCTGGTCGGCCTGCCCGACACGATCTGGTTCCCTACCGACGCGCTGGCGCGGCTTCCCGACGACCGGCTGAGTTTTCTGCTGTTCCCCGTCGACCGCCCCGAGCTGTTCGACGCGGTCGTACTCGACGAGCACGACCGGGTCACTGAAGTCCTGGTCAAAGAGCCCGGCGCGCGCTCGCGCTGGGTCTGGGGCGCGTTCAAGATGCCCGGTCACGTGTTGCACGAGCTGCACCGCCTGTGGCGGCAGCCGGAGCGCGGGGATGAGTATTTCGGCACGCTGGTCAACGCCTGGCTCGCGCTGGGCAACGAGGCGGTTGGGGTCAGGGCCGGAGAGTCCTACGTCGATGTCGGCACGCTGGGTGGATACCGCGAGGCTATCGCGCTGCTCGGGCGTTAAGCTGACCAGCCTGCCGCCGCGAGGCGTGCGAACAGGTCGGCTCGCAGATCCTCCAACCCCGCTGGCGTCCACGCCTCGACCCGCGCGGTCAGCTTCGCCTCGGTGCCGGACGCCCGCAGCAGCCACCAGCCTGCGTCCGTGGTGACGCGCAGTCCGTCGGTGCGATCCACCTCCACCTCCACCTCCCCCAGCCCCGCCGCGACTTTCGCCAGCACTGCCGGCTTGTCGGCGTCGGGGCAGGGCAGTCGCAGTTCGGGCGTGGCGAACGTCGGTGGCAGCGCGCGACGAAAGTCGCTCAGCGTCGCCTCGCTTCGTCCGAGCGCGGCGAGCAGTCGCACCGCGACATGCAGCGCGTCGTCGTTGCCGAACCAGCGGTCTGCGTAGAAGATGTGCCCGCTCATCTCCCCCGCCAGCGGCGCGCCGGCGCGCATCATCGCCTCGCGCACGAGCACATAACCCGATGGGGACAGCACCGCGTTGCCCCCAGCGGCCGCGATGCCGTCGAACAACACACGGCTGGACTTGACGTCGGCGATGATCGGCGCGCCGGGATGATCGCGCAGCACGTCGCGCGCGAGCAGCAGCAACAACTGGTCCGGCCAGACGATCTCGCCGTCCCCGTCAACCACGCCGATACGATCCCCGTCGCCGTCGAACGCGATGCCCAGGTCAAGGCGGTTCGCCACCACGAGCGCCTGCAATTGCGCGAGGTTTTCCGCGACCGAGGGATCGGGGTGGTGGGCAGGGAATGTGCCGTCGATCGTGCCGTTGATGACGTGGTGCTCGCCGGGCAAGAGCGCGACGAGTTGAGTCAGGATCGCACCGCTCGCGCCGTTGCCGGGATCCCACCCGACCCGCAGCGGAGCCGCTCCCGCCGCTGCTTTCAGCAACCGCGTCAGATACGCATCCGCGACCTGCTCGGACCGCACGCTGCCGCCATCATCTGCCGCAGCGTCACTGTCAATCAGCATGCGCAGCGCTTCACCGTGGACGGGCGTCGCGCCGATCACGATCTTGAACCCGTTTTGATCGACCGGATTGTGCGACCCCGTCACCATGATGCCCGCGTCGCAGTCATGGACCTCGACGGCGAAGTAGAGCATGCCCGTCGGCCCGAGCCCGATCGGCATCACGACGGCACCCCCCGCCGCCAGCCCCGCCACCAGCGCATCGGCCAACGCGGGCGAGGACTGTCGCCCATCATATCCGACCGCCACCTTAGACCCGCCCCGCTTTCGCACCGCGGCTGCGACGCGCAATCCCAGTGCCGAGGCGTCCCGATCGCACAGATCGGTGCCGACCACGCCGCGCAGGTCATAGCTGCGCACCAGCCGCGGATTGACGGGCAGGGACACAGACATCGGCATCACCGCCGCATCACTGCCAGGCCACGCGCCAACATCGCCCGCGCGGCGGGCCCGGTCGGGAAGCCGCGCCACCACTGGCGATAGGCGAAGCTGCCGACCACGACGCACATGCACAGATCCAGTGCCGCCACCGCCAGCGCGGCTCCCGTCGCACCCAGCGCCTGCGCTAGCGAGTATGTGCCCGCCACCGACGCGATGCCGATCAGCAGGTACGCCCAGACGAACGCGCCTTGCCGGCCGATCGCCAGCATCATCGCGGACAGCGGCGTCCACAGGCCACCGAGCGCCACTGTGAGCGCAATAGCCGGCATCAGCCCGCTTGGTGCGATGATCGCGCCACCCGTCCAGCGCGCCAGCAGCCAATCGCCAGCCAGGCCGATCAGCAGCGCGAAGGGCAGGGCAGCCAGCAGCGCCGCGCCGACCAGCGCGACCAGCATTCGCGCCTGTGCCGCCTGATCGGTGCGTGCGTGGGCAGCGGTGAACTCCGGCATGATCGCGTGGGTAAAGAGTTGGGTGGCCTGCAATCCGATCCGCGACAGCGTCCGCGCCGCGACAAAGGCCGGCGTTGCGATTGGACCCGCGGCCGCGCCCAGTGCCACGACGCTGCCCTGCAGCACCAGCGCCTGGCTGAGCGGGATCGTCACCACGCCCATCGCCGATCGCGCGAGCAGTTTGCGTTCAGCCGGATCGGCGCGCCCGAGCCCGAAACGCAGCCAGGGCTCCCGCCGTCGGAGCAGTATCCGCTGTCCGGTCACGCCCGCCACCCGACCCGTCAACATCGCCGCCGCGCCCGCGAGAGGCCCATGCCCGGCCACCACCACCGCCGCGAGGAGCGCGCTCTCCAGCAAGGTGACGTGCGCGGACGTGAAGGCGTACAGGGGGGCCAGCCGCACGCTGACATAGGCAGCACCCGCCAGCATGCTTTGGAATACTGCCAGCGCGTACAGCACGAGCAGCACGAGGATGATCCGCACCTCCGCGACGGGCAGAGCTGGATCGGCCGGCAACCAGCCGGCAGGCACGGCCCAGATCGTCAGCAGGGCTCCCGCCAAAACCACCACTGCCGCGATCGCCACGACCTGACACGCGGTCTGCAGCACGACCACCGCCTCGTCGCGCTTGTCGAGCGCCACCAGGCCGATCATGCGCAGGGTGGCGGCACCGCCAAAGCCCAGATCGGCGACCGCCAGGAAGCCGGGGATCGTCACCAGCAGCACCCAGCTGCCGTACAACGGCAAGCCCCAGTGCAGCACCAGCAGCGGCACCATCAGCAGCTGCACGCCCGCGATCAGCAGCTTGTCGTACAGGTTCGCCGCCACTCCCCAGGCGATGCGCCTACGGCTCATGCCGCAGCTCGCTGCTCGCCTGGCTGCGCCTGTCGCGTGCGGGAGGCGACGAGGTGCTCGGCGGTTGCCACGAAGCCGGCGAGCAGCGCGGGGCGGTGCCACCGTTCGGCCGCCCGCCGTGCTGCCGCTGCGCCCAATGCCGCGCGCTGCGCAGCGTCGTCGACCAGCGCCTCGATCGCCTGCGCCAGCGCGACCGCATCGCCGGGCGGCGTCGTGATGCCGCAGCCGCTCACCTCGGCGAACAGCCCGGTTCCCGGCGCGGCGGTGGCTATCACCGGTCGGCCGGAGCAGAGCATGTTGGCGAGCTTGGACGGCAGCACCAGGTCGGCGGCGTCGGGCAGCTGCGGGAGCAGGTGGACGCTCGCCAGCGCCAGCAGGTCTCCCATCCGCTCGGCGGGTTGCAGCGGATGGAGGTGGACGTTGGCCAGGCCGGCCGCCGCCTCCGCCAAGGCGGCGCGGTTGGGTCCGTCGCCGCAGATCACGAACGCGATGTCGGCGCGGTGGGCAAGTTCGCGGGCGGTGTCGATCAGCAGGCCGATGCCCTGTTTGGCGGCGATGTTACCGCTGTATAGGGCGACGTGTCGGTGCTGAAGTTTCCATTGCGCACGATAAGTTTGCGCGCCGTCGGCAGTCGGGGTCCAGGCGTCCTCGGCCCAGTTGCGCAGTTCGCGGACCCGGTCCGCGTCGACGCCCTTCGCGACCAGCTTCGCCACCATCTGAGGGCTGATGGTGGAGATCAGGTCGGCGCTCCGCAGCAGGCGGTTCTCGATCGCGAGCATGACGCGACTCAACCATCCACGACGCGCGATCAGCCCGGTCGCGAACGCCGCCTCGACCTCGAAGTCCTGCACGTGGATCCAAAACGGCGCGCGCGCGAGCTTCGCGGCGAGCCAGGCGACCGGCACCGACAGCAGCGACGGCGCGACCGCGAGCACGACATCCGGCCTTCGACGCGCGGCCGTCAGCGATGGCACCATCGCCGCCGCTGCGAAGCTGAGATGGTGGAGCAGCCGCTTGGCTCCGGTCGGATGGCGCGGGACGTAGATTGGGCAGCGCATGATGCGGACGCCGTGCTGGTCGGCACGTCGCCAGCCGGCCCCGAAGCCCGGATCGGTCCTCCATCCGGGATAGTAGGGCTTGGCCGTAATCACCTCGACCTCGCGCCCCGCAGCGATCAACGCGCCGGCGACCCCGGCCGTGTACGGCCCGATGCCGACCTGCTCGGGCGCGTAGTTCAACCCGACGATCAGCACCCTTCGAGCGAACGGCGCGGCGCCCTCAATACGCATTGCGGTGGAGCAGCACGGGCGCGGTACGAAGCAGGATGACGATGTCCTTCCAGATCGACCAGCTGCTGCGATATTCCAGGTCCGCCTGCAACCGGTTGGTCAGATCCACCCCGTCGGGCGTCGCGCCGCGAAAGCCGCGCACCTGCGCCAGGCCGGTCAGCCCCGGCTTGATCGCGTGGCGATGCCAGTAGCGCTTGTCCAGCTCCCAGAACAGCTGTTCGCCCGCGCGGCTGCCGACTGCATGCGGGCGCGGGCCGACCATGCTCATCTCGCCACGCAGCACGTTGAGCAGCTGCGGCAGCTCGTCCAGGCTGGTGGCGCGCAACACCGGGCCGATCCGTGTGAAGCGATCGTCGTTGCGCGCGGTGGAGCGGTGGCCAGCGGTGTCGCCGAGCGCAGCGTGCATGGTGCGGAATTTGAAAATCTCGAACTGCTGGTTGCGGCGCCCGACCCGCGGTTGCCGGAACAGCACCGGCCCCGGGCTGGTCAGCTTCACCGCCAGCGCGATCAGCGCGAACAGCGGTGCGAGGCAGAGCAGCAAAGTCGCCGCCACCGTCAGATCGAACGCTCGCTTGATCACGCGGTCGCGCAACAACAGCGGCACCTGCGCGACGATCACCGTGGGGTCGCCATGGTGACGCGCCATGCCGAGCGGGCGCAACGACGCCAGCTCGGGGGCGATCACTTCCGCCTGAACATTGGATCCCTGCAACGCGGCCGCCCATAGCAGGCGACGTTCGGGTGCGCAGGCGATCACCACCCGGTCGGCATGCTCGACCAGTCGGCCCAGTCGATCGAGAGCGGCGGGAGACTGACTGACTGGATCGAAGCCATCGGCGGCGTCGACGAACAAGGTGCATCCGGCGTCGGGATAGCCCGCGATACCATCGGCGATCACCACCACGTCATAGGCGCTGCCGCCCAGGATTGCGGTGGCGTTGCGCCCCAGGAACCATCGGGTGACGGCGAGGCCGACCGCCGCGAAGATCGCGGCCGCGACGAAGGTGACGCGCGACACCAGCGTGCCTGCCTTTAGCAGGAACAGGCCGATCACGGCCGCCGTCAGCGCGAGCGCCAGCGCCTTGACCCCACGCCGCACGCTTTCCCACGGCGCGAGCAGGACCGGCACGGCATAGGCATTGGCGATAAAGGCAGCGACCGCGAACAGCGGCAACGTCGCCACGAACAGGTGCATCGCCTGCATGTCGAAGGCATTGCCGAAGCGCAGCCCGCCGGCGGCGGCATGGGCGGCGAGCAGGACCGCGACATCGGCGGCGACCAGCAGCAGGTATAGTCGCAAGCGCAGGCGCGCCCGTGACGGACGCCAGCGCGTTTTTCCGCCCGGCATGACATCTCGCCCCGTTTTCGACAGTAGCTTTCCCAGCGGGCCGATCACTTCAGATTCCGGCGGCAGCGCATACAAGGCAACAGCAAGCGTGAAAGTTCTTTCAGTATTACAATGATTTGCGTCGGTCCCGCCTCGAGGAAGGGCTTTGGCGGAAGCCGGGGGCCAGTCCGCGGCGCGGCCGACTGGGCTCCGGCTTCCGCCGGGGAGGAAAATACCGCAGCGAGGGAAAACTTCTAAACCTCCGACGGCTGAAGCGATAGCTGGGACGGGACGAAACCTGCCGGACTCGCGATGGGTAGCCGCGGCTCAACCCTTCTCCGCAAAAATTTAGAGCGTAGGATCCCCTGTGGAGTGGCTTTGCACGCTGTGCGACATCGCTGCATCGGGGCGGGGAACGATCATGCTCAACACGACGATGCCGACGGCACGTGAGTCCGAACTGATCGAACCGCTGACGAGCGCCGCACTCTCACCGGGCACGCTCGCGCTGGCATCGTCCGCGCTGGCGCTCGCCGCGTGCGGAGGTGGAGGCGGGGGCAGCACTGTCGGCGGTGGTGCGAGCGGCGGTGTCACTCCGGCTCCCACGGCTCCGGTCGTGGTCGTGCCGGCGGCGGTGACGTCCGCTCAGGCGAGTCGCTTCCTCGCCCAGTCGACGATGGGCGCGACGGCGACCGGCATCCAGACGGTGATCGCACGCGGGTTCAGCGGCTGGGTGGACGATCAGCTGGCGATGCCGCGTGCGACGAGCCACTGGGACTGGCTGGGCACCAACGGCTACAATGTCGCCGCCAACATCAACAACGAGGCCGGTTTCGACGCCTCGATGTGGCGGCAGCTGATCTCCGCCGAGGACCAGCTGCGCCAGCGCGTGGGCATGGCGTTGCTCGACCTGCTGGTGGTCGGCATCGGCGGGGTGAACCTCAACTGGCGGCAGTTCGCGATGGCCGCCTATGTCGACGTGCTGCTGGACGGCGCGTTCGGCAATTATCGCCAGCTGATGGAAGGCATCACCTACAACGCGGCGATGGGATCGTTCCTGACGTTCCTCAACAACCGCAAGGCGAACGCGACGACCGGCGCGGTGCCCGACGAGAACTACGCGCGCGAGCTGATGCAGCTGTTCACGCTCGGGCTGCAGCAGCTCAACATGGATGGCAGCGTCAAGACCGGCGGCGGCGCTGCGTTGGAGACCTACACGCCTGCCGATGTGTCCGGACTGGCGCGCGTGTTCACCGGGCTCAACCTCGCCAGCGCGACCTCGACGACGCCCGATCGCTATCGTCTGCCGATGATCATGAACGCGGGGCAGCACGAGACGGGTGCCGCGACGTTTCTGGGCACCAGCGTCAGCGGCGAAGGCAACGCCGCGATCAAGGTCGCGCTCGACACGATCTTCGCGCACCCCAACGTACCCCCCTTCGTGTCGGCACAGCTGATCCAGCGGCTCGTCACCTCCAACCCGTCGCCCGGCTATGTCGGCCGTGTCGCCGCCGCCTTTGCCGACAATGGTGCCGGCGTACGCGGTGACATGAAGGCGGTGATCAGGGCGATCCTGCTCGACACCGAGGCGCGTAGCGACGCCGCGCTGATGTCGGCGACTGCCGGCAAGCTGCGCGAGCCGGTGATGCGGCTGACCGGCTGGGCACGCGCGTTCGGCGTCACCTCGCCGTCCAGCGCCTGGGCGATCGGCGACACGTCGTCGACCACGACGCGGCTCGGCCAGACGATGGGCCGCAGCCCGACCGTCTTCAACTTCTTCCGCCCCGGCTATTCCCCGCCCGCCAGCGCGATCAGCGCCGCCGGGCTGGTCGCGCCCGAGTTCCAGATCACCAACGAACAGACGGTCGTCGCTTACGTCAACTACATGTACGCGCTGGTGCTGAACGGCGCGGGCGACACCAAGGCGGATTACACCGGCATCCTCGCGAAGGCCGGTGACAGCCAGGCATTGGTCGACGAGGTCAATCTGGTCCTCGCCGCCAATCAGCTCTCCAGCGCGACCATCACGGCCATCAAGGCGGCGGTGGACAGCATCGCCGTGACGGCCACCAACGCGAGCCAGAACCGCGCCCAGGCCGCCATACTCCTGACGCTCGCGTCGCCCGATTTCCTGACGGTGAAATAAGCATGAGCTGCTTCGAGCATGACCAGAGCCGCCGTGCCTTTCTGAAGCGCTCGGGCGCGCTGGGGCTGGCCGGCGTCGCGACGCCGTTCGCCACCTCGCTGGGCGCGATCGGCGAGGCGGCGGCGGCGACCGCGACCGATTACAAGGCGCTGGTGTGCATCTTCCTGTACGGCGGCAACGACTATGCCAACACGCTGCCGCCCTATGACCAGGCGAGCTATGCCGCCTATGCTGCGGCGCGCCAGAACATCGCGCTGAACCGCGACGCGCTAGCCGCGACGGTGTTGACCCCGAGCAACAATCTGGGCGGACGGCAATACGCGCTGGCGCCCAATCTCGCGCCGCTGCTGCCGATCTTCAACGCGGGCAAGCTCGCGTCCGTCCTCAACTTGGGCACGTTGGTGCAGCCGACCACCAAGGCGCAATACCAGGCGAACTCGGTCCGCCTGCCGCCCAAGCTGTTCAGCCACAACGATCAGCAAAGCTATTTCCAGGCGTCGAACCCCGAGGGCGCGATATCGGGCTGGGGCGGGCGGATCGGCGACGTGTTCCAGAACGGCAACGGCACCGCGTCGCTGACCTGCATCAACGCGAGCGGCAATGCGGTGTACCTGACGGGGCGCTCCGCGCTGCAATATTCGATCGGCACCGGCGGCCCGATCGCGCTGCTCTCGAACAGCACGACGCTGTTCGGATCGTCGACCGTCGCGAGCACGTTGCGCTCGCTGATGACGGGCAATGCCGCGCACCTGTTCGCGGGCGAGCATGCCAGGGTGAGCAAGCGCGCGCTCGACACCTATACGCAGGTCACCGGCGCGCTGGCGAGCGCACCGGCGGCGAACTTCACGCTGTTTCCGGCTGGAAACAATCTTGCCGACCAGCTCAGGATGGTCGCGCGGATGATCTCCGTCTCCGCCGAACTCGGCGCGAAGCGGCAGGTGTTCCTCGTCAGCCAGGGCGGGCACGACCTGCACGACAACCTCGTCGCGCAGCATCCCAATCTGATGACCGGCCTCGGCAACGCGATGCGCGCCTTCTACGACACCACCGTCCAGTTGGGGGTGTCGGATCGCGTGACGACCTTCACCGGCTCCGATTTCGGCCGCACCTTGCTGTCCAACGACGATGGTTCGGACCATGGCTGGGGCTCGATGCACTTCGTGATGGGTGGCGCAGTCAAGGGGCAGCGCATCTATGGCACGCCGCCCGCGATCGGCAACGGCACGGCGGACGATGTCGGGCAGGGACGGCTGCTGCCGACCACGTCCGTCGATCAATATGCCGCCACGCTGGCGAGCTGGTTCGGGGTGCCGGCGGGCGAACTGCCGACGGTGCTGCCCAACATCGGCAACTACAATCCGAGCAGCTGGAATCTCGGTTTCGTCTGAAGCGGAACGACGCGGCATCGCGGGCCGGTTCAGTGAGCGACCATCAGGAGCCCGCTCATGCCCACCCCCGTCCGCTTCAGCCCGTCGGTTCAGATTAGCGAGGAACCTCTTGGTCTCCGGCGCGCCGAAGATCGGGCCGTACTGCAAGCGATCGCGGCGGGGCTGACCGCGCTGACCGGCACGCACGTCCACACCAGCGGCCAGCCCGACGCGGTGCGTGAGGCGATGAACAAGGCGCCGAGCGCGCATGGCGGCACCTGCGAGCTGCGCGTCCAGCTCGCCGTCGATCTGGAGAAACAGCCGGTCGAGGACGCGACGGTCGAACGGAAGGAGGCGGAGACTCCCTTCGTCACCGTCGCGACGCTGGACGTTTCACCGCAGCCGGCCTGGACGCCCACCGAAAGCCACAGGACGGAGGATTCACTGGCGTTCAACATCTCGCACGGCCTTGCCGCGCACCAGCCGCTCGGGATCATCATCCCCGCGCGGCGCGAGACCCATGTCAGTTCGGCGCAGCGCCGCGGCCAGGTGAACGGCTGTCCGATGCACGAGCCGACTGCGCTGGCGGAGGTGCCTTGAGAGTGGCAGCCGTGAACCGGTCCCGCTAAGCGCATGGCATGACCAAGCTCTTTCACGTCAGCGATGTCCATTTCGGCGCCGAGGACCCCGACGCGATCGAGTGGTTCGCCGATTGCGTCGCTAGCGAAAAGCCGGACGCGGTGGTGATGACCGGCGACCTCACCATGCGGGCGCTGACGTCGGAGTTCGAGGCTGGCGCGGCCTGGCTGGGCAAGCTGGGCGTGCCGGTGACGGTGGAGATCGGCAATCACGACGTGCCCTATTATTCCGACTTCGTTCGCCGGATCCTCAACCCCTATGCGCGCTATGCGGCGATCGAGCGGTTGCTGGAGAAGCCGCTGGCGGTGCCCGGCGTCACGGTGGTGCCGCTGAAGACCGTCTCGCGACTGCAATGGCGCGTCGATCAGTCAAAGGGCCGCGTCGGCCGCCGATCGCTCGCGGCCGCGCTGCGGACGATCGCCGACGCCCCGCGCGACCACCTGATCCTGGTCGCCGCGCACCACCCGCTGCTCGACCTGGGGCTGACCGAGGCGGCGCGCACGCATGGGGGTGCGGAGGCGCTGGAAAGGCTCGCCGCCGCCGGGGCCGACGCGGTTCTGACCGGGCACGTCCACTACCCGTTCGATACGCCGATCGAGCGCGCGGGCCGGACGGTGCGGCTGATCGGGGCCGGCACGCTGTCGAAACGGCTCCGCCACAGCCCGCCGGCCTTTAACGAGATCCGGGCGGAGGGGCGGCATTTCGAGACGATCTCGCGCACCATGTCGTCCGCGCCCAAGGAGGTGCTCGGCGAGGGCAGGGCGGATACGCCCGTCTGACCGGAGACGACCGAACGCGGCTTGCGCCGGAGCGCGGGGCGCATCATGGCTCGCGCGCAAACAGTATCGGGGTAGAAGTGAGCGAAGAGATCGGCACCGGCCAGCCCGAGCAGCGCGACAGTCGGCTGAAGCCGATCACCGACGGCGAATGGGCCGGCTGGTCGCAATGGCAGAGCGACGCGTTCGAGCAGCGCGCGGGACCATTCTTTGAGCGGTTCGAGGACGGGCAGGGGGTCACCGCGTTCCGCGCCGGGCAGGAGCATATGAACGGCGGCGGCTTCATGCATGGCGGCTGCCTGTTGACCTTCGCCGACTCCGCGCTGTTCACGATCGCGCGGCCGGCGATGGAGGGGCAGTTCGGCGTCACGGTGAACCTGTCGGGCGACTTCCTCGCCGCGGCGCGCGTCGGTCAGTTCGTTGAGGCCCGCGGCGAAATCACGCGCGCGGCGCGGTCGCTGCTGTTCGTGCGCGGGCTGGTGACCGCCGATCGCGAGCCGGTGCTGAGCTTTACCGGTATCATCAAGAAGGTGGCGCGGCGCTGACGACGGCGCCGGTCTTTCATGGCCTGCTGTTCGTCGAGCCCGGCGAGCGTCACGCCAATCTTCCTGCGGGCGCTGATCCACTCAATGCCTATGCGCGCTGCGCCGCCGCCTGTGCGCGCTCCGTGACGGCGCAAGGGTACGAGTTCCGCCTCATCACCAACGCCGATGACCTATTGCGCGCGCGCTTTGCCGCGCTTGGCGTGCCTTCGCCCGAGTTGGTTAAGCACCATTTCACGCGCGTCATCCCGCCGATGCCCTTTCGCGCGGCACACAGAAAGTTAGAGCTGTTCGCTGCCTTTGCCACTGGGGCGTTCGGGCCAGCGGTGGCGCTGATCGACATAGACACGCTGCTGCTGAGAGGCTGGCCGTTCGCGATCGAACCCGGCGTGCTGCTGGGTTATGACATCGGCCCGCACACGACGCCCGCTGTCATCGCGAACGATCTGTCCTGGGCGGGAGTCGCCGGCACGACCCGCTGGTGGGGCGGCGAGTTCCTGGCCGGGGATGCGGCCGCCTTTCGCCCACTTGCCAAAGCGGTGGAACGGCTTTGGCCCCGCTACCTCGCCGCCGTGCCGACGCTTTGCCATGTCGGCGACGAGACGATGACGACCGCTGCGCTGGCTGCGCTGACGGTGCGGGACGTTGGCGGAGAAGGGGTGCAGCGGTGGTGGAGCTCGCGCACGAAGGTCCGTCAGCAGGCGTCATCGCGCGAGGCGTTGACAGCAGCACTGGTGCACCTGCCCGCCGACAAGGCGATACTCGGTCGCTACGCCGATCCTGCTGTGTCGCTGGATGGGTTTCCCTCCGCCTATCGCCGCCATGTCGCCGCGAAGCTGCCCGTGAGGCTTCTGGCCGGGGTGGCGGATCGCCTACGCGGGCGACCCATACAATATCTACCTCGGCTTGGCCGATAGCCGCTTACCTGGGCTTGGGTCGATGCCCAAGGCACCATTCACCGCCATGATCTTCCGCAAAAAACGAATTCCCACCTGCTGGCTCGGGCGCCGGTCCGGCTTCTTGCGCCAGTCATGACCATCGTCGGGCGAATGGCGACATTCCCTACAAGCCGATTGTCCGCGGTTGCACCGTTCCGGCCAGGCGACCTGATCCGCTTTGGTGACGGCCCTACCCGCCACCGGGTTCGGTCTGGGAGGTTGTGGCGTGCGAGGCACCCGGTCCTTATCGCGATTGCGACCTCCGGCCTCATGCCCCGGTACGTGAGGATCGCGCGCGGCCGTTCATGATGTCGACGTACGAGAAGGCGATGACGATGGCGGCGCGCGTCGCGCCCAAGCTAGCCGCTGGCGCCGATCTCGGCCGGGGGCAACCGACCGGCGCCGCCGTGGCGCCCTCGCTCCGGTCGACGAGCGCGGCCGCGCAGCCGGAAGGCGGGAGCTGCCCACGCTCGCCCTATGGCGACCCCGTGTCCGAAGCGCGTGCGGCGTCGGCGGCGCTGTTCCGGCAGACGGTCACCGACAGCATCACGATGGCCGCCTACGCCCCCCAATTGGCGCGGCGTCCGCTTGTCCGGCTTCAGCGTCGGCGCGCCGGTCCGCAACGCTGTCGGCAATCGGCCTGGCGTGGGTGCCTCCCGCGTCGACAATGGTGCCCCACCGGGCGTGAGGGTGTACCCGGTGTCGACCACCATGAGCGTGTGCGAGGGCGCGCCGGCGGGCAGCTCCGGCTGGCGTACCCTGCAGAAGAAGTATCTCTGCTTCGTCAGCGCCAACAATGAATGGACCTGCGGCGCGAGCAGCTAGGCACGGGTCACTTCACGCGAAG
>NZ_JAQGLJ010000032.1 GCF_028292945.1 Sphingomonas bacterium | reverse complement strand
CCGCCCAGCAGGTCCGCCCCCGACCGCGCGAGGTCGAGGACGCACAGCCCGCCGAAGCAATAGCCGATCGCCGCCGTGCGGCGCGCATCGACGGCGGGGTGGTCCTTCAGCACCGCCAGGCTCGCCGCCAGCCGGTCGCGGAGCTGGGCGCGGTCGGCCATCATCTCGTCCATGTAGCGCCGCATGTCGGGACCCCGCTGCGCGCGCTTCCCCTGGCCGAACACGTCGCAGGCAAAGCCGACATAGCCCAGCCCCGCCAGCCGCTCGGCGATGACATTGTCCGCCTCCTTCTGCCCCAGCACGTTGGCGCAGATCAGCACGCCCGGCCGCGCCGCCTCGACCTCGTCGTCAGCTGCGAACACGCCCTCGAACGGCCCGCCGGGCCCGTCATACACCCGCGTCTCGCGTACTATCATCGCACCCTCCGTTCGCCCTGAGCTTGTCGAAGGGCTGTTCTTCACTATCAGCAAAGGAAAGGGGCTTCGACAAGCTCAGCCCGAACGGAGTTTATTGATGCCTCAGCTCGTCCTGATCCGCCACGGCCAGTCCGCGTGGAATTTGGAGAACCGCTTCACCGGCTGGTGGGACGTCGCGATGACCGACAAGGGCGAGGCGGAGGCGCGTGCGGCGGGGGAGCTGATGGCCGCCAAGGGGCTCGACTTCGACCTCACCTTCACCTCGCTGCAGACGCGCGCGATCAAGACGCTGAACATCGCACTGGAGGCGATGGGGCGGCTGTGGCTGCCGACGGAGAAGCATTGGCGGCTCAACGAGCGCCATTATGGCGGACTGACCGGCCTCGACAAGGCGGAGACGGCGGCGAAGCACGGCGATGCGCAGGTCAAGATATGGCGCCGCAGCTTCGACACGCCGCCGCCCGCGCAGGAAGCGGGGAGCGCGTATGATCTGTCCGGCGACCGCCGCTACGCGGGCGTTCCCGTGCCGCATGCCGAGAGCCTGAAGGACACGATCGCGCGCGTGCTGCCCTATTGGGATGGCCGCATCGCGCCCGCGCTCAAGGACGGGCAGCGCGTGCTGATCTCCGCGCACGGCAACTCGTTGCGCGCGTTGGTCAAGCATCTGTCCGCAATTCCCGATGATGAGATCACGGGCCTCGAGATCCCGACGGGCCAGCCGATCGTGTACGAGCTGGACGCCGAGCTGAACGCGCTCGACCGCTATTATCTGAGCGAGCGTTGAGGGCGCCGGCGCTGGCCGCGCTGCTGATCGCCGCTCCGGCCGCCGCCGATCCGCTGCAGGATCAGGTGCTCGCCGGGATGCGCCAGTCCGCCACCGCCGACGTGGCGTTCACATCGACCACCCGCATCGAGCGGAGCGGGTCGAAGGCGCAGACGGTCGTCACGCGCCACGATCCGCGCGCGCCCGCGGGCAAGCGGTGGGTCGTCGCGAGCATCGACGGGCGCGCGCCTACCCCCAAGGAGGCGGCACGGATCGTCAAGGCGGCAAGCGGCTCGCCCCCGCCCAGCTATGTCCGGCTGGCGCAATGGTTCGGCGCGCCGGCGACCCGGGTCGTGGGCACGACGACCTACCGGTTCGCGCGGCTGCCCAAGGGTGGGCTCAAGATCGGCGACCGCGACGTGTCGGCGGACACGGCGGCCGAGGCAGTGGTCAACACCAGCGGCCCGACACCGTTCGTCGAGCGGGTCCGCTACACCTCGCTCAAGGGCTTCCGCGCGATGCTGGTCGCGAAGGTCGATCGCTATGTCCTGACCGCCAGCTACGCACGCCTGCCCGACGGGCGGCCGTTCCCGACCGGCAACGGCGCGGACATCGGCGGCTCGATGATGGGCAAGGGCGGGACGATCAACTCGGTGACGCGGTACAGCGACATCGGCGCGACGCGCTAAACGATCGAAGCTGCTTCTCGGGCCATTGTCCCCTTCCCGGCGGAACGGGCTACAACCGGGACCGCAAACTCCACAGCTCCGGAAACGCACGCTTGGTCAGCGTCGATTCCAGATACGACACCCCCGCCGACCCGCCCGTGCCGCGCTTGCCGCCGATGATGCGGCTGACGGTGAGCACATGTTTGTGCCGCCATGTCGCCATCGCGTCGTCGATGTCGACCAGTTTCTCGGCGAGCTGATACAAGGCCCACCAGCGGTCGAGATCGCCATAGACCGCTGCCCACGCAGCCTCGACGCCGTCGTCAGGGACGTACGGCTCCGCCCAATCCCGCTCCAGCGCACTGGCGGGCACGGCGAACCCCGCCGCCGCTAGCGCCGCGTTGGCGTCGTCCCACAGGCTTGGGGATGCCGCGAAGGCGTCCGCCATCGGCCCCCCTCTCCCGCCGCGCAGCCCCAGCAGCACCTCGAGGCTGCGGAACTGGTCCGACTGGAAGCCAGAACTGCCGCCCAGCACATCGCGGAAGCTGGTATAATCCGCCGGCGTCATCGTCGCGAGCACGTCCCACGACAGCGTCATCACCGCCTGGATGCGACTGACCCGCGCCAGGTTCTTGTACGCCTCCGTCAGCCGCCCTGCGCGGATCAGCGCCTTGGCGGGCAGCAGCTCGGCGACCATCTGCTTCAGCCACAGCTCCTTGGTCTGATGGACGATGATGAATAGCAGTTCGTCGTGGCGGTCCGACAGCGGATGCTGCGCGTCGAGCAGCCGGTCGAGCGCGAGATAGCGGTCGTAGGTCATGGTCATGCGGGCGAGTGTAGCATTGCGCGCCGGGAGGCGTTAATCGCGATGCATGGGGGACGCGCTGGTCGGCATCATCATGGGCTCGCAGTCCGACTGGGAGACGATGCGCCATGCCGCCGAGGTGCTGGACGTACTGGGCGTGCCCCACGAGACCCGCGTGGTGTCGGCGCACCGTACGCCCGATCGGCTCTACGACTATGCGAAGAGCGCCGCAGGACGCGGGCTGAAGGTGATCGTGGCAGGTGCGGGCGGCGCGGCGCATCTGCCGGGGATGGCGGCGGCATGCACGCACCTGCCGGTGCTGGGCGTGCCGGTGGAGTCAAAGGCGCTGAGCGGGATGGATAGCCTGCTCTCGATCGTGCAGATGCCCGGCGGTGTGCCGGTGGGCACGCTGGCGATCGGCAAGCCGGGCGCGATCAACGCCGGGCTGCTCGCGGCGGCGATCCTGGCGACCGGCGATCCTGATCTGTCGGAGCGGCTGCAGGCGTGGCGCGCGGCGCAGACGGCGGGTGTGGCGGAGGTGCCGTGTTGAGTCAGAACGCTTGCATCGCTTCCCCGGCGAAAGCCGGGGCCCAGTGTCTTCGCATTGCGAAGACCGGCGCTGCCGCGGCGTCCTTTTGCTTTAGCTGGGCCCCGGCTTTCGCCGGGGAGGGGCTCACCCTACCAACGCGCGAATGATCCCGCCCGGCTCCACCATCGGCATCCTCGGCGGCGGACAGCTCGGCCGGATGCTCGGCCTTGCCGCGGCGCAGCTCGGCTATCGTGTCCACGTCTTCGCGCCCGAGGCGAGCGGCCCGGCGACCGAGGTCGCGGCGGAATGGACGCAGGCCCGGTTCGAGGATGGCGACGCGATGCGCGCCTTCGCCGCGCGCGTCGATGTCGCCACCTACGAGTTCGAGAATGTCGATCCGCATGCGGTCAGCTATCTCGCCGGCCGCATCGCGGTGCATCCGTCCGCGCGCTCGCTCGACGTGTCGCGTTATCGCCCGCACGAAAAGGCGCTTGTGGCGGAGCTGGGCGGCCGCACGGCCGACTGGGCGCCGGTTGACGGTCTCGACGCGTTGCATGCAGCGGTCAGGCAGATCGGCACGCCGGCGATCCTGAAGACGACGCTGTTCGGCTATGACGGCAAGGGTCAGGCGCGGATCGATACGCCCGGGGATGCCGCCAGCGCCTGGGAGGCGATCGGCCGCCCGCCCCGCCCTCCGGCCGGTCACGCGGCCATCCTGGAGGCGCGGGTTAATTTCGCGGCGGAGTTTTCCGTCCTGCTCGCGCGCGGCACGGACGGCGCGACGGCGGTGTGGGCCGTGCCGGAGAACGTCCATGTCGATGGCGTGCTTGCGACGTCGGCCGTTCCCGCCTCGGCGTTGGTGCGCGAGCAGGCGGCGGAGGCGATCGCGTTGGCCAAGCGCATCGCAGAGGCGCTCGGCCATGTCGGCGTCCTCGCCTGCGAGTTCTTCGCCACGGCGGACGGCCCGGTATTCAACGAGATGGCCCCGCGCGTCCACAACAGCGGTCATTGGACGATCGAGGGCGCGGTCACCTCGCAGTTCGAGAACCATATCCGCGCGGTGTGCGGCTTGCCGCTCGGCTTGACCGCGCTGACCGGGGCGGGCGCGACTATGGAGAACCTGCTCGGCGAGCAGGCCGACCGCTGGCCCGCGCTGCTGGCGGAGGACGGCGCGCACCTGCACCTCTACGGCAAGACGATGCGCGAAGGCCGCAAGATGGGGCATGTGACGCGCGTGCTGCGCTAATCCTCTCCCGCAGGCGGGAGAGGGAGTCAGGCGTCCATCCACCGGTCCCCAACGTCACGTAGTACGTCGAGCGGCAGCCGCCCGTGGCGCAGCACGGCGGTGTGGTACGCCTTCAGGTCAAACCGCCCGCCCATCTTCGCCTTGGCGCGCTCACGCACGTCCGCGAATACCGAATGACCGAGCTTGTATGAACACGCCTGACCTGGATTGACGGTGTAGCGGTCGATCTCGCGCGATGCGTCCCCCAGCGTGTCGCCCTGCGCGTCCATGAAATACTTGATCGCGCGCTCCCGGGTCCAGCGATACTGGTGCAGCCCGGTATCGACGACGCAGCGGTTGGCGCGGAACAGCTGCGCCTTAAGATACCCCAGCCGGCCGAGCGGGTCGTCGTCATACATGCCGATCTCGTCGGCCAGCTGCTCCGAATACAGCGCCCAGCCCTCGCCATAGCCGGAAAAGCCGGTGATCTTTCGGATCAGCGGCAGGCGCGTGTTCGACAGCGCCAGGCCGCCCTCCAGCTGGTGACCCGGCAGGCCCTCGTGAAACGTCGTGGTGGTCAGGTCGAACTTCGGCCAGTCGGCGGTGTCGCGCAGGTTGAAATAGACCAGTCCCGGTCGCGTCCCGTCCAGCGACGGCGACTGTGCAAAGGCGCCGGCCGCTCCGGCTTCCGTCTGCGGCGGGACGCGACGGACCTCGAAGCTGTAGGGCGGCATGCGCTCGAACACCGACGGCAGACGCTTGTTGATCGCGGCCTGACGCTCGTTGCAATGCGCGATCGCGGCGAGCTTGCCGGCCTCGGTGTTGGGAAACAGGTATCTCGGGTCGCGGGCCAGCGCCGCCATCCGCTCGCCGACCGTGCCTTGGGTAAAGCCTTGTGCCCGCAGCACCACATCCATGCGCGCGGAAATCGACTTGGCCTGCTCCAGGCCGAAGCGATGCACCTCGTCCGCCGACATGTTCAATGTCGTGTTGGCGCGCAGTGACGCGGCGTAGAAGTCCGCACCGTCGGGCAGCTTCCACGCGCCCGCGTCATGCGTGGCACGTGCCCGCAACGTCCGGGTAAGCGCGGTCTGCTTCTCCAGCGCGGGCAGGATCTCGGCAGTGTGGATCCGCCGCGCATCGGCGGCGTAGCGCTGGGCCAGCCCCTTTGCGGCGGCACGCCGCGTGAGCGACTGCACCACCAGCGCCTCGCCCGCCGGCACGCGCAGCTTGCCGAGCTGCGTCAACACCAGGTCGAGGATGTAATCGGGCGGGATCACCCCCGCGCCCGCGTCGCGGCGCATGCGCTCGGTCTGCGCCTCGAGCTGGCCCGCAAAGGCGCGCATCCGCATGAGGTAGGCGTCGGCGTCCCCGGCGGTCTCGATCCGGTGCTTGGTGTCAAGAAAATCGGGAACGGACTGATAAGCGCCCGATTGCTGCGAGATAACGTATGGGCTTGGGCCGTAGCCAGAGCCGCCGAAGTCGAACCGCTGCACCGCCACCGCGGTGCGCCGCGTGTAGAGCACGCAGGCGAGATCGACGCGCTCGTCCTCGGTCAGCTTGGCGGAGTCGATCGCTTCCAGCCGCTTCAGCTCGGCGCGCGTTTCGGCGCGGTTGCGCGCGATGGCGGCGAGCGACTGGTCGGACAGCTTCGCGCGCAGGTCCGCGTTGATCCCGGTGTCGAGGCCGAGGTTGGTCGCGCCCTCCGGCCCGCGACGGAGCTGGGCCTGGACGAGATCGTCGAAAAGGGCGTTGAGCGGGGTTTTGGGCTGGGCGGTGGCGGCGGTCGGCAGGAGCGCTATCGCGCCAATAGAAGCGGTACCCGCCAGGAACTCGCGCTTCGTCGCGTTCATCTAATCCTCCGTCATGCCGGCCTTGAGCCGGCATCCAACAAGCCGCGAGCGTAGCGCTCGACTGGCAGACGCCAAGCCTGCCGCACGCTGGACCCCGGCTCAAGGCCGGGGTGACGAAAAATGCTAAACGGCCCGCTCTCCGGGATGGAGAACGGGCAGCTCCTGTTCGCAACTACATGGCCGTCAGGCGGAACGCGTACCCGACAGCGGAAAGCTTCCGAACGCCCCCGCGCCCACGGTCCCCGTCATCGTATCGCCCTCGGCGGTCGCCTGGCAGTCGAGCGTCATCGGCATCGGCACCGTCATCTGCTGCTTCCAGCTGATCGTGTTGCCGCTGGCCTCGCCCGAGATATCGGTGGCACCCATCGCGCCCGACACGTTGCCCGACCAGGTCGAGCCGTCGACCTTGACCGTCACCGTCATCTTCTGGTCGCCCAATGGCGATTTCACCGTGCAGTCCCAGCTGCCGTCCACATCCGCCATGCTATTCTCTCCGTTACTGACCAGCCGCCGCCGGCACGCCGAGCGGCGCGCCCGCGACCGACGCCGCGGGCACGACTTCGACGGGGAGGCCCAGCGAGTCAAGCTGCGGGCGCACCACCTTGGCATCGCCGACGACCACCCAAATCGTCTTGTCGAGATCGATCGCACCCTGAATGGCGCTGTTGAGCTGCGGCAGTGTGTAGCCACGATAGCGCGCCGCCAGCGTCGATTGATAGTTGTCGGGCCGCTTGTACAGGTCGTTGCTCATCATCGCCGCCAGCACCGCGCCGGACGTCTCGTAGGTGCCCGGCAGCGCGTTGACGGCACCGTTGATCGCGCGGTCGAACTCCACCTGTGTCATCGGTTCCTTGCCGAGGAACGCGGCGACCTTTTCGCGGGCGAGCGCCAACGAAGGGCCGGTCTGGTTGGCCTGCACCGGCGCGGTGATGACATAGGGTGCCGCCTCCGCCGCCGTCTGCAGATTGCCGCGCGCGCCGTAAGACCAGCCCTTGCGCTCGCGCAGCTCCATGTTGATGCGGCCCAGGAAGCTGCCGCCGAGCGCGTCGTTGGCGGTGGTGATCGGCACCAGGTCGCCCGTGCCCTTCAACGTCGTCGGAATCGCGCCGACGATCACCGACTGCGGGCTGTCGGGGCGATCGACCAGCACGATCTTGGATGGCGACGGGGTCGAAGCGGCGAAGTTTTTCACCCCCGCCGTGCCGGTCGGGATCCAGTCGCCGAACTCGGCATCCAGCGCCGCCTTGATCTGCGCCAGCGGCCGGTCGCTGACGACGAAGAACTTGGCCTTGTCCGGGCGCAGCCATGCCTGCTGGAACGCGACCAGATCGGCGCGGGTCAGCGCCGCCACCGCGCGCGGATCGCCACCGCCCTGCGACTTCGCGTAGGGGCTGTTCGGCCCATAGATCAGCGGCGGCACGACGCGGCCGATCAGGCCATTGGGACTGGTCAGCTCCTGCGCGATGCCGGCGAGCTGCTGTTGTTTGACCCGCCCCAGCTCCTGCTCGCTGAACGCTGGCGCGCGCGCGATGTCGGCGAACAGGTCCAGCGCGGGCGCGAGGTTGGCGCTCGGCACGTCCAGCGACACGGTGGTGCGATCGGGGCCGGAGCCGGTGCCGATCGACGCGCCCAGCCGCTCCTTGGCCTCGGCGAGCTGGATCGAGTTGAGCCTGGCGGTGCCCTCGTCCATCATGCTCAGCGTCAGCGCCTGCGTGCCGAGTTTGCCGGGCACGTCGGCTGCGGTGCCGGCGTCGAACGCCAGCGCCACCTGCGTCACCGGCACCGCAGTGCGCTGCGCATAGACCAGCTCAATGCCGTTCTTCAGCCGCGTGCGCTCGACCGCCGGAAAGCTCAGCCCGGTCAGCGCGCCGACCGGCGGCAGGGGGCCGCGCGTGCCCTTGAACGCCGTCGTCGGCGCGGGCTTGACCGCGACCGCCGCCGGCACGCGCGCTTCCTCGTATTTGTCGCGCTCGCCGCGCTCGACGGTCAGCGCATAGACCGGGCGCGTCAGCCACTTGTTGGCCGCCGCCTTCACCGTGGCGGGGGTCTGCGCCGCGAGCAGCGCCAGGCGCTTCTTGTAGAAGCTCGGGTCGTTGTAGAACAGCTCGCCCTGCGCCAGCGCCACGGCCTTGCCGCCGAACCCGCCGACCGATTCCAGCCCCTGGATCGTGTTCGCCGCTCGCGTCGTGACGACGCGGTTGACCTCGTCGGCCGTCGGGCCGTTCTTCAGAAAGTCCGCCATCACGGCATCGATGCGCGCATTCACCGCCGCCGCATCGGCACCCGGCCGCACCACCGCCTGAATGCGGAAGCCGCCGACCTGCGATCCACCGCCGGAGAAAGCCGAGACCTGCACCGCGGTCTTGTCCTGCCGCACCAGCGCGTTGTCGAGGCGGCTCGACGCGAGCCCGCCCAGCACCGACGCGGCGACGTCCAGCGCCGCCGACTCAGGATCGGCGCTGCCCGGGACGGACCAGTTGCGCGTGATCAGCGTTGCGGCGACACGATCCTTGATGACCTCCGCCTTGGCTGCGGGCAGCGTCGGAACAGGCGCCGGGCGCGTCACGCTCTTCGGTCCGCGCTTGATCGCGCCGAAGTATTTCTCAACCAGCGGCCGCGCGGTGGCGAGGTCAACGTCGCCCGCCAGCACCAGCACCGCATTGTTGGGACCATAATTGTCCCGGAACCAGTTCTTCACCGTCTCCAGGCTGGCGGCGTCGAGATCGGCCATCGAACCGATCGTCGAGTGACCGTAGGGATGATCGGGCGAGAACAACCCTTCGGTGATCTTGTACTGGACCAGGCCATAGGGCTGGTTGTCGCCCTGCCGCTTCTCGTTCTGGACGACGCCGCGCTGCTCGTCGAGCTTGGCCTGCGTGATCGCGCCGAGCAGATAACCCATGCGATCGCTCTCCAGGAACAGCGCGCGCTCCAGTGCGGCCGTCGGCACCGTCTCGAAGTAGTTGGTGCGATCGAGATTGGTGGTGCCGTTGAAGTCAGTCGCGCCGACCTGCTTGAGCGGCTCGAAGAAATCGTCGGGCGCGTTCTCGGAACCGTTGAACATCAGATGCTCGAACAGATGCGCGAAGCCGGTCGACCCCTTGGGCTCGTGCTTGGCGCCGACGTCGTACCACACCGAGACGGCGACGATGGGCGCCTTGCGATCGGTATGGACGATGACGCGCAAACCGTTGGCGAGCGTGAACTGTTGATAGGGGATATCGACCTGGCGTACGAGCTGCGCGGCCGGCACGCCGGTCTGCGCAAGTGCAGGGGCAGCGACGACGGTGGCGGCGGTCGCGAGCGCGAAACTCTTGAAGTTCATGGTTTTAGCATCCTGAACGGTGTTTTGCCGGTGTATAGCGGTAGGACGGTGAGGGGAGCAAGCGATCACAGCTGCGATCCTCCCCGTCCACGGGGAGGGGACCGCCCGGCGCAGCCGGGTGGTGGAGGGGGCTTTCGACGCCCGGCACCCCTGCTCGACAACCCTCACCGTCAGCGCTTCGCGCCGCCACCTCCCGTTCCGGGGAGGATCTCTACGGCCGGTACACCCGCTCCACATTTGCCCGCAGCGCCGCCGGCGAGAACCACACGGGCTTGGTCTGCCGCCGCGTGAACAGCGCCGCCTGATCCGCGTAGTGCGGCGAGTCGGGCCGGGTCGTCGCCGCGCCGAACGGCTGGATTGAACGTGACCGCACGCGCCCCTGCCGGTCCCAGGCCATGAACATCAGGAAGCTGTCGCCATGCTTAACCGCGAGCCGGCCGTCCTCCTCGACATCCCATAGCGGCATCGCGCGCAGCACGTCGGGACCGCCGTCCAGCGGCAGGTCCACCTTGCCCTGCCGTAGCCGCAGCACGTCGCCCAGCGGCGGATCGATGCGGCCGAAATGTTTGCGGAGATGGTCCATCGCCTCCCGCAGCGCCACGACCGGCTCGGTCCGCTCCTGCCGGCGGTAATACCAGGCGTTGCCGGTGCGCATTACCATCAGTGCCAGCGCGTCCGCCGGCCCGCGCCCGTCGAAATTCCAGTCCCACTCGCGCAGCAGCACCTGCCCAGCCGACGTGGTCTCGTCATGGCTCGCCTGTTCGATGTCGTCGAACCAGCTCTTCGCCCAGCCCTGCCGCGATACGGCGGTGTCGTACTTGATCGCCTCCAGCTCGGCCTGGCTGATCGATCGGTCCGCGCTCAGCAGCTCCACCGCACGCGTGCCGCGATTGGTCGCGTCGCGTTCGACGCCGAGCAGTGGCGGCTGCGGCGGCAGCTCGGACCCGGGACCGGCCGCCAGATAGGGCGCGTTGTTGGCGTTCTGAAGAAAGCCCGACGCCGGATCGATGTTCTTGGGCACGGCGCTCCACGCCACCGTCCCCGGCGTGAAGAAGCGGCTCTGATCGCCCGGCAGCACGCCCGCATAGTTCGCGCCCCCGCGCCGGTTGGGGAACATGGCATTGTAGATCAGCGCGATCTTGCCGGTCGCATCGGCGTAGACGAAGTTGGTGGCGGGGATGCCCTGCAGCTGCATCGCGCGGTCCCATTCCGCCCAGTTCCGCGCGCGGGTGATACGGTAATATTGCTCCACCATGCGCAGTTGGTCCGCACCGGCATAGCGGATTGCGAACGCACCCGCCTCGTTCTCGATCACCGGCCCCTGCACCGCCCGCGCCACCATCTTCGGCACCGGCAGGACGAACGGACCCCACAGCTTCACCGGCAGCCACACGCGCCGCCGCTCGATCGGCCGCCACTGCCCGTCGTAGCGATAGCGGTTGCCGTCTGTCGTGAGCTTGTAGACGTCGATCAGGTCGGGCCGGTTGACCGTGTTGGTCCAACCTAGCGTCTCGTTATGCCCCAGAAGCGGAAACGGCGCGCCGGGAAAAGTCGCGCCCGCAAAATTCCACCCCTGCCCGGAATGCACCACGAGTTCGTACCAGGCGACGCCGCCTCGCCACGGCTGATGCGAGTTGGACACCAGCCGCGTCCAGCCGTCCGCGGACCGTTTGGGCGCGACCGCGAACGCGTTGGAGCCGTTCTCGGCCGCGTTCGGTCCCACCGGTGTTGTCGCGGGGGCTGCGGCTTCGGACGGCAGCGGCTTGTCGCCGACCAGTGAGGCCAGCACTCCGTCCAACCCGAAGAAGAACGGCGAGCGCACCACGAAGCCAGTCGCCACATCCTGTCCGTTGACCGGGAACAGCTTCGCCAGCTTGACCTCGCCCGGATGCCGCCTGGCATAGGCGTTCAGCCCCGAGGCATAGCCATCGAGCAGCGCGCGGACGTCGGCTGGCTGCTTCATGTAATCCCGATCGATCGTCGCGCGCGCGCCGAGCAGGTGGACGACGTAATCAGTCTTGGCCCCGTCCTGCCCCGAGATCGCGCCCAGCCGCCCGCGCGTCATCGCCAGCACGTCCTGCAAGGTCGTAAAATCGTCCTCCGCATGCGCATAGCCGATGCCGTAGGCGGTATCCGCATCGGTGCGCCCAAAGATGTGCGGCACGCTCCAGCGGTCGCGTGCGATGACGCTGTCGTATTTGCGCGCGGGCGGCGGCGCGACCCGCTCGGCGAGCAATGGCTCCCAGGTGGCGAGGCCAACGACGATGAGGATCCCAAGCGCGAGCACGCAGAGGCCAATCTTACGCAGCACTTGCTCCTCCCCCGTCACCCCGGCCTTGAGCCGGTGTCCAACGTGCCGCAAATACCGGCTGCGGTTGTCCTTGCGGCACCATGGATGCCGGCTCAAGGTCGGCATGACGAATAGTTGCATGGCGAGAGCGCAACTCTACATCCCGCAGACGACCAACAGGGGCAGCCATGAACCTCGAGAAATTCACCGACCGCGCCAAGGGCTTCCTGCAATCGGCGCAGACCGTCGCGATCCGCTCCAACCACCAGGGCATCGCGCCAGAGCACGTCCTGAAGGCGCTGCTGGAGGACGAGCAGGGCATGGCCGCCGGGCTGATCGGCGCGGCGGGCGGCGATGCGAAGCGTGCGACGGCGGAAATTGACGCCGCATTGGCGAAGCTGCCTGCCGTCACCGGTTCGGGCGCGCAATCCACGCCGGGGCTGACCAATGACACCGTGCGCATGCTCGACCAGGCGGAGCAGGTCGCGACCAAGGCGGGCGACAGCTTCGTCACCGTCGAACGGCTGCTGCTCGCGTTGGCGCTGTCCACCGGCACCGCCGGCAAGGCGCTGAAGACGGCGAACGTCACCCCCGAAGGGCTGAACACCGCGATTAACGCCCTGCGCAACGGCCGTTCCGCCGACACCGCCGGTGCGGAGGACCGATACGAGGCGCTCAAGAAGTTCGCGCGCGATCTCACCCAGGCCGCGCGCGACGGCAAGCTCGACCCGGTGATCGGCCGCGACGAGGAGATCCGCCGCACGATCCAGATCCTCGCGCGCCGCACCAAGAACAACCCGGCGCTGATCGGCGAGCCCGGCGTCGGCAAGACCGCGATCGCGGAAGGGCTGGCGCTGCGCATCGCCAACGGCGACGTGCCCGACACGCTAAAGGACCGGCGGCTGATGTCGCTCGATCTCGGCGCGCTGATCGCGGGGGCCAAGTACCGCGGCGAATTCGAGGAGCGACTCAAGGGCGTGCTTGACGAGGTCAAGGCGGCCGAGGGCGACATCGTCCTGTTCATCGACGAGATGCATCAGCTGATCGGCGCTGGTAAATCCGAAGGAGCAATGGACGCGGGCAATCTGCTCAAGCCCGCGCTTGCGCGTGGCGAGCTGCACTGCGTGGGTGCCACCACGCTCGACGAATACCGTAAATATGTCGAGAAGGACCCGGCGCTGCAAAGGCGGTTTCAGCCGGTGTTCGTCGGCGAGCCGACGGTGCCCGACACCGTGTCGATCCTGCGCGGATTGAAGGACAAATACGAGCTGCACCATGGCGTGCGCATCACCGACGGCGCGTTGGTCGCTGCGGCGACATTGTCCAACCGCTACATCACCGACCGCTTCCTGCCCGACAAGGCGATCGACCTGATGGACGAGGCGGCGAGCCGCCTGCGCATGGAGGTGGAGAGCAAGCCCGAGGAGATCGAGAACCTCGACCGGCGCATCATCCAGCTCAAGATCGAGCGCGAGGCGCTGAAGAAGGAGCTCGACCGCGCGTCGAAAGACCGGCTCGCGACATTGGAGATCGAGCTGGTGCGGCTGGAGGAACAGTCGGGCGCGCTGACGCTCCGCTGGCAGGCGGACAAGGACAAGATCGCCGCCGGCGCGAAGCTGGCCGAACAGCTCGACGCGGCGCGGCTGGCGCTCGAACAGGCGCAGCGCGCGGGCGATCTGACCAAGGCCGGCGAGCTTTCCTACGGAACCATCCCGTCCCTGCAAAAGCAGATCGCGGAGGCCGACGAGGCGCAGTCGGGCACGATGCTGCGCGAAGAGGTGACCGCCGAGGACATCGCCGGCGTCGTCGCGCGCTGGACGGGCATCCCGGTCGACCGGATGCTCGAAGGCGAGCGCGAGAAGCTGTTGGCGATGGAGGGCGCGATCGGCAGGCGCGTGATCGGTCAGGCCGACGCGGTGCGTGCGGTCTCCACCGCGGTGCGGAGAGCGCGCGCGGGGTTGCAGGACCCGAACCGCCCGCTCGGCTCGTTTCTGTTCCTGGGGCCGACTGGGGTGGGCAAGACCGAGCTGACCAAGGCGCTCGCAGGCTTCCTGTTCGACGATGACAACGCGATGGTACGCATCGACATGAGCGAGTTCATGGAGAAGCACGCCGTCGCCCGCCTGATCGGCGCACCCCCCGGCTATGTCGGCTATGAAGAGGGTGGCGTGCTGACCGAGGCGGTGCGGCGGCGGCCCTATCAGGTCGTTCTCTTCGACGAGGTCGAGAAGGCGCATGGCGACGTGTTCAACGTGCTGTTGCAGGTGCTCGACGACGGACGGCTGACCGATGGCCAGGGCCGCACGGTGGATTTCAGCAACACGCTGATTATCCTGACCTCCAACCTAGGCTCGCAGTACCTGGCGAACCTGGAAGACGGCCAGGACGTCGAGAGCGTCGAGCCACAGGTCATGGACATCGTCCGCGCGCATTTCCGACCGGAGTTCCTCAACCGGCTGGACGAGGTGATCCTGTTCCACCGCCTCAGCCAGCAGCATATGGCGCCGATCGTCGACATCCAGGTCGGCCGCGTCGGCAAGCTGCTCGCCGACCGCAAGATCGTGCTGAACCTCACCGACGCCGCACGCGCATGGCTGGGTCGGGTCGGCTACGATCCGGTGTACGGCGCACGCCCATTAAAGCGCGCGGTCCAGCGCCACCTGCAGGACCCCCTCGCCGATCTGATCCTGCGCGGGGAGGTCAAGGACGGCGCGACGGTCAACGTCGACGAGGGGGATGGGAAGTTGGCGTTGAACGTGGGCTAGGCCTCGCGCAGCCAACCCGTCACCGAATACCGGCGATTAGGCGCGGCGCGGGATACCTCGCTGACGCTATGCCGTTGGTGACGCTCAATACGTAGGCGGCCTTGCGCCGCTTGCCCGCGACGCGATCATCGTGGGCGGTCAGCAGGTCTCCGGGAGCATAGGCCGTCGCCTGCGCATCGGCGAAGGCGATGGTCGGCTCGCCTGTCACGGTACGCAGCAGATCGCGCGCCGCGCCGATCGACAAAAAGGTCGCGAGCGCGGCCAGCGGATCGGTGCTGGCCGCACGAGCCGCGCCATCATCAGGCACGCGGATCGTCTCGCAACCAAACTGGAGCCGCTGCGGGCGCCGGCATGGACGGCGGTGTCGAGCGCCTCTCGCTGCTCAGGCGTCATGCCCGCCCGGGTTTGCGACCAAGCTCGAACAGCTTGTCGCCCGAGTTGATCACCTGCAGCCAGTCGTCACGGCCCTGCAACGTTGCGTGCAGCGCGACCGCCGCGTCCGCGTCAGAATGTCGCCGATCTGCGCCCGTCCACTCGTCGCGAAACGGCGCGCCAGTCCGGTTGCATCCAAAGCGGGGTTGAGGGAAAAGGGAAGCTGGGCGGCCACGACGGCAGCTTTATCCGGGTCTGTGGCTCCCGCCAATCGTCGGGTGCAAAGGATGAACGCTCCAGGTGACCATCAGTCTCTTCGACCTCAACCCGGCCATCGATGTCGGCGCATCGGCGGCACGCTTCGCGGTCGACCGTCGCGTGCAGATCCGGGACCTGTTGACCGCCGACGCCGCTGCGGCGCTGCACCAGGTGCTGGCACGCGAAACGCCATGGGGACTCGGCTGGCGCGCCGGGGATGACGGGCCGCACGGGCTTGAGGCCAGGCAATTGGCGGCGATGTCTCTTAGCCAACGCTCCGCCGCGTCCGAAAAGGTTTTTCGCGCGATGCAGGGGCCGTGATTATGCCTTTTCCTATGCCCGCTACCCGATCTTGGACGCGTACCTTGGCAAATGGGACCCCGGCGGGGCCTTCGATGCGCTGCTCGAACACCTAAATGCCGAACCTTTTCTGGATCTCATCCGCGCGGTCACCGGCATGCCCCAGCTGATAGAGGCGGAGGCGCAGGCGACGCTGTTCGCGCCCAATCAGTTTCTGCCGCTGCCTGTCGACGTGCATGCCGCCGAAGGCTGGCGGATCGCAGATGTGCTGAGCATGTGCGCGGGCGACTGGCGACCCGGCTTGGGCGGATACCTCCAGTTCTTCGACGAGGACGGCGACGTGGTCGCCGGGTATCGGCCGCGCTTCAACGCGTTGAGCCTGTTCGCCGTGCCGGCGCCACATGCGGTCAGCTATGTGCCGCCATTCGCGCCGGTCGGCCGCTATTCGATCACCGGCTGGTTGCGCGACCGCTGATGGACGCGGCCACGATGCGCCAGCGGGCGCTGGCGGCGAAGGCGGCCGGCGACGACGGCGGCGCGGCGCAACTGTTCGCCGCTGGCCTGGCGGCGCATCCGACCGACGCCGCCTTCGCCAACAGCGCCGGCAATTTCCACGCCGGCGCCGGGCGACCCGAGACGGCGCTGACGCTGTTCGACCGCGCGCTTTTGCTCGCACCCGGCCTGCACGAGGCAGCGATCAACCGTGCGGTGGTGCTAACTCGGCTGGGCAGGGCAACAGAGGCGGCGGCATATCTTCGTGAACGCGCGGCGGACCTGTCGGCCGCGCCCCGCTATTGGACCGTCCGTGCCGCCGCCGAACTGACGTCAGGCGAGACGGGAGCGGCCGCAGCGAGCTACGACGAGGCGCTGCGGCGCGATCCGACGAATGTACGCGCGCGCATCGGCCGCGCGCGCGCGGGCTTGGAGCGCGGCGAGGACCGCGCGGTCGACGATCACGAGCGTGCGCTGAGCGCCAGCCCCGGCGATCCGAACGTATTGCTTGGCTATGCGCAGGCGCTCGACGCGGCAGGGCGCAGCGCCGAGGCGCTGATCGTCTCAGAAGCGCTGGCGACACAGCTTACGGGCTGGACCGAGGGACTGGAGCTGCATGCCAGACTGCGCTGGGCACGCGGCGACGGCGACGCCTTCGCGGATCACTATGTAGCTGCTGTCAAGGCAGCGCGCGAACCGGGCGTGTACCGGTCATGGGCGGCGATGCTGGCGGGCGTCGATCGGCAGTCGGCGGCGGCCGACGTGCTGTCGGCGGCGCGGCGGTTCTGGTCCGCGGACTCGGACCTGGCGCTCGCCGAAGCGATCGCGGCGGGCGAAGCGGGTGACGATGCGCGCGCGTGGGCCTTGTTCGATGGGCACCGACGGGATGAGCCGGCGTGGCAAGTGGCGGAAGCGCGGCAGCGACTGCGCGAAGCCGATCCGCTGGCGGCTGATGAGTTGCTCGAAGCCGCGGTCCGCGCTGCTCCTGGCGATGTGACCGGTTGGGGGTTGCGCGACCTGTGCTGGCGCTTGCTCGGGGACGAGCGGCATACATGGCTGCACGGCCAGCCGGGAGTGATCCAAACGGTGCCGCTCGATCTGTCGGACGAACAGGTGACGTCGCTGCGCGCGCTACTAGATCGGCTACATGACCGGTCGGGGATGCCGGTCGGCCAGTCGGTCAAGCACGGCAGCCAGACTAGGGGCGCGCTGTTCGCCCGGCCGGAGCCGGAGATCGCATTGATCGCAAACGCAGTCACGCGAGCGCTCGAGACCTATCGTGCTGGATTGCCACCGAGCGACCCGTCGCATCCGCTCCTGCGATATCGCGACAAACCTTGGCTGATCAACGGCAGCTGGTCGATCCGGCTCGATGGGGCCGGTCATCATGCCCCCCATATCCATCCCCATGGGATCCTGTCGTCGGCCGCTTATCTGGCCGTGCCGTCGCAGGTCTTGGATCAGGGCGGCCAAGGCAGGCTGGAACTGGGGCGACCACCCGCCGAGCTGCGTGTCGACCTGCCGCCGATCGCGACGATCGCACCCCAGGTAGGATTGTGCGCGCTGTTCCCCAGCACGTTGTTTCACGGCACTCGCCCGATCAGTGCCGGTCGGCGAACGACCGTCGCGTTCGACGTGACCGCCGCCGGCTGAGATCACGCGCCAGCTGCCGGCCGCTGCAGGCGCAACAAAAAGGGCGGCGGAACCGAAGTTCCACCGCCCCCTTTGCTAACTGGATCCAGGCTCGATCAGAAGCGCAGCCGCGCCGACACGAAGAAGTCGCGCCCGAGCACATCGTAGAAGCTCGGCAGAGTGTTGTTCTGCTCCGCCCCGTCCGGTGCCTGACCAATGATCGGCGGCTTCTTGTCGAGCAGGTTCAGCACACCGATGTTGAACGTGAGGGCATCGGACACGTCGACGCCCGCCGTCAGGTCGAAATAGTTGAACGCCTCGAGCCGTGGCGTCGCCAGCAGTGCCTCGGAGGTGCCGACGCGGGTCGTCCCACTGAACACGTTGTCGATCAGGCTGTTCTTCGACTTGCCCTCGTAGCGCCAGCGCAGCGACAGCTGCGCGCCTCCCTTCTGGTATGTCACGCGCGTGGTGTGCCGATAGCGCGGCGACCCGAAGGTGCCTTCCAGGATGTTCTCGCGCTGCGGGATCGCCGAGATCGGGATGGTCCGGAACTTGTCCAGGTAGGTGCCCAGGTAGAAGAAGCTCAGGCGACCATCGGCGAGCGGCAGGTTGTAATCGACCTGCACGTCGATGCCGCTGTTCTTGAAGGTGCCGACGTTGGCGCTGAGGAACTGCGGGTTCGACCCACCAGCCGTCTGGCCCAGCGCACCCTGCGCGCTGCGCCGACCAGTGAAGACCGAACAGATCGGGTTCGCTGCATCACGGATCGTTTGATAGCAAAGGCTCAGCGCCGATGCGAGACCGCCGGCCAGCACGCCGATCGTGTCCTCGACCTTGATGTTGTAATAGTCGACCGTCACGTTGAGCCGTGGGATGAACGATGGCGAGATCACTGCACCTACGGTGTAGGTATCGGACGTTTCCTCGCCGACATTCGGATTGCCACCGACGTCGGCTTGGATCTGCGCCGCCGGCTGAACCAGACGAGTGAAGACGTTGGCCGCAGGCACGCCCTGTGCAACGCAGAAGTTCCGCAGAGCGTCGGTACGGCTCGCGACCGAGCCACGATCCGAGCAGGGATCGATCGCACCGGGGAAGTCGGTCCTGTTGCCCGAGAACAGGTCCGCCACGTTCGGGGCACGGACTGCGCGCGAATACTGACCACGGAAACGAACATCGCGGATCGGCGCGATTTCGGCGCCGCCCGTGTACGTCCAGCTGCCACCAACGGCGGCCAGCGAATAGTCCGAATAACGCGCCGCACCGTTCAGCTCGACCGCATAGAGGAAGCCGTCGCGCATCAACGGAACACGCAGCTCGCCGAACACCTCCTTCACGTCATAGCCGCCCGACGTGGGCTGACCGGCATTGAAGCCGAGCACATCGCCAGACGACAGGAAGGTGTCCGGAATATACCGCGACCGCATCTGACGATACTCACCGCCGAACGCAAAGGCGACATCGTCGGCGCCCATTCCGAAGTTGAACAGCGAGCCGGAAATCGAAGCGACCGCGTTCTTCAGTTCCGACTGTTCAAGGTTGGTCGAATTGACCGAGACGTAACTGACCGCCTGCTGGCTCGCGAGCCCACTACCGAACACGTTGATCGGTACACAGCCCGCCGCACGAGCCGCTGCGTCCGAACACCGCAGCGCGCCGGTGGCGTCGAAGTCCGTCTGCAGCGCAGCAACATACCGGCTGCGCGACACGTTGCCGCGCTGGATCTGCTGGTTGGTCGTGCGAGCATAGGAATAAAACGCATCGTACCGCAGTTTCTCGGCCAGATCGCCACGTACGCCGCCCAAGACGCGGAACGCCTGACGCGTCTGCTCCTGATTGCGCGAACCGGCCGACAGGAAGCGGTAGCTGACGTTGGTCGTGGCAGAACCGTTGCCGGGGGTGGCGTCCGTCAGGTCCTGCTGGGTCAACAGGGTACGGGTCTGCGCGTTGAAGAACGGGCTCGCGATCTGGAGGTTGGCGGTGACGCCGGTCGGGGTGGGAGCAAGCTCGGTAGAGACCTGACTGTTGACGTAGCTGAGCTCCGTATAGAACTCCACACCGTCCGTGACCTTGTAGTTGCCGTAGCCACCGAGCAGGTACCGCTCCTGCGGCAACTGCAGGTAGTTGACCGGATTGAAGTTATAGAGATCGCCCGGATCCTGGAACGTGCGCGAACCACCGCCGGCCGGGTTGAAGATGAAGGTGTCGGTTCCGACGCCAAAGGTCGCGATCGGGCCAGTCGGCGATCCCTGCGGCACAAGGCCGACTTCGCCATTGCGCGCCGCGCAGGTGGCCAGCGCAATGCCAGAGGGAAGCGGAGTACCGAGCCGGGTGCCGTCCGCGGTGCTGCCCGGAACGATGCAGCCGCCGCCAGCGGCAGTCTGCGAGAACTGCCGGGCACCTGCGAACACCGACGAACGACGCGTGTAGTTCGCGAACGCTGTCACGTTGCCGCGGCCATCGGGAAGGTTCGCGCCGATCGCGAGATCCGCGGAATAGCGACGCGCGTCGCCGCGCTCGGTGATCGCGTAGGTGGTACCCGCCTCGATACCTGAGAGGTTGTTGCGGAGGCGGAAATTGACGACGCCTGCAACCGCGTCCGAGCCATACACGGCCGACGCGCCGCCGGTCACGACGTCCACGCCCGAAATCAGGAACTGCGGAATCGTGTTCAGATCGACGATCTGATTGGTATCGTAGAACATCCAGCGGCGGCCGTTGACCAGCACCAGGGTGCGCGTCGGACCAAGGTTGCGCAGGTTCAGCGTCGCGGCGCCGCTGCCGGGGTTGTTCGAGAAGCCGGTCGTGCCGGGCAACACCTGGGGCAGCGTGTTCAGCACCTGCTCGACGTTCACCGCGCCGGAAAGTGCAAATTCCTCGGCGGACACGACCGCGATCGGGCTGGCAGAGGTAAGGTCCGTGCGCTGAATGCGCGATCCGGTCACGACGACATCGGTCGCCGCGTCGGTCGCATCGGCCGAATTGGTCTGCTCGGCGGCAGGGGTGCCGACCTGGGCGTGCGCCTGCGTGGACATCATCAGCGCGCCGGCACCGAAGGTGGTTGCAAGCAACCGCGAACGCATCTTCATCATCAATGTACCCCTTTTGATTTCGAGTGACCGCGCCGCTTGTTGCGCTATCGGTCTCCAGAGGGGCCAGCATAAGCGGACGTCGTTTCGTGCTGCAATGCCGTAGGGCCGGTCCGGGCCGATTTGCTTGACATTGTGACCATACTAACACACGCCCGCATACAGTCTGGCTTGACGCGCACGGGGGTTGGCAAGGGTGAGCGGGTTGCGCACGATGCGGTCATTGGTGATGCTCGCCACGTTCGCTGTCGCCGGTCCGGCGTGGGCACAGGAAGCCACCGGCGACGCGTTGGTCGATGGCGTGACGCAGTGCCGAACGGTGACGA
Source organism: Sphingomonas bacterium (assembly GCF_028292945.1). GTDB lineage: Bacteria > Pseudomonadota > Alphaproteobacteria > Sphingomonadales > Sphingomonadaceae > Sphingomonas. The sequence goes on along the minus strand of NZ_JAQGLJ010000032.1, from coordinate 5,867 downwards.
GCGACGTTCAGCGGCTGGCCTGTTACGACCGTGCTGTCGGCGATCTGGCAAAGGTGCGCGCGGGCAGCGGGCTGACGGTGTTGAGCGGCGAGGAAGTGCGGCAGAGGCGTCGCTCGCTGTTCGGCCTGTCGCTTCCCGACATCAACCTCTTCGGTAGTGGCGGCGGCAAGATCCCCAGCGTGGAGACGCTTGACTCCACCGTGACGGGATTGTCGGTGAGCGGTCGCGAGGGCCTCCTGCTGACTTTCGCCGACAAATCGGTCTGGCGCACGGTCGAGCGCGGCAGGATCGATCCGAAAGTGGGAGACACGGTTCACATCAAGCGGGGCGCTCTCGGCAGCTATCTGGGCTCGTTCAACCGTCAGCGCAGCATCCGGATCCAACGGGTTCGTTAGGTTGGCGTGACGCCAGTTCAGGCTACTGAGTGGCGACGGACCGCCCGATCGAGAGACAGCTTTCGTTCCGCTGTAGCCCTATGATCTGGGAAACGCTTCCAGGTCATCGGCTGGGCCAAGCCGACACGGACCGATCGGTCCCATCCGGTTGGCCGCGTCCAGCGGCTGCGCGCCGATCGCAAGATCACGCTCGTGCGGGCCGCGGCCACGCGGGCATGGCTCGGCCGCGTCGGCTATGAACCGGTCTATCGCGCGCGTCCTTTGAAACGCGCGGTCCAGCGTTACGGCTGGAAGCCGCTCGCCGACCTGGTCGTGGGCGGCGAGGTCAAGGACAGGCGAGGGTGACCTCAGAGGAGGGCGACGGCCGCCTGATGCCTCAGCTGGTATAGGCGTCGACAAACGGCTGGAGGTGGGAACGGTAACGATCAGCCGTTCCAACTCCCCCGAGGTCGATCGGCCGGGCGCACCTGTACGGCGCTAGCCGCGGCCACGGCTCGCCCGGTCTCGTGCGGCGCCAGCGTCGCAGCGTCGAAGTCGAGGCCGCAAGGCGCCAGCATCAGACGGGTCGCCGGCTCGGGATTGCGGACCAATGCGGCAGAGTCCTCGACCATCAGCCGATCCCCCAGCTTCTCCCGCAACTGCTCGAACAATGCATCCTCAAGGGGAAAGTGCGCGGCGATGTCGGGCAACGATCAACTCCACGGCATGCCGTGTATAAAGAACGTCCGATATGCCGACCAAGCGCAGTCGAGTGGATCGCGACGCAGCCACAGGATCGGGACATCCGGCGCAAGTGCCGCCAGCGTTCCCAGATAACGGCACGCTTCCAGGGTATTGTCGACCACACGGCGGGTTGGACGAATGGGATAGGAGACCGGTGTTGGAGGTGGGCTGATCGCCTTGCGGCGCTGCGCGGCTGGCCAGGGCGGACCGACAAAAAAAAGGGCCGGCGAAAGCCGGCCCTTTTCCTTTGTGCTCGCTGTCGGCTTAGAAGCCGACCTGGAACTGCAGACGCACCGACCGCGGCGCCTGATACACTGTCGGCAGCGAGTAGGTCGGGTTCGGCACACCCGTACCAGTCGTGCCGGTCTCGGTGAAGTCGAGCTTCGCCTGACGGTTCAGAACATTGAACACCGACACGCGGAACGTCGCGTCGAAGGCGTCGGTCGGCACGCGGATCGCTGCGTCCAGGTTCAGATTGTAGAGCCAATCCGACTCGAAGATGCTGCCACGTGGCGTCAGCTGCAGGGTTGACGCACGAGCAGCCGGGTTGGCGGCACCGCCCGTGAGGAACGGCGAGTCGTTGATCACCGCGGTCGCAGGATTCCGCACGACATTACCGCTGCTGTCGAGGTTACAGTAGAAGCCCCCTGCACCATAGAAGCGACCAGCCAGGCCGCCCACCGCGAACGGCGTGGCGTCGGCGCTGATCGGCGTGCGACCGAGGCAACCGAAACGCCGCGGCGAGGCGATCTGCGCCTGAGCGCCGACCGTCAGCCAGTCGGTGATCTTAACGCTGCCGTACGCCTTGAAATTGTGGCGACGATCGTTCGGCAGAAAGCCGAAAGAGCCGTTGGTCAGCGCGGGAAGATCGAACGCGGTCGTCAGGCCCGAGTCGGTCTGAGCATTGTCCGAGCGGATGCCGCCCTCGATGTTTCCTTCGTTCTTCGACCAGGTGTAGTTGGCGTTGAAGCTCCACACGCCGTCGAACTCGCGCTCGAAGGTCGCGGTCACCGCCTTGTACGTCCGCTTTGCAGCCGGATAGCCGAGTGCCGCCGCCGACAAAGTCACGGTCTGAGCCGTCGTCTGGTTCGGGAACGGATCGCTCAAGGTGATGGTGACATCACGACCCGGGTTGATCAGCGCATACTGGTGCACACCGTTGAAGATGGCCGTGCAGGCCGCGCCGGAGTTGCCCGCGGCAACGCAGAGCGGAATGATCGCCTGGTCGAGCGCCGCGTCCTCGAGCGAGTCGTTAAGCTTAGTATAGGTGCCGAACAGGCCGACCCGAATGCCATTGCCCAGCCGCTGCTCGACGCCGAGAATGAACTCGTCGGTCGACTGCGACTTCAGGTTGGCGGCCACCGTGGTGGCGGTACCGGGAACACGGCCGTCGTTGCGGACCACGCACGCGGTGCCCGCCGGCGAGCCGCCTGGGCAGGCTTCGAATCCCGCACCAGTGGTGATCGGCGTACCGAGGATCGGGGTGTTGTTCGCGTTGAGGCCCGTCAGGCGATAATATGCGTCGAAATCGAGCTCGCTGCCTGCCAGACGGAGGTTGGTATTCGAAGCGACCGGCAGGAAGTACCTGTTGAACGAGCCATAAACCTTGGTGCGGCCATCCCCGAACGGATCGGCACTGAAGCCGAGGCGCGGACCCCACTGATCGCCCGACGTATAGAACGCGACACCGTCCGCGTTGCGGTTGACGAACCGATCATTGCGAATGCCCAAGTTGAGCTGCACGCGGTTGCCGAACAGCGACCAGCTGTCCTGCAGGTAAAAGGCCTCGTTGCGGGTGTTGAACTGACCGCCCGAGATGAAGGTCCGCGCAATTGCGTATTGCGTACCGGCGGGCGTACGGGTCGTCGCGTCGCCCGTCGACGTGGCAAGCGTGTATTGGAACCCGCCGTTTGCGGTGATCAGACCGGTCAGGTCGAGATCTTCGCGATCGTAGCCGCCACGGATGTGGTGCGATCCAAGGAAGTTGAAGTTCAGGTCGACGTCGGCGCGGTAGAAGGTGCGCTTCTCCTCGCTGATGTCGGCGTTCGACAGCGAGTTGCCGATGCTGAGGCTACCGCCGCCGCGCTGGTCCGCAATGAAAGGAATGCTCGGATCGGTCGACTGCGTATTGCTGCGATTCTGGTTGACGCCATACGCAGCCGACAGCGTCAGCCAGTTGGTGAACGTGCCGGTGTAGCGCAGCACATAGTTCTCACCGCCCGATTCGCTGACCGAGCTCGACACATACCGCCCAGGATTGTTCGTGTTCGGATTGAAGCGGTCGCCGCTAGCCAACGTATACAGCGCGCTGCCGTACAGATCCGTCTTCGAGTTGCCCTTCGTGTTGAAGTACGTCCCCTCAAGCCGCTGGCCATCGATGATCACTGCATCGATCTTGGCGCCGAAGAACGGGCTGGTGCTGCGAGCCACGGTGTAGCCCGAGCCTACGAGCGTAAGATTGGCGACGCTGCGGAGGTCGGCAAAGTCAGTGCAGAAAGTCGGATTGGTGGCGCAGCCGTTCGCACCCGTGCCGATCGCACTAGCAGTGCCGGTGGTGCCACCCTTAGCGATCACATTGCGCGCATTGTAGATGCCGTAGAAGAACAGATGGTCCTTGATGATGGGACCCGACAGTTGGACGATCATGTCCTCACGCTCGTTGTAGAACGAGTCGCGGTCGCTGCCCGCACTGTTCGGCGCCTTCGACAGCAGCTCGTTGGGCTCCCAGTTGAAAGTGACGCTGCCGTGGAAGTCGTTCGAACCCGACTTCGTAGTGGCGTTGACGAAGCCGCCGGTCGACCGACCGAACTCGGCCGAGAGGCCACCGTTCTTCACTTCGACCGTCTGGTAGAAGTCGAACGGCACCGGCACCGAACCCAGACCGTTGCGGAACTGCGTGATGTTCAGGCCGTTGATGAAGTAGGCGTTCTCGGAAACCGAACCGCCGTTGATCGACGGCAGGTTGCCAAAAGCTGTATCGCCCGCCGACGTGCCCGGCGACAGAAGCACGACGGAGGTGATGTCGCGTGCCACCGGAACGCGCGTGGCAAGATCGCCGACATTGATGACCGCACCAGTGGTGTTGCGATCGAAATCGACCGTGCGGACGCGCCCCGCGGTCACGACGATGTCGCCGCCGACCGGTGCCCCTACTGCCGACAGGGTGAACTGGTTGGCAGCCGACGACTGGTTGAGCGTGACGCCGCTTTCAGTGAATGTGTCGAAACCGGGAGCAGTGATCGTGAACGTGTAGCTTCCCGGCGGGATCTGCTGAATGCGGAACGTGCCCGACGAGTCGGTCGTCGCCGTCCGGCTAAAGCCCTGATCGTCGGACCGGATTTCGACCGTCGCTCCAGCTACAGCCTCCCCGTTGGTGCCTTGGACCTTACCAGTAGCGGCGACGTTGGTGTAGTCCTGCGCATAGGCCGGAGCGGCGAACATCGCGGAGCCACTTACGCCCGCACCAAGCAGCGCCAGCGCGCGCAGTGCAGTGCCGGCCCGAAGCGCCTTGATCGAGTTGCTGATCACGTAATTCATTCCTCGCTGTGACCCGCTTCTGGCCGCGCGAACGGCAGGAGGGGAAGTGGCAAGTCCCACGGCCGCGGCGGTGCGGCTGAACGGGACGATGTCGCCTCGAATGCTGCCGGGCCATGCGTCTGTAAAGCTGTCGCATTCGTCTGCGTCAGCTTTGTCGCGAACGTGTAACTTATCGGCAACAGCGCCTAGCGCCCCGGCATCGGCCCCGCGACCAGCAGTGGATCAAGCTTTGCGCCGCGCCATTGCAGCCCCCAATGGAGATGCGGTCCCGTCACCCGGCCCGTCGCTCCCACCGCGCCGATCAGCTGGCCCTGCCGCACCGCTTCGCCGTCCGTCACGTCGATGCGCGACAGATGGAGGAACGCGCTCGACAGCCCCGCGCCGTGATCCAGCATCAGCAGCCGTCCCTCCAGGGTGAACGGCGTTGAGGCGGCCAGCACCACCACCCCGTCGGCGGGTGCGGTGACCGGCGCGCCGGTGGGCAGCGCCACGTCCGCGCCGGAATGATAGCCGCCCGGCTTGCCCTGATAGACACGCTGTGCGCCGAACCAGCCCGATTGCCGCCCGATCGCGGGCCAGCGAAACAGCTGTCGCCACCCCTGCGCGTCGGTGACCCGCCCGCGCGCCGCCGCGATGCGGGCCAGTTCGCCGGGGCGCAGCGCTTCAAACTCTGCGGTGGTACGCCCGGCGCGATAGGGAGCGTTGACCCGCTCGATCCGCCACGCGCGAGGAAGCACCGCAATCGCCAGGCGGGTCTCCTCCCCCGCACGCGAGCGCTGCACCAGCAGCGCGCTCGGCCCGGCATCGCGATCGAAACCCAGGATGAACGAGCCGTCCGCCGCCACCGGCACCGGTCGGCCATTGAGCAACAGCGTCGCACCGCCTTGCCCGCGTCCGCGCACCAGCCCGCCCTGCATCGCCTGGCCTTGCAATACCGGCACCTGACCGCCGAGCGGGATGCGCGCGTCGTTCTGCGCGTCCCCGATCGAGGCTAGGGCGCCGACGCATCCCGTCAGCGCCAGCACGCCGGCAATCACCGCCTTCATCACTGCGGCGCCATCGCCTCGCTGGCGATCTGGGCGGTGGCATAGGCCTGCTGCCGGGCGACGTTCCAATAACGCAAGGAGTCCAGCGGAATGCGCGCGCCCGAGACGCCGCACACCACGTGATCGCCGGGGCTGAGCACGCGAAAACCGTTGGCGGAATAGTGCA
>NZ_JAQGLJ010000124.1 GCF_028292945.1 Sphingomonas bacterium | reverse complement strand
ATGCTGGGCGCGATGGTGGTGAGCGGCGGGCTGGCGCGGCTGTTGTCGCTGGCGATGGTGGGCGTGCCGGGCCGAGGCCATCTGTTCGGGCTGGCGATGGAGTTGGGCGTGGTGCCGTTGCTGATGTGGTGGCAGTGGCGGGTGGAGCGGCGCTTCTCCCCTCCCGCTCGGCGGGAGGGGTTGGGGGAGGGCCTGTCGGGCCCTTCGGGACAGGCCCTCCCCTAGCCCCTCCCGCAAGCGGGAGGGGAACTTACCGCCCTCGCCCGCAGCAGCGAGCTTACCTCGACCCCGCCATCCCCGGCCCCGCGTCCGCCGTCGGGAGGTAGCGTGGCGCCACCCGGGCGCGGGCGCGCTGTTCGTAGGCGTAGCCGGCACCGAGCACCGTCGCGTCGCCATATTTCGTGGCGATGAAGCTCAGCCCGACCGGCAGGCCGCGCACCAGCCCCATCGGCACGGTCAGATTGGGGTAGCCCGCGATCGCGGGCAGGCGCGAAGAGCTGGGGCCGTCATACTGGTCGCCATGGACGGGGTCCGACAGCCACGCCGGGCCGTAGCTGGGTGTCACGAGGACGGTCGCCTTTGCGCGGGCGAGCATGCCGTCGATCGCCTCGCTCGCCTGCTTCAGCGATTTCGCGCGAGCCGCGAGGTACTCGGGGTCCTTGAGCCCCTTGGTCGTGACCGACTCCTCGAACGTCTCCTGGTCGAAATAGGGCATCTCGGCGGCGGCGTTGGCGCGGTTGAAGGCGATCACCTGCTCCAGCGTCCGCGTGCCGACACCCGGCGGCGTGGTGGCGAGATAGGCGTCGAGATCGGCCTTGAGCTCGCTTTTCAGGACCGAGAACTCGGCCGCGCCGATGCCGGGCAGCGGCGGCATCTCCACTTCGACCAGCTCCGCGCCGCCCGCGCGCAGCACCGCCAGCGCGCGGTCGAAGGCTCCGGTCAGGTCGGGCGTCATCGTCGGCCGCAGCACCGCGACGCGCAGGCCCGACAGCGCACTGGCGGACAGGCCGGCGGTGTAATCCTTCTTGTACGCCGCCGCGCCCGCCGTGCTCGGATCGGCCGGGTCGACGCTCACCATCGCCGACAGCATCGCCGCCGCGTCACGCACCGAGCGCGTCATCGGACCCGGCGTGTCCTGCGAATGGCTGATCGGGATCACGTGGCGGCGGCTGACCAGCCCGATCGACGGCTTGAGCCCGACCAGCCCGTTGAGCGATGACGGGCAGATCACCGAGCCGTCGGTCTCCGTCCCCACCGCTGCGGCGGCAAAGCTGGCCGCCACCGCCGCGCCCGAACCCGACGACGAGCCGCACGCGGTGCGATCGAGCGCGTATGGGTTGCGGACGAGGCCGCCGATCGCGCTCCACCCGCTCATCGACCGGCTGGAGCGGATGTTGGCCCATTCGGACAGGTTGGTCTTGCCCAGGATCACCGCACCCGCCGCGCGCAGGCCGGCCACTATCGGGGCGTCCCGACGCGTAAGGTTGCCGCGCAGGGCAAGGCTGCCGGCGGTGGTCGGCATGTTGTCCGCCGTCTCGACATTGTCCTTGATCAGGATCGGCACGCCATGGAGCGGGCCGCGCAATCGCCCGGCCTTGCGCTCGGCGTCGAGCGCCTTGGCCTGCGCGAGCGCGTCAGGGTTGGTGGCGATGATCGCGCGCAAGCTCGGACCCTTGCGATCCATGGCCGCGATGCGCTTGAGATAGGCGCGCACCAGATCGACGCTCGAGGCCTTGCCCGCCGTCATCTGCGCCTGGAGTTCGTCGATCGACCGCTCCTCGACGGCAACGGTCTTCGCCGGCGCGGTAGCGGGCAATGCGGTGGCGAGAAGAGCAAGGGCGAGGCGACGCATTCTGGTCCTTTCAACGGGCCGAAGCCGGAGATCGACAGCTTGCGCGAGCGTCGCTCCCGGAACAAGCCTCTCGCACATTGCACGAAATGAAGCCCCCCTGCCCCTCCCCGGCGCAGGCCGGGGCCAGTCCGCGGCGCGGCCGACCGGGCCTCGACTTTCCGCCGCGGAGGAGCCAGGATCGCGAGCCGACCTACAACGAAAACCGCTGAACCATCGGCGCGCGCACGGCGTTAGTCCTTTGCATGACCCTGCTCGTGACCTCATGACCACAGCCCTGAAGTTGCTCGGCGGCCTCCTCCTGCTGCTCGTCGTCCTGCTCGGGCTGGCGGTGACGATCGTGCCGCGCTTTCTCGACCGCATCTATTATCGCGGACCTGTCAGCGATCATTTCGACGGCGAGCGCTTCCACAATCCCGGGCCGGACGACACGATGCGGATGCCCGCTGGCGGCAGCCGCGCGGGGTTCCTGTGGCGTCAGTTGACCGGAAGCGACGGGCGGCCGGCGTGGCCCAACAGCGTGCCCGTAACGCCCGGCAGGCCCGCCGCGCGCGTCGCGGGCGAGCGGATGGTGGCGACCTGGATCGGGCACGCGACCGTGCTGGTCCAGACGAACGGGCTCAACATCCTCACCGATCCGATCTGGAGCGACCGCACCGGCCCGTTCGGGCGCGGGCCAAGGCGCGTGGCGCAGCCGGGCGTGCGGTTCGAGGACCTGCCGAAGATCGATGTCGTGCTGCTGAGCCACAATCACTACGATCATCTCGACCTGCCTACGCTCAAGCGGCTGTGGGCGCGCGACAAGCCGCTGATCGTCACCAGTCTGGGCAACGACGCGATCCTCCGCGCCAACGGCATGGAAGGTCAGGCAGTCGACTGGGGCGGGTCACTGACGATCGCCAACGACGTGCGCGTGAGCGTCACGCGCAACCATCACTGGGGCAGCCGCTGGTTCACCGACCGCAACCGCGCGCTGTGGTCGAGCTTCGTGGTGCAGCTGCCCGGCGGCAACCTGTTCTTCGCCGGCGACACGGGTCTCGGCGACGGCAAGTGGCCCACGGAGGCGGCGGCGCTGGGGCCGGTGCGGCTCGCGATCATCCCGATCGGGGCGTTCCGCTTTGCGCCCGGGCAGATGACCACCGGCAGTCACATCGGGCCGGGCGACGCGGTGCGCGTGCTCGACGGCCTGCGCGCGACGGCGGCGCTGCCGATCCATTGGGGGACGTTCCGGCTGTCGTTCGAGGGCTGGGACACGCCGCCCAGGATGCTGGACCTGATGATGGCGTGCGCGGGCGGCCCACCGGGGCGGT
>NZ_JAQGLJ010000106.1 GCF_028292945.1 Sphingomonas bacterium | reverse complement strand
CGCGGTGGCAACAAGAGCTATGTCGAGACGGCGGATGTCCGCCACAGCAACGGGACGATGCACGTCGTCAACGGTGTGCTGCTTCCGAGGATCTAGGTTGTTTGCGGCGTCAATCGCGCGCCCACCGCGTCGCCGCCGCGTCGTCACTCTCCCGCGCCTCAACCCAGCGCGCTTCGCCACCGCGCGTTTCGCGTTTCCAGAATGGCGCGTCGGTCTTCAACCGGTCGATCAGGAACGCACACGCATCCAGTGCCGCCGCGCGGTGCGGTGCCGCCGTGGCGACGAGGACGATGCGTTCGCCGGGCCGCATCGTGCCAACGCGGTGGACCACCGTCGCGCTCAGCAACGACCAGCGCACGGTCGCGTCCTCGGCGAGCGTCCGCAGCGCCGCTTCCGTCGCGCCGGGGTAATGCTCCAGGTCCAGCAACTGCACCCCGTCATCGCCGCGGACGATGCCGGTGAACGTCGCCACCGCGCCCGCCCCGTCCGCTTCAACCAACGCCAGTTCGGCCGCAAGGTCGATCGGTCCGGTCTGCACCAGTATGCGGATCATCCGCCCGTCACCGGCGGGAACAGCGCCACCTCGGCCGGTTTGCCCAATGCGGCGTGGAGGGACACGAAGCGGCCATCGATGGCCGCGCGCAACCGGGCGCGATCGGCAAAAGCCGCACCATGCGCCGGGCTCAGCGTCGCTAGCCAGTCGATCAGCGCGGAGACGGTGGCTGCTTCCGGCGGCGGATCGAGCATTTCCTCGCCCGTCCCGATCGCCTCGCGCACCGAGGCGAAGTACAGCACCCGCAACATCGCGATCAGTCCATGTGCTTCAGGCCGACGCGCAGATAGTCCCAGCCGGTGATCAGCGTCAGCACGGCCGCGGCCCAGAGCGTGGTCAACCCGATCAGCTTGACTACGCCGATCGCGGGCAGTGCGCCCAGCGCGATCACGCCGAACGATGGCAACGCACCGCCGAGGATCAACGCACCCAGCGCCACCATCTGGAATGTCGTCTTCCACTTCGCCAACCGCGACACGGGCACCGAAACCTGAATGCCCCCCAGGAACTCGCGCAACCCAGACACCGCGATCTCGCGCAGCAGGATGATCAGCGCCGCGATCAGGTGGATGCCGGTGATGATCGCGCGATCCTCGAATCGCGTGCCGACCAGCATCAGGATGACCGCCGCCACCATGATCTTGTCCGCGATCGGATCGAGGAACACGCCCAGTCGTGACACGGCACCCTGCGCCCGCGCCAGATAGCCGTCGAAATAATCGGTGATCCCCATCGCGCAGTACAGCACGAATGCGGCGAGATAGCCGGCTTCCCATTGCGGCCACCACAACAACGCGACCAACGCCGGCAACGCGACGATGCGCGACAACGTCAGCAGGTTCGGCGCGGTCCACATTGCCGCGACCTTATCGCGCACCGCAGGATCGCGATACCCCACCCTGCCCTGCATGGTTGGCGCATCGCCGCGGGTCGGCTACACGGCCGGCCATGTTGTCACGATCGAGGGCCGCGCGCATGGTAAATGCATGTTGAACGCCCTCGGGCTTCTCAAGCAGCGGCGCTTCCTGCCGCTCTTCACCACGCAGTTCCTCGGGGCCTTCAACGACAATCTGTTCAAGACGTCGATGATCCTGTTCGCGACGTATCAGATCTTCAATGACGAGCGTCAGGAGGGCTTCTTCAATGCCTTGGTCGCGGGCTTGTTCGTGCTGCCATTCTTTCTGTTCTCGGCGCTGGCCGGGCAACTGGCCGACACGACCGACAAGACCCGCATCATTCGCGTCGTCAAGCTCGCGGAGATCGTCATCGTTCTGGTCGGGTGCATCGGGCTGTGGCTCGGCACACAGGGGGCGGTGGTGGCGCCGCTCGCGCTGATGTTGCTGGCCGTGATCGGCCTGGCCTTCCACTCGACCTTTTTCGGCCCGATCAAATATGCCATCCTGCCCCAGCATCTGGAGGACGAGGACGTCCTGGCCGGGACCGGGATGGTGGAGGCCGGAACCTACCTGTCGATCCTGCTCGGCACCATCGTCGCGGGCATCATCTATCAGGACGCGCGGCTGGTGGCCGCGCTTACGCTGTCGGTGGCGGTGATCGGCTATCTGGCCGCGCGGCAGATCCCGCCCGCTCCCCGGCTGGGACCGCCGCTGAAGCTCGACTGGAACCCGTTCACCGCATCCTGGCGGCTGATCGCGGCGACCATGCACATCCGTCGCCTGTTTCTGGCGATCTGCGCCATCTCGTTCTTCTGGACCATCGGCTCGGTGCTGATCATCGCGTTTCCGCCGCTGGTGAAGAACGTGTTGACCGCTCAGGCAACGGTCGCGAGCCTGGTGCTGGGCGTGTTCTCGATCGGCGTCGCGATCGGGTCGGTGGTCATCAACCTGCTGCTGCGGGGGAACATCTCCGCGCGCTACTCGCCTATATCGGTAGTCGCGATGGCGGGCGCGGTGATCGCCTTGTGGCTGTCGGTTCGGCTGTGGACGCCGGCCCCGGCCGGTCGCCTTTATGGTGTGCTGGAATTCGTCGCGCAGCCACAATCGGTGCCGGTCATCTTGTCCCTCCTGGCGGTAGCGATCTTTGGCGGCATGTTCGTGGTCCCGCTCTACGCGTTCCTGACCACCACCGTCACCAAGGACCAGACCGCGCGCACGGTCGCGGCGAACAACGTGGTTAATTCGGGAGCGATGACGATCGCATCGGTGTCGGTCGCCGCCATGATGGCCGCCGGCGTCACCGCCATGCAATTGCTGATCGTGGTCGCGGGCATGTGCCTGGTCGCCGCCTGGATCGCGCAGCGCCTGCACCGCGCCTGCGACGGCCCGCTGCCTTGCTGAGCTACAGCAGGAACGTATAGAAGCAGGTGAAGAACGCACCGAAGCTGAGCACGAACAGCTTCCAGTCGCTGTCCTCGCTCCGTATCGCGGGGTCGATGGCGGCGGGCGGCAACGATCGGCGAAATGGGTGGCCCGCGGCCTCCTGGGTGAGCACTAGGCGTCTTGTCATGGGCAGGCGTTAACGCCTTGTTTACCGGTTCGGCGAGTCACAAAGAAGGTTAAGCGTCGCCCGTTCCGAGATGGGACGTTCACCATCGCGTTGATCAAAGGCAATCGAGCGGGAACCAGCGCTCGCGATGAACGCTACGCGCCGATGACTGAACGTCCCGGCGGGCGCGCCGCGCTTCTCATCATCGACATGATCAACCGCCTCGACTTCGCCGGAGCGGATGCACTTCGTCCGGCCGCCGAGGCCGCGGGCGAGCGCATCCTGGATCTGCGCGAGCAGGCTAGTGCCTCCGGCGTGCCCGTGATCTACGTCAACGACAATCATGGCGACTGGCATGGAGATCGCGCCGTCATTGTCGAACGAGCGACGGGCGACGACAGTCCGGGCCGCGAGCTCGCGCGACGGCTGCGCCCGCGCGACGAAGACCTGTTCGTGATGAAACCGCAGTTTTCGGGCTTCTATACGACTACCCTGCCCGCGATCCTGCCTCGACTCGGCGTCAGCCGGCTGGTGCTGACCGGCGTCGCTGCGGATATCTGCGTGCTGTTCACCGCCGCCGACGCGCACATGCGTGAATACGAACTGTGGGTACCGGCGGACGGCGTGGCGAGCGAGGATCCGCAGCGTACCCGGTGGGCGCTCGACACGATGGCGAAGAGCATGGGCGCCAATGTCAGACCGACATCTGAACGGTCCCTTGGGGATTGGCTGGCGCGCGCATGAGGTTTCGCGTCGTGGATAGCGAAGGTTTCGACGCGCGCTCGAAGCGTCGCTCGAGTGTCGGCCAGAGCGCGGGCGAGAGCCTCGCCATCTTTCTGGAGACGCTAGAGCCCGGCGCGGAAACGACCCTGACGACGCCGGCCGACGGCGACGCCCGTGTCTGGACGCCGGATCAGCTGGAGGCGCTCGACGCGGTCTTCCTCAGCGGGTCGCCGCTCCACATCTATGACGGCAGCGTGGAGTCGAAACGCGAGATCGCGTTAATGGGGGCCGTGTTTGCGTCTGGAACCCCGTCGTTCGGCTCGTGTGCCGGGCTGCAGGTTGCGGTCGCGGCGGCTGGCGGCACCGTACGTCCTAGGGCCAAGCGGCGCGAAGCCGGCTTCGCCCGGCGCATCGTGCCGACGGATGCGGGCCGCACCCATCCGCTGCTGTCGGGCCGACCGCCAGTCTGGCGCGCTCACCATCCATGGCGACGAGGTGGAACAGCTGCCCGCCGGGGGGACCCTGCTGGCGTTCAACGCCGCGGTGGCCGTTCAGGCGGCGAAGATCCGGTACGATCGCGGTGTGTTCTGGGGCGTTCAGTACGATCCGGAACTGACGCTGGCGCAGATCGCCGCCGCGCTGCGCCGGGATGCGGCGATGCTGATCGAGGATGGCCCGGCGCGAACCGAGGCGGACGCGGCCGCGCAGGCG
>NZ_JAQGLJ010000094.1 GCF_028292945.1 Sphingomonas bacterium | reverse complement strand
TAGACCGCCACCTGCGCCTGAATCTGACGGCGTTCCATTACGACTACAGCGACTTGCAGGTTCGGGCGTTCATCTCGCCGGGGGTCTCTGATATTTCCAATGCTGCGACTGCCAAGATCGACGGTATCGAATTCGAGGCGATGATGCTGCCGATTCCGAATCTGCGAATCGTCGCCAATGTCTCGTACCTTGACGCAAGGTACAGCAAATATCCTCAGGCGCCTGGGCCCGGCGGCATCATCATCGACGCAAGCGGCAAACAGATGAACGCCGCGCCGAAATTCAGCGGAAATGTCGTGGTGCAGTATGACATTCCGCTTGCAGCGGGTGACTTGTCGTTTCGTGGTGAATATTTCCGCCAGGCGCGATCGTACTTCGTCGCCAACAATGATCCGGAGCAGAGCCAGGCCGCCTACGACCTAGTCAATGCCAGTGTCAGCTACACCCTGCCTGACGATCGCTTCCAAGTCGGGCTGTTCGGAAAGAACCTCGCCAATACGCAGTTCGTCACCGGGACTGCCAGCTTCACGGCTGCCGCATCCGGACGTCCGGGCGATCCGCGCACCTATGGCGTCCGCGCCTCGTTCAAGTATTGATTCAAGATGACAAATGTCCACGGCTATTGCGATCGCGATTTCAGCCGCGTCGCCGACGCTCTCGCCGCCAACTTCGCCCAAAGAGGCGAGGTCGGAGCGTCGGTCTGCGTCTTTAAGGACGGGCGCAAGGTGGTCGACCTCTGGGGCGGTCATGTCGATGAGGCGCGCAGCCGGCTCTGGCAGGAGGACACGCTGGTTTGCATGATGTCGGTCGGCAAGGGCATGGCAGCGATCGGCATCCACCAGCTGATCGAACGCGGGCGGATCGACCCGAACAAGCCGGTCTCGACCTATTGGCCGGAGTTCGCCCAGGGCGGAAAGGAAGAGATCACCGTTCACCACGTTCTTGGCGGGACGTCCGGTGCCTTGTTTGCCGACAGTGCTCCGGACCGTTCAATTTTCGACTTTGACGAAATGACTGCCGCGATCGCCCTGCAACCTGCGGCATGGCCACCGGGCACGCGCGGGGCATATCAGTCGATGACGATGGGATTCATGCTCGGCGAAATCATCCATCGCGTCGACGGGCGGCGGCTCGAGACCTATTTTCAGCAGGAGATCGCGGGTCCGCTCGACATCGAATTCGGCTGGGGCCTCAATGATGACCAAGTGGCGCGAGCTGCCGATATCATTCCCAATCCTGGGCATGAGACGCTGAAGGCGTTCGCCGATCCGACGACGAATTTGGGCAGGGCTTGGCACATGCGTCCCAAGGAACCCGGCTATTACAATACAGAGATCTTCCGGCGCTGCGTGCTTCCGTCCTCGAACGGGCACGGCAGTGCGCGAAGCGTTGCAACGATCTTCGCGGCGCTGCTGGACGACGATCGGCTTGTCTCAGCGGAGACCCGTGAGCGGATGCGGTCGCTGGAGTGGGATACGCTATGCGGGATGACCGACCGGCCCTATCGCTACGGCCTCGGCTTCTTCCTGAGCGGACCGCCGCTGGTACCGATGGGTCCAAATCCGCGTGCATTTGGACACCCGGGTGCCGGCGGTGCGATTGGTTTTGCAGATCCGGAAGCCAGGCTGACCTTTGCCTATGCGCCTAATTTTATGTGCGCCGGCGCAGGCTCGGGCGAGCGCTGCATCGCGCTCGTCGACGCGCTCTACTCCTGAAGCCGCACCTACTCCGGAGACACTCGATGACCGCAATCAGTCTCGGCCTGGAAGGCACACTTGGGACAAACGGTGGTGTCGCACCGAGGGAAGTGCGAGCGACGCCCTACGCCTGGTACCTCGCCGGGCTGCTTGCTGTCGCTCATCTGGTCTCGTTCGTCGACCGTTACGTGATGAGCTTGCTGATCGAGCCGATCCGCATGTCCTTCGGACTTAGCGACACTCAGCTAGGGATGCTGACGGGGGGAGCATTCGCCTTGCTTTACGCCGCCGCCGCGCTCCCGCTCGGGCGGCTTGCCGATATCCGCAGCCGCCGGATGCTGATCGCGTGCGGCCTGACGGTCTGGAGCATGGCCACCGCCGCCTGCGCCTTGGCCGACTCGTTTGGCGGCCTGTTCGGCGCGCGTCTGCTGGTAGGTGTCGGCGAAGCGGCACTCGTACCAGCGGCAATGTCGCTGCTAGGGGCCTATTTCGCGCGCGATCAGATGGGTCGCGCGATATCCATGTTCACTATGGGCGCGGCGCTGGGCAAGGCGACCGCGCTGATCGGCGGAGCAATGTTGCTTGCCGCCCTGACGCCAGCTGGGCTCGTGCTGCTCGGCTACGCGCTGTTACCGTGGCAAGCGGTCTTCCTTGCCGCCGCGACGCTCGGCCTGATCCTGGTGCCGTTCACGCTGACCATCGTTGAACCGGCGCGGCATTCGAACGTCGGCGCGCCGACGCTGGCGGATGCGCTCCGCCACATGCGCCGCCACCTGCGCGCCTTTGTACCGCACATCATCGCCGCCTGTTCGACGATCCTGCTGGTCCAGGCTTTCGGCGCTTGGTCTCCTGCTTATTTCGCGCGGGAGCGGGGTTTCTCGATCGTCGATGCCGGCTTTGCGGTGGGTATGGTGTCACTCGCCGCTCAACCGATCGGCAATTTATTCGGCGGCTGGGCGACCGATCGGCTAACCCGCAAGGGGGCCAAAGGACCGGCGATAACCGTTATTCTTTGCGGCATGACATGTGCCGTGCCATGCGCCCTTCTGCTTGTCACACTGCCCGACGGAGCGCTGCCGCTCTTCGCGCTCGGCGCTCTACTGTTCTCGGTTTCGACGACTGCCGGACCGTGCTTGGCGGGTTTGCAGGCGCTGACGCCGGCGGAGCATCGCGGCGCAGTCACGTCGGTCTACATGTGCAGCATGACCTTGGTGGCAGTCGGACTGGGCCCGGTCATCGTGGGAATGGCCAGCGACTATTTCGGAAGCGGAAAGGGCGGGCTGGGCGTAGCGCTCGGGTTCGTCACTGTAGTCGTCGCGACGATCGGGATCTCCGCCGCATTGATCGGTCGCGGCGCAGTGGCGCGGGTCGTTGCCACGTTAGACCGAGGCTGAACGGTGGCGGTTTACGCTCTGTCCGGTCAATCGCCGGTACTGGCTGCAGATTGCTGGATCGCGCCGAGCTCAGACGTGATCGGCAACGTGACGATAGGCGACGCGGCGAGCATCTGGTTCGGGGCGGTAGTCCGCGGCGACAATGCCCCGATCGTCATTGGCCCGCGCAGCAACGTACAGGATGGGGCCGTGCTGCATTCCGATCCCAGCATTCCGCTGTTCATCGGTGCCGACGTGACGATCGGTCACATGGCCATGGTCCACAGCTGCGTGATCGGCGATCGGTCTCTTGTGGGAATAGGGGCAATCGTCCTGGCGGGCGCTCGTATCGGTGAAAATTGCATGATCGGAGCGGGCGCGCTGGTTACCGGCCGGTCGGTCATTCCCGACGGTGCGATGGTGGTCGGCCAGCCCGGCAGGGTCGCGCGGATGCTGTCGGCGCTGGAGATCGACGCGCTTCAAAAGTCCGCCGACAGCTACGTCGCCAAGGCGCGGCTTTTCGCCCAGGGCTTGAGTCGGTTTAATCCAGACCGCGGATGATCGGCTCCGGCATTGTCAGACCAACCAGATTCTGGTTCGTTCGTGCCTGGCCAATTCTCTACCTTCGGACGCTCATCGGCGGAAGAACATAAGCCGGCCTCTGGCAGAACATCGTCGTCTACGAGGTGGACCGACTGACCCGATCGCTGCTCGATTTCGAGAAGCTGGTGGAGGCGTTCGATGCTGCCGGCACCAGCTTTGTGTCGGTGACCCAGTCGTTCAACACCACCACCAGCATGGGTCGGCTTACCCTCAAGATGCTGCTCTCGTTGGCGCAGTTCGAGCATGCGGTTACCGCCGAGCGGATCAGGGGCAAGATTGCGGCCTCAGAGGGCATGTGGATGGGTGGCATCCCGCCGCTCGGCTACAAGCCTGACGGGCGCAGCCTCGCGACCGTCGAGGACCATGCCGCCATCACCCGGCACATCTTCCAGCGGTATTTGGCGCTCGGCGATGTCCGACGGCTCGCCGACGAGCTGGTACATGACCGCATCCTCTCGCCTGAGCGGTCCACCACCACCGGCAAGCGGATGGGTGGCTGCACCTTCTCGCGAGGCCAGCTTTACCTGATGTTGAAGTGGGTCACGTTCACCGGGCAGATCGGCCACCAAGGCAAGGCGTACGAGGGCAAGCACCCGGCGATCGGCGACCCGGACACGTTCGCGAGTGTGCAGGCGATGCTGGCGGATCACACGCGTGGGCCCCGCGCCCGCGGCCTCGGGGCCAGCCCCCGCCTGCTCGCGGGCAGGATCATTGATGACGACGGCACGCCGATGACCTCCACCCATGGGACCAGGACGGTCTCCAGCCATGGCGGAGAAGGCAAGGCCCGCTACCCTACTATGTCAGCCGTGACCTGCATCACGGCACCGCCGCCACCGGCATGCGCATCCCCGCTCGCGAGGTCGAGCGGCTGGGGGTGGACAGGGTAGGGGAGCTGTTCCGTGATCCACTGCAGCCTGCTGCTACAGCGTGGCTGGAGACCAGCCCCCATGCTGTCAGCGAGCTGCACCGCCGCTGTCCGGAGCTGGCGCCTGCCAGGCTCGTGGCCGGCGTGGTCACGCAGGTCCGGGTCGCACCGGACGAGGTGGTGCTTACCCTCTCCTCAGCCGCGATCGCGGACCTGCTGTACGCCCAGCAACGGGAGCATGCGCCTGCGGAGATCGAGATCCGTCTCGACGCGCGGCTGACCCGGTCGGGCAGGGTGCTGCGATTGGTCCATGCCGGTAAGCCGTTCGAGGATCAGGTCAGCCGATTGCTGGTCGGGCGGCTAGTGCAGGCACACGGCTGTTGGGCGCAGCTTCGTAAAGGCGACATCGAGATCAAGGCCCTCGCAACCAGGGAGGGGGCGACGGGCTCCTACCTCACCCGGGTGCTGCGGATGGTGTTCCTGTCACCGGGCCTTGTCCAAGCGATCCTCGCAGGTAGACAGCCCGCCCACCTGGACGTGCGGGCGCTCACGCTGGGTGATAAGATCGACGGCAGCTGGGCAGCGCAGGTCAGACGCTACGGGTAGTCCCAGAGCACCCACCTGCGGACGCTCAGCTCCATCTTGCTGCTTCCCAAAACCAGACATTCGTTCGTTCGGCTAAGACGAGCTCGGTCGCTCCCGTGGAGTGTTCTATGACCGAATTGGTAAAAAGCTGCCGTTCGGGTCAGGCGCTAGTAAGCAGCCGCTTCTGCCGTTCCGGCTTGGTATCAGCGAGAAGG
>NZ_JAQGLJ010000075.1 GCF_028292945.1 Sphingomonas bacterium | reverse complement strand
CGATCAACAAGCTGGTGCGGACCAGCCGCCAGTTCCTCCACGAGCAGGGCCGCGAGCCGACGCCCGAGGAGATGGCGGAACGCTTGAGCATGCCGCTCGAGAAGGTTCGCAAGGTGATGAAGATCGCGAAGGAGCCGATCAGCCTCGAGACGCCGATCGGCGACGAGGAGGACAGCCACCTCGGCGACTTCATCGAGGACAAGAATGCGATCATTCCCGTCGACGCTGCGATCCAGGCGAACCTCAAGGAAACCGTCACCCGCGTGCTGGCGTCACTGACGCCGCGCGAGGAGCGCGTGCTGCGGATGCGGTTCGGGATCGGCATGAACACCGATCACACGTTGGAGGAGGTCGGCCAGCAGTTCAGCGTGACCCGCGAGCGCATCCGTCAGATCGAAGCCAAGGCGCTCCGCAAGCTGAAACACCCCAGCCGCTCACGCAAGATGCGCTCGTTCCTGGATCAATGATGCCCAAGCAAGCCACTCTCTACCGCATGGTCCTGCCCGAGCACACCTGCCCATTCGGAATCCGCGCGAAGCAGATGCTGGAGCGAGCCGGATATGAGGTAGAAGAGCACGTGCTGCGGACGCGCGAAGAGGTCGACGCCTTCCAGGCGGAGCAGGGCGTGACGACGACCCCGCAGGTGTTCATCAACGGCGAGCGGGTCGGCGGCAGCGACGCGCTGGAGACGTTTCTAGCGCGTAAATCCTGACCGTACGCGCTCGGGCCGGGCTGGCGTCAGCGCGAGGCGAATTCGGTGATGCGAGCCAATCCGGTATTGGCCAGATCCCGTGATGACGCGACATCGCCGCTGGGCAGGTCGAGCATGACGACAGGGCGGCGCAGCACCAGGTGATACAAAGCGCGCGCATCGGCGCTGCGCCCAGTCCGGCGATAGGCGGCGGCCAGATTGAGCATCAGCTCCGGTCGTTGCGGATGGATGCGCCGTTCCGCTTCCAGTCTCTGCACCGCAGTACGGAAATCCCCGGCAGCGATCGCTCGATACCCGTTCCGGTCGGTCGCTACGGCGGCACTGCTCGCGATCAATGCCGCCGAAAAGCCAAGGTAGTTGCGCACCTTCACCCTCCACATGACGAATATGTGACAGCAGAGTGACACTTGCGTGACCCGGCTGCAAGGCGAAAAGCCCTGACGCGTCTCAGGCCTTTTTGCGCAGCACGATGTACAGCGCGCCGGCCCCACCATGGCGCGGATGCGCACCTCGCACCGCCGCGATGCGGTCGGCGAAGCGCGACGCAGCCAGCCAGTCCGCCACCGCCGCGCGGATCGCGCCACGCGTATGGGGTCGCTCGCTTTCGGGTCGCGGCGGCTTGCCGGTGACGAGCAGCAACAGGCGGTCGCCACGCGCCAGTGCGCGGTCCAGCCCCTGATCCAGCAAGGCATGAGCCGACCCCAGCGTGTGGCCGTGCAGGTCCAGCGTCACGTCCGGCGACATCATGCCACGCGACAGGCGCCGATCCCACGATCCGTCCAGCGTGTTGTTCGGCTCCCGTTCGCGGGATGGGCCAGCTAAACCCCCCTCCCGCTTGCGGGAGGGGCTGCTCAGACTCGTTTCCCGGTTGCGGGAGGGAATGTCACCAGGCCTACCGCTCGCTGACAGCTCCTCCCCTGGGCCGTCCCGCAAACGGGAGGGGAACCCCGCAGGCGGCGAGGTGACAGCCCCTCCCCTGGGCTCTCCTGCAAGCGGGAGGGGAACACGGAGCGGCCGCACGCTGGCCATCACCCGAGCCCAGGCGTGCGCCTCGTCAGCGTCGAGGCGTCGTTGCACCACCTGCTGCTGCCCCCGCATTCAATCTCGCCAGAGTCCCGACCGGCAGCAGCAGCCACGCGGTTCCGCGCGCGGACATGCCGCCGGCGATGGCCTCCGCCGGCGCGCCCGCGCCCCAGAAGGTGTCGAAGCGGTTGGCACCCTTGATCGCGCCGCCCGTGTCCTGCGCCACCCACAGCGACGACGCGTCCTGCCGGTCCATCGAGAGGAAGACCGGCGCGCCCAGCGGCACGAACTTCGGGTCGGTAGCCGCAGTGACGGCGCCCGTCACCTCATAGCCCATCGCGCCAACCGCGCCGCCGGACAGCTCGCGGAAGAACACATAGCTGCGGTTCTCGCGCATGATCGCTGCGCCCTCTTCGGGCCGCTCGTGCAGATAGCGGACGATCCCCTGCATCGACGCCTGGCCGGGCGCGAGCAGCCCGCGATCACGCATCAGCTTGCCGATCCCGGTATAATCGCGCCCGTTCTGCGTGTCGTAACCGATCCGCATCAGCCCGCCATCGGGCAGGCGCAGATTGCCCGAACCCTGGATCTGCAGGAAGAACAGCGCCACCGGGTCCGCCGCCCAGGCCAGCACGCGCGCCTTGTTGGCCAGCGCGCCGCCCTCGATCGCGGTGCGATCATGATACTGGACGAAGTTGGTGCCCTCGACGCGCCCGCGGATCTTCTTGCCCTTCAGATCGGCGGAGAACTGACCCAGATCGACATCGATCAGATCGCTGGGACGGGCATAGATCGGCACATCATAGCCGCTGCGCCGATCGCGCGAGGCGGCGATCTCGGGAATATAGTATCCGGTCGCGAATGCCTTGCCGTCACCGACCTGCACCGCCTCGAACTGCTGCTGGAAAAACGCCAGCGCCGGCCCGCCTGCCCCCCCATTCACCTGGCGCGCCGCATCGCACGCCGCGCGCCAGTCCTCGCGGCGCGTGAGCCCTGACACGTCGTCGCGGCGCAGCAGACCGGGGCAGGACTGGCGGAACGAGGCCAGCGCCGCGGCCGCCTGTTGTTCGCCGATCGGCAGCGATGCGATCGGAGGCCCCGCGACCAGCCCCGCCGTCGCGGCGGTCGTCGCGCCTGCTACCGCCAGGGCGGGCATCGGCGCGAGCGGGACGGCAGGTACGATACGCGCCACGGGTGCGGGCGACGCCAGCCCCGGCAACGCACGCGGCGGCTGATAGGTCACGCGCGGAGCAGGAGCGGCACCTACGGCTGGGGGAACGACACGTCCGCCACAGGCGGCAAGGGCCAGCGACAGCGACGCTGCCACTATCGCCCGCGACAGGCCCAACACCTTCACGCTTCGTCGGTGTCGACGAGTTTCCAGTTGGGATCGCTGCTCTTCAGCGTCCGCGCGAAGGTCCAGACGTCGTTTGTCTCGACCGCATCGGTCAGCGTGCCCGCGATCACCGCGCCCTCCGCGTCGCGGGTCACCGCGGCGATGTCCGCGTCGAACCGCACGGTCAAACGCGCCTCGCGGCCCTCGACCGAGCTGTCGACGATGGTGGCGCGGTCGATCCGTACCAGCCGATTTTCGAGCGTCTCGCCAGCCTCTCGCCGCGCGGCGATCGCGGCGGCGAAGGCGTCACGCACCGTCGGCGAACACAGCTCGGCCAGCGTCTCCTCGTCGCCTTTCCAATAAGCCTCCAGGATCATCCGGTACGCCGCCTGCGATCCTTCGACGAACCGCCCGACGTCGAAGCCGGGTTCCACCGCGACCAGCGCGCGCAGGCCCTGTTCGGCGCCCGGCTCGATCGGCTTGGGGCCGGTCTCACGCGGCTCTGCCGTCGCTTCCACCGCGCGGGGAAAGGTCAACGGCACGACGCGATCGTCGGCCGCGCGCGCGAGCGGCCGCCCTTCATTGCCGGTGCGCTTGCCCAGCACGCTGTACAGCCGCAACGCCAGAAAAGCCGCGACCATGGCGAGCACGATGATATAAACCGTCATAGGGTCACCACATAAGGCAAGCGCGCACGGTTTCAAACCCGCGGCCGTTGAAAGGTTGCGGACGGGTTGCTAGGCGCGGGCGCTTTCCCGGTCGAGCCGCGCGAACGGCGCGCCCGATCGCACCCGCAAAGGACGCAGCATATGGCAGACGAAGGCTTCTCCACGGACGGACAGCCGCTCCCCAACGGGGCGGACACCGCGCCTGCCGCCGGCATGATCTCGCAATATGTGAAAGACCTGTCGTTCGAGAACCCCAATGCTCCGGCCATCTTCCAGTCGCAGGAGCCGCCCGCGATCGATGTTCAGTTCAACATCGGCTCCGGCCAGGTCGGCGAAGAGGTTCACGAGGTGACGCTCAAGATTGATGCGAAGGCAGAGGTCAACGGCCAGGTCGCCTTCATCGTCGATCTGACCTATGCGGGGCTGTTCGGGTTTCGCAATGTGCCGGCCGATCAGATCCAGCCGTTCCTCCTCGGCGAGGCACCGCGGCTGCTGTTCCCCTTCGCGCGCCGCGTGCTCGCCGACGCAGTCCGCGACGGCGGCTTCCCGCCGCTGCTGCTGGAGCCGATCGATTTCGGTCAGCTGTATCTGCAGCAGCAGGCCGCGCAGGGCGAAGGCGGCGAGCAGGGCACGATCGGAACGGCGTGACCTAGCTCCTCCCCGTTACGGGGAGGTGGTGCGCCGAAGGCGTGACGGAGGGGGATCTCGACGCATGGCCCCCCCTCGGCCCGCCCCCTCCACCACTCGGCTGCGCCGAGCGCTCCCCCTCGCCGTCCCGGGGAGGCTTTGCTAGGCCGTCACCATGAGTTCTTGTCCTTGAACCTCACCCGCGCGCTCGGCTCGGTCGGCGGGCTCACCCTCGCCAGCCGGGTGCTCGGCCTCGTCCGCGATTCGCTGTTCGCACGCTTCGTCGGCGCGGGGTTCGCATCCGACGCGTTCCTGATCGCGTTCAAGCTCCCCAACATGTTCCGCGCGCTGTTCGCCGAAGGCGCGTTCGCGGCGGTGTTCGTGCCGATGTTCAACCACAAGGTCGCGGCAAGGGATGGGCGTGGTCTGCCCGACGGCCTGCGCTTCGCCGAGGACGCGCTGTCGGTGCTGCTGCCGGTGCTCGTCGTGCTGCTTGCGGTACTTCAGCTTGCCGCCTGGCCGCTGACCTGGGCATTGTCGGGCGGGTTCAACGACATCGGCGAGGCGGAGTTCGCCTTTGCGGTCATGCTGTCGCGGCTGACCCTGCCCTATCTGCTGTTCATCAGCCTGGTGTCGCTGCTCGGCGGCATCCTCAATTCCATGAACCGGTTCTGGGTCAATGCCGCGGCACCCATCCTGCTCAACCTGACGCTGATCGCGGCGCTGGTTCTATTCCACGCCGAGGTCCCGCTGCTCACCGTCCGCAATCAGGCGATCGCGGTCACCGTCGCCGGCGCGCTGCAGCTGGCGTGGCTGTGGTGGGCGTGCCGCCGCGCAGGCGTGTCGCTCAGGCTGCGTCGGCCGCAGCTGAACCCCGACGTAAAGCGACTGCTCAAGCTGGTCTGGCCGGCGGCGCTCGGATCAAGCGCGGTGCAGGTGAACCTGGTCGTCTCGACCGCGCTCGCCGCGACGTTGCTGCCCTCCGGGTCGGTCAGCTACCTGTATTTCGCTGACCGGCTGAACCAGTTGCCGCTCGGCCTGATCGGCATCGGGCTAGGCACCGTGTTGCTGCCGACCATCTCGCGTCAACTTGGCGGCGGCGACGAAGTGGGCGCGATGGAGACGCAGAACCGCGGAGTGGAATTGGCGTTGCTGCTGACGCTGCCTGCAACCGTGGCGCTGATCGTGTGCGGCATGCCGATCGTCGCGGCGTTGCTTCAGGGCGGCCGCTTCGATGCCGAGGATGCGATCACGACGGCACAGGTGCTCGCCGCTTTCTCGATCGGCCTGCCCAGCTACATCCTCGTGAAAGTACTGACGCCTGGCTTCTATGCTCGGTCCGACACGCGCACCCCGGTGCGGTTCGGGTTGATCGCGATGCTGGTGAACCTCGTCGGCAATCTCCTGCTTATTCCTTCCATTGGTGTGCTGGGTCCGCCGCTCGCCACCGCGCTCGCCTCGACGGTCAATGTGGTGTTGCTCTACGCAACGCTGCGCAAACGGGGGCACCTGGTGCTCGATGCCCAGCTGAAACGCCGCATCCCGCGTGCGGCGCTGGCAGCGGTGCTGATGGGTGTGGCGATGTGGTTCGGCAACGTGCTGTTCCAGCCGTTCGTCACCGGCACTTGGGTCGAGCGGTGGGGCGCCATGCTGGTGCTGGTCGGCTCGGGCATGCTGGTTTATGCGCTCGCCGTGCTCGCGACCGGCGCCTTCCGCCCCAGCGAGGTTCGACAGCTCCTCCGCCGCTCTCCCAAGGCCTGATCTCATGCGTGTCGTCTCCGGCATCCAGCCCACCGGCAATCTGCACCTGGGCAACTATCTGGGCGCGATCAGGCAATGGGTCGCCATGCAGGACGCGATCTCGCCCGGCGACGACTGCCTGTTCTTTCTTGCCGACCTGCACGCGCTGACGCAGCCGATCGCACCGGCGGAGCTGGGCGCGAACACGCTCGAAATGGCGGCGACGCTGATCGCCTGTGGCATCGACCCTGACCGCGCGATCCTCTTCAACCAGGCGCGCGTTCCCGAGCATTCCGAACTCGCCTGGCTGCTCGGCGGCACCGCGCGCGTCGGCTGGCTCAACCGCATGACGCAGTGGAAGGACAAGGGGGGCAAGAACCGCGAGGGTCAGTCCGTCGGGCTGTTCACCTACCCCGTGCTGCAGACCGCCGACGTCCTGCTGTACCGCGCGACGCATGTGCCCGTCGGCGACGACCAGAAACAGCATCTGGAGCTGGCGCGGGACATTGCGGCAAAGTTCAATGCAGACTTTGGCGTGGATCTATTCCCGCTTCCCGAGCCGTACATTTCAGCCGCGGCGCCCCGCATCATGAGCCTGCGGGACGGCACCGCGAAGATGTCGAAGTCCGATCCCTCGGACGCGAGCCGCATCAACCTGATCGATGATGACGACACGATCGTCCAGAAGCTGCGGCGCGCAAAGACCGATCCCGAGCCGCTGCCGGACGATCCCGCCGCTCTTGCAGGCCGGCCAGAGGCGCAGAACCTCGTCACGATCTTCGCGGCGCTCGCGGGGCAGACCGTCGCCGAGGTCTTGGCGGCGTTCGCGGGCAAGGGCTTCGGCCAGTTCAAACCCGCGCTTGCGGACCTGGCGGTGGCGGAGCTGTCGCCGATTCGTAAGCGGCTGACGCAGCTGCTGGAAGATCGCGCTCAGGTCGGTTCCGTTCTAGCCCGAGGCGCAGAGCGCGCGCGGCATCTCGCCGCGCCGACCCTGCTGGCGGCGCAGCGTGCGACGGGGCTGCAGGTCTGATCTAGCCTTCCAGCTCCCGCAACAGCACCCGTACCGCATTATCGACGTCCCTGTCGGTGTCACGCAGCTGGTCGATTCGGCGCACCGCATGGATCACGGTGGAGTGATCGCGCCCGCCGAACTTGCGACCGATTTCCGGCAGCGAGCGCGTCGTCAGCCGCTTGGCCAGATACATCGCGATCTGGCGCGGGCGGGCCACCGCCCGCGCGCGGCGCGCAGACACGAGATCGAGCGGCTTCAGCTCGAAATGCTGGCTTACCAGCTTCTGGATCTCGTCGATCGTGACTCGGCGCTGGCTGCCGCGCAGCGACTCGCCCAACGTCGCGACCGCGAAGTCGAGCGTGATCCCCTCGCCGGTCAGCTGCGCATAGGCGGCGACGCGGTTCAGCGCGCCTTCGAGCTCGCGGATCGACCCGGTGATGCGACTCGCCAGCAGCTCCAGCACCTCCTGCGGCACGTCGGCCGGCACGTCGGCCAGCTTGCGGTCGAGGATCGCGCGGCGCAGCGACAGGTCGGGCGCCTTGATGTCCGCGACCAGCCCGACACCCAGTCGCGACAGGATACGCGCCTCCACGCCATCCAGCGCCTGAGGGCAGCGGTCGGCGGAGATCACCAGCCGCTTGCCCGCCGCCATGATCTCGTTGATCGTGTGGAAGAACTCCTCCTGCGTTGAATCCTTGCCGGCGATGAACTGCAGGTCGTCGATCATGAGGAGATCGGCGGCCCGCAGCCGCTGCTTGAACGACAGGGTATCGCGCGCGCGCACCGCCGACACGAAGTCGAACATGAACCGCTCGGCCGACATGAACAACACGCTGGCGTCCGGCTGTGCGGCCAGAAAGGCGTGGCCGATCGCATGCATCAGGTGGGTCTTGCCCAGCCCGGTGGTCGAATGGATGAACAGCGGCGAGAACCGAGGCGTGCCGGGTTCGGCCAGCGCGCGGGCGGCGTTGACCGCGACCTTGTTCGACGGCGCGACAACGAAGCGATCGAAGCACAGGCGTTCATCGAGCGCCGGGCGTGGCTGAATGGGCTTGACGGGCTCGGCAGATGTCGGCTCGGCGGTCAGCACCACCGATGCCGATCCGGTCACCCGCGTCTCGATGCTGACGGCGCGGATGCTCGGCAGCAGGTTGCGGAACTCCAGCAGCAGCCGGTCGGCATAATGGCTGCGCACCCAGTCCGCCATGAACTGCGACGGCAGCGCCAGGCGGATGGCAGTGCCATCCCCGCCGGCGACCAACTCCACGGGCTTCAGCCACTGGTCGAACAGGCGCGCGCCTGCCGACTCGCGCAGCGACGCACGGATACGTTGCCAGGCACGTTCCACCTCGTTGGCTGATCCGGTCATCGTCCCTCGTTGCCCGTGACCCACGCACACCTCTCCCGTGCCCGCGCGCTACATCCGCACGGGCCAATGTCTCAGAATGACGACGAAAGTCCTCCGCGACCCCCCGGCCGTTCGGTACTCGCCCCGATGCTTAGTGGCCGGCGCGATCGGCGCCGACGACGATGGTTATGAGAGGCGTAACGGGAGTCGGGCAAGCCCCGGCCGCCTCACTTTTCCGAAATAAAGCCGTTGACTCGATCCCGGCGACGGAAAACCGTCAAACTATCTTACAACCCACTGGATCTACTCGATAGTTGTGCAAATCAGCTGCTGGCCGGTGCGCGAATCGCGGCGAGTCCTGCCTTTCTCCTTCTGTTCCGGCAGGCGCAGCAAAAAGCCCGCCGGACCTGCGTCCGACGGGCTCATGAAATCCCTGAAAGGCTGCGGCCGGATCAGGCCAGCCCGGAGACCCGCTTGGTCAGGCGCGCGAACTTGCGGCTCGCGGTGTTGCGGTGAAGCACGCCCTTCGCGACGCCACGCGCCAGCTCGGGCTGCGCCTGCTGCAACGCCTCGGCGGCGCTGGTCTTGTCGCCGGAGGCAAGTGCGGCCTCCACCTTCTTGATGAAGGTGCGAATACGACCGACACGCGCGCCATTCACTTCAGCGCGGGCCTGGTTGCGACGGATACGCTTCTTGGCTTGCGGCGTGTTCGCCATTGAGTTCGACCTTCGTACATATGAGTTCGGGGCGCGAAAGGATGCCCTTCCCCGCTCGTGCAGGGCGCGCCCTAACCGCCTCTGGGCGGCGGGTCAACCGCGCTACCCCCGCTGACAGGCGGGGCACCAGAAGGTCGAGCGTCCTCCTTCGGTCCGTCGGCGCACGGGCACGCCGCACGCACAGTCCTGATCCTCGCGTCCATAGACGAGGAACTGCTTGGAGAAATAGCCCAGCGCGCCATCGGGATGCGCGAAGTCGCGCAAGCTCGAGCCCCCCGCCGCGATGGCATCGAGCAGCACCGCCTTGATCGCGTCGACGAGCCGCTCCAGGCGCGGCAGGCCGATCCGCCCGGCCTGTCGCCCCGGCGCGATCCGCGCGCGGTGCAGCGCCTCGCAGACATAGATGTTGCCCAGTCCGGCGACGATTCGCTGGTCCAGCAGCATCGCCTTGATCGGTGCGCGACGACCCGCAAGCGCGGCGCGCAGATGGCCGCCCGTCAGCGCCGCGCCCAGAGGTTCCGGTCCCATCGCCATGAATGGCGGGTATGCCGTCAGGTCAGCAGTCGACCACAGGTCGACAAAGCCGAACCGGCGTGGGTCGTTCAACGCCAGCCGACGCCCGGCATCGGTCTCGATCAGCAGGTGATCGTGCGGCTCCACTTCGACCGGGTCGACGCGCCACCGACCCGACATGCCGAGGTGGAAGATCAGCGTGTCGCCGCGATCGGTAGCGATGGTTCCGTATTTCGCGCGTCGCCCGAGCGCGGTGACGGTCGCGCCGGTCAGCCGCTGGCGCAGATCGACGGGGATGGCCTTGCGCAGATCGGCGCGCCGCGGCTCCACCGATGCCAAGCGTTGGCCCAACAGCACTGGCGTCAGTCCGCGCACGGTAGTCTCGACTTCGGGCAGTTCGGGCATCTGCATCAAATAAGCGCGAGGAGCGCCTTTGCCAGCGCTCGGCGGCGTCGCTAGAGCAGGCGAACCACCCTTCCGTTCGTGTCGAGCGAAGTCGAGACACGCCGCATCACGGCCACGACCGGTAGGTTGCTCACCTGTCCCTCGACTTCGCTCGGGACGAACGGAAGTGCCGTGAACGATACCGTATCCTTCGGCTATCAGGACATCGCCCCCGCCGAGAAGACGGCGCGGGTCGGCGGCGTCTTCTCGTCGGTCGCCAGCCGCTATGACCTGATGAACGACGCGATGTCGGGCGGCATGCACCGGCTTTGGAAAGACCGCTTCGTCCGCCGGGTAAAGCCGCGTGCGGGCGAGCAGATGCTCGACATGGCAGGCGGCACGGGCGACATCGCCTTTCGCCTGGCGAGCGCCGGGGCAAGCGTCACGGTGGCGGACATCAACGCCGACATGCTTGCGGTGGGCATGGATCGCGCCCGAAAGCGCGCCGTCGAGGGTCTGATCTGGACGCAGGCCGACGCGGAGACGCTGAGCTTCCCCGACCGGAGCTTCGATGCATACACGATTGCGTTCGGCATCCGGAACGTGACCCGCATTCCCGCGGCGCTCGGTGAAGCCCATCGCGTGCTCAGGCGCGGCGGGCGTTTCTTCTGCCTGGAGTTCTCGACAACCCAGTGGCCCGGCTTCGCGGAGGTGTACGACGCCTATTCGCACAAGGTCGTGCCGCAACTGGGCAAGGCGCTGGCCGGTGACGCGGACAGCTATCGATATCTGATCGAGTCGATCCGCCGCTTTCCCACCATGCCCGCATTCGAGGCGATGATCCGTGCCGCCGGGTTTGAGCAGACACGCGTCGAACCTATCGCGGGTGGGCTGGTGGCGATCCATTCGGGCTGGAAGATATGAGGCAAGATCCTCCCTGGAGCTGGGAGGGGACCGCCGGGCGCAGCCCGGTGGTGGAAGGGGCTCTCGACAATGGTGACGCCCTTGCCCCCCGCCCCCTCCGTCAGCGCTCCGCGCTGCCACCTCCCCCTCCCGGGGAGAATTCAAGGTCGTGACCTCGCCCGTCACTCACGTCTGGCGCCTGCGTCGTTGGGCGCGGATACTCGCCAAGCACGGTGCATTACGCGGGATTGCGCGTGATCCGAACACACCTGCCCGGGTGCGTCACCTCATCTGGTTCTTCAGCATCGGCACGCGCCAGCCTGCGCAGCCACGCTATGCCGACGCATTCCAGGCGATCGGCCCCGCCGCGATCAAGCTCGGGCAGACGCTCGCCACGCGCCCCGACCTGGTCGGCGAGGCCGCCGCTCAGGATCTTTTGCGATTGCAGGACCAGCTGCCGGCCGTGCCGTTCGCGGTGATCCGTCAGGCGATCGAAACCAGCCTCGGCCGTCCGCTGTCGGCCGCCTTCCAGTCGATCGAGGAGGACCCCGTCGGCGCCGCTTCGATCGCGCAGGTTCATCGCGCTGTCACCACCGACGGACGCACCGTCGCGGTCAAGGTGCTGCGCCCGGGCGTCGAGGACGAGTTCGCGCGCGCCATCGACACCTATCAATGGGCCGCTGCGCAGCTGGAGGCGATGAGCATGGAGGCGCGCCGGCTGCGACCGCGTCTTACCATCGAGACGTTCAAGCGCTGGACGACGCGCGAGCTCAATTTCCAGCGCGAGGCGGCGTCCGCGTCCGAGCTGGCCGAGGCGATGACTGCGGAGCCGGACTTCGTCATCCCGGCGGTCGACTGGCAGCGCTCGAGCACAAAGGTGCTGACGGTCGAGTGGGTGGACGGCGTCAAGTTGACCGACCGCGCCGCGCTGGCCGCCGGCGGCTTCGACACGCCCAAGCTCGCGCGCACGCTGATCCACGCCTTTCTTCGCCAGGCGATTGCCGAAGGCTTCTTTCACGCCGATCTCCACCAGGGAAACCTGTTCGCGCTGTCCGGCGATCGCATCGCGGCGATCGACTTCGGCATCATGGGCCGCATCGATCGTCGCGCGCGGGTCTGGCTGGCAGAGATCCTGTATGGCCTCATCACCGGCAACTACGCGCGGGTGGCGGAGATCCATTTCGAGGCTGGCTACGTCCCTTCGCACCACAATGTCGCCGAGTTCGCCACCGCGCTGCGTGCCGTCGGCGAGCCGATGCGCGGGCTGGCGGTCAAGGACATGTCGATCGGCATGATGCTGGACGGTCTGTTCTCGATCACGCGCGACTTCGACATGGTGACGCAGCCGCACCTGCTACTGCTGCAAAAGACGATGGTGATGGTGGAAGGGGTCGCCACCGGGCTCGATCCCGACATCAACCTGTGGGAGACCGCCGCGCCGTTTGTGCGCGAGTGGATAAGGACCGAGCTTGGCCCGGAGGCCGCGCTGGCGGATCGGCTGATCCTGGATTTCCGCACGCTCGCCGGCCTGCCCGAACTCGTCCGCCGCATCGAGGCGCGCTACCCGGCGCCGGGCGGCGAGCCCCCCGCGCCACCGCTGGCGCAGATCGAGGTCGTGCGGCTGGGCGGCGGCTGGCGCTACGCCGCGACTGCCCTGCTGAGCGCGGCGGCGGCGGTCGGCGCAACGGTGGCGGTACTGGGGTGGTCATAAGCCACCGCGTCCGCTTTTCGCCCTTCCCCGGCGAAAGCCGGGGCCTAGCCTCTATGAAACGGTCGACGCGGCAGCATCGATCGGCGCTCTGCGTCGCAACCGGGGCCCGGCGTTCGCCGGGAAAGAAGTGAGGGCGAGCGCAATGCGCCGAGCGTTGCCGCCACTCTGGCTCGCCTTTCCGGGCCGCTACGCAAGCCTGGCACCGTCAACTGCCCGACTTGCCCTCGCGGCGCTCGCCCTGCTCATCCTCCTCAGCTGGACCGCCCTCTTCTCCGCCGACCCCACCGCCGCCAACCCCGCGCCCGGCGAGGGCGGCGACCTCCAGCTCTACGCCGGCATCGTCGAGGCGCTACGCCACGGCGGCAGCTACTACGCTACGACGGCAGAGGCTTTGCGCACCAACGACTACCCTCTTCGGCCCTTCGTCACCTTTCGCCTGCCGACGCTGGCGGTGGTGATGGCGAGCCTCCCCGAACGGTTGATTGCGGTCCTCCTCTACCTGCTCGCCGCCGGCACGACGCTGGCGTGGTTCACCCGCTTCACCGGTGCCATGCGGCGCCCGGTCGCGATCTGGTTCGCGACGATATTGCTCGCGGGCGGGTGTGTCGCCGCCTGGCAGAGTGACCTTGCACCGTTCCACGAGATCTGGGCCGGCCTGCTGATCGCGCTGTCGCTGGCGCGGTATCGTTCCGACCGCTGGCTGGAGACGGTCGGCTGGGGTCTCGCGGCAGCGCTGATCCGCGAGACGGCCGCGCTCTACCTCCTCGTCATGCTTGCTCTCGCCTGGCGTGACGGGGCGCGACGCGAGGCACTTGGCTGGGTCGCAGCGCTCGCCGCGCTCGCGCTGGTGATCGCGGCGCATGCCTGGGCGGTCTTGCAGGTGGTCGGGCCGCTCGATCCGGCGTCGCCCGGCTGGGCGGGCCTGCTCGGCCCCGGATTCGTGGTGCGCACCTGGCACGCATCGACGGCGCTCGTGCTGGTGCCGCTCGCCGTCGCCGGGCCGCTGATCGCGCTCGCCCTGGCGGGCTGGACCGCTTGGCGCGATCCGATCGCCACCCGCAGCGCCGTGACACTCGCCGCTTATGCGCTGCTGCTTGGCCTCGCAGGCCGCCTCGATACATTTTACTGGGGACTGCTGACGGCGCCGATCCTGCTCATAGGCTTGGCCTTCGTGCCCGATGGCTTGCGCGACCTGTTCGCCGCCGCGCTCGACACGCGGCGCATCGTCGTGCGACGGGTCGGCTCATGAAGCAGGTCCTGCTCATCGTCGGCGGCGGCATCGCGGCCTACAAGGCGTGCGAGCTCATCCGCCTGCTCCGCCGCGCCGGCCATGGCGTGCGCTGCGTGCTGACCGAGGGCGGCGCCCATTTCATTACGCCGATGACGCTGGCGGCGCTCAGCGAGGATCAGGTCTATACCTCGCTGTGGGACCTGAAGGACGAGGCCGAGATGGGCCATATTCAGCTCAGCCGCCAGGCCGACCTCCTTGTTGTCGCCCCCGCCACGGCCGACCTGCTGGCGAACATGGCGGCGGGCCGTGCGCACGATCTCGCCACCACCGTGCTGCTCGCGACGGATAAGCCGGTGCTGGTTGCGCCGGCCATGAACGTCCGCATGTGGCAGCATCCCGCGACGCGGCGCAGCGTCGCGCAACTCCGCGCCGATGGTTTGACGGTGCTGGAACCGGACGAAGGCGCGATGGCCTGCGGCGAATACGGCCCTGGTCGCCTCCCCGAACCCGCCGCTATCGCCGCTGCGATCGAGGCGGCGCTTCTCCCCTCCCGCTCGCGGGAGGCGCCGGGGGTGGGCCTGCCAGACCCACGAACGTCCCCACCCCTCACCCCTCCTGCAAGCAGGATGGGAACGCTCGCCGGCAAGCACGTCCTCGTCACCGCCGGTCCGACGCACGAGCCGATCGACCCCGTCCGCTATATCGCCAACCGCTCGTCGGGTCGCCAGGGCTTCGCGATCGCGGCAGCCGCAGCCGCAGCCGGCGCGCGCGTGACGCTGGTAGCCGGGCCGGTGTCGCTGGCCACGCCGCTGGGCGTGGATCGCGTCGACGTGGAGAGTGCGCGCGACATGGCCGCCGCCGTCGAGGCCGCGCTGCCCGCGGACGTGGCGATCATGGTCGCCGCCGTCGCCGACTGGCGTGTCGAGGCGGCGCCGCAGAAGGTCAAGAAGGGCCCAGAAGGATTTGGCGCGACGCCGACGCTCACCCTGGTCGAGAATCCCGACATCCTCGCCACCCTCGCCCATTCCCCGCAACGCCCACGATTGCTGATCGGCTTTGCCGCCGAGACCGAGCAGGTGATCGAACACGCGGTCGCCAAGCGCGCGCGCAAACGCTGCGATTGGCTCGTCGCCAACGACGTGTCGGGTGACGTGTTCGGCGGCGAGGCGAACACCGTTCACCTCATCACCGCCAACGGCGTGGAAAGCTGGGCGCGTCAGAGCAAGCTGGCGGTGGCACGAACCCTCATCGACCGGATTGGGTCAGTGATGCTGACCCACTCGGCCGATGCTTAGGGTGAACTTCCGTTGAACTTCGAACCTCATGACTGATCCGCTGCACCTCCGAATAAAGCGCCTTCCACACGGCGAAGGCCTCCCCGCACCCGCCTACGCCACGCCCGGCGCGGCGGGCATGGACGTCGTCGCGGCGGAAGATCTGGTGCTCGCCCCCGGCGCGCGTCACGCCGTCGCCACGGGCTTTGCGCTCGCCATCCCGAATGGCTACGAAGTGCAGGTCCGCCCCCGCTCCGGCCTTGCGCTCAAGCACGGCATCACCTGCCTCAACAGTCCCGGCACGATCGACAGCGACTATCGCGGCGAGGTGAAGGTCATCCTCGCCAATCTCGGTAGCGAACCGTTCCCGATCGCACGCGGCGACCGCATCGCGCAGTTGGTGCCTGCTGCCGTGACCCACGCCGAGCTGATCGAGGTCGCCGAGCTGGGCACCACGGCGCGCGGGAGCGGCGGGTTCGGCTCCACAGGCGTCTGATGCTCTCCGACGAGGAGCTCGATCGCTACGCGCGTCAGATCATCCTGAAGGAGATCGGCGGCGCGGGGCAGGCACGGTTGAAGGCCGCAACCGTTGCGGTGATCGGCGCCGGCGGGATCGGCTCGCCCGCTATCCAGTATCTGGCAGGTGCTGGAATTGGGCGATTGATCATCATCGATGATGACGCCGTCGACCTGTCCAACCTGCAACGTCAGACGCTGTTCGCGACCGCCGAGCAGGGTCACCCGAAGGCGACGGCCGCCATGCACGCGGCGCGGCGGCTCAACCCGCTGAGCAACATCGAGCCGCGCCAAGCCCGGTTGGATGCGAACAACGCCGCCACGCTGCTGAGCGGTGCGGACGTGATCGTCGACGGGTGCGATAATTTCGCTACCCGCCTCGCCGCCGCCGATGCTGCTCTCGCGCTGCGCATCCCGCTCGTTTCGGCCGCTGTCGGTCAGTTCGAGGGGCAGCTTGGCGTCTATCGCGGCTGGGAGGCAGACAAGCCCTGCTATCGCTGCTTCGTCGGGGATGCTCCCGGCGACGCCGAAGCGAGCTGCGCCGAAGCAGGCGTGCTCGGTCCCGTCACCGGTGTCCTTGGCAGCATGGCCGCTCTAGAGGCGATCCGCGCGATCGTGCCGTTCGGCGATGATCCGGCGGGGCGCCTGCTCCTTGTCGACCTCCTTTCGTGGCGCTTCCGCAGCGTCGCCCTGCCGATGGATCCTGACTGCCGATGTCGATCGTCACGCTGAACACCTGGGACATCGCCCCGCAGGCGGCCGGGTTCGATTGGATCTACTGGAAAAGCTGGCTTTCGCTGTACCTCAAGGTGCCGGACGACATGCTCCACGTTCAGGTCGGCCTCCTGTTGCTGACGGTCGCGGCACTCGCCTTGCGTCGGGCACCCTGGGACTGGCGGCCTTGGCTGGTCACACTGACGATCGAGAGCGCGAACGAGATTTTTGACGTGTTCCAGACCGCCTACAGCACCAGCGAAGGCAACTGGTCGTCGGCGTGGCATGACTTATGGCTCACCATGCTCTGGCCGACCGTGATCCTGCTGTGCTTCCCCTGGCTCAGCCGACGCGCCGCGAGACGCACCAAACCCCGAACGAGCGAACTCGACGTGACATCGCCGCCCCCGCCACCGGAGGATCTGTAAGCGGTCACGGTTCTGGACGGTTGTTCTGAGTCCAGGCTGCACCGCCGGATGCGATGACGCAGCCCTCGAAGCCGAAAACCAGCGACAGACCGCGCCTCATCTCCGTTAGGCAGTGCCCGGCGCGAGCAGCGCACGGGC
>NZ_JAQGLJ010000020.1 GCF_028292945.1 Sphingomonas bacterium | reverse complement strand
AACTGTGGGGGCCATGACCGCGCCGCCCTCCATCTTCACTGCCGCCGCGCCGGTCTCCTTCATCAGCCGTGCGGCACTGGCGAATGCCCGTTCGGGCGACCCCTCGTAGCTGCCGAAACCAGCACCTGCCCGTCGCAATGGGCCGATGCGCCGATGCCGATGGTCGGGCAGTCGATCGTGCGCGTGATCTCGACCGCGATCGGTTCGACCACGCCCTCGACGACGATCGCGAACGCGCCCGCTTGCGAGATCGCGCAAGCATCGTCGATGATCTTCGACGCTTCCTCGTGGCTGCGACCGCGGGCACCGTATCCGCCGAGCGTGTTGACCGCCTGTGGCGTCAATCCGACATGCCCCATTACGGGGATGCCGCGTTCGGAGAGGAAGCGAACTGTGGGGGCCATGACCGCGCCGCCCTCCATCTTCACTGCCGCCGCGCCGGTCTCCTTCATCAGCCGTGCGGCACTGGCGAATGCCCGTTCGGGCGACCCCTCGTAGCTGCCGAACGGCATGTCGATAACCACGGCGGCATGGAAACTGCCGCGCACCACCGCCGCGCCGTGCGCCGCCATCATCTCCAGCGTCACGGGCACCGTCGACGGGAGTCCGTAGATCACCTGCCCCAGGCTGTCGCCGACCAGCAGCAGGTCGCAGTGCGGATCGAGGAGCTGCGCCGTGCGCACGGTATAAGCGGTCAGCATCACCAGCGGCGTACCCGTGCCGCCTGCGATCTCCGCCTTGCGTCGCCGAACGGCGGGAATCGTCAGCCGCTTCATCGGTGCGGCGACCGGCGTCGCGCGGCTGGTGGAGGTGTCGATGGTGAAGGTGGTGGACATGCCCGCAAGCTTAGGCGCGCGGCGTCAGACGATCCACCCCCGCTCGGCAGCGCGCTGCCCCAGCCAGATCGCAAAGGTGCCGATCACGACGATGACGATGGGAAAGCCCATCGCGGTGACCACGCCCTTTACCGCGATGATGTCCGTCGCGAGGAACATCCACCCGAACATCACGATCACCGCGACCAGCGAAGCGACAAGGAGCGGCGGCGCGAGGCGGCGGCGGAACAGTAGGAGTAGGGCACCGAGCAGACCGGCCCACACCGCCACGCCATAGACCAGGATAAACCAGGTCGCGCGATCGGTGTGGAGCTTGCGGTCATAGTCGCTCAACGCCGCCAGCGCCTGCGGCGTGAGGTGAAAGCTCATGTAAAAGGCGGCCACGCCGGATACACCCCAAAGCAACAACGCCACGCCGGCGATCCAGAACCACAGCGGCGGCTTCCTCTTTGCGGTCATTTCAGTTCTCCCCCTAAGCGCAGACTGCGCCCACACAGGGACAATCGCAAGCGTCAGCCGAGCGCGGCCGCCCATACGTCGGGCGCGAACCCGACCAGCAGCGTCTCGCCATCGGCCAGCACCGGCCGCCTGATCGCGGACGGGTGCGCGAGCATCAGCGCGGTCGACCGGGGCACGTCGAGGTCCGTTTTCTCAGCGTCGGGCAGCTTGCGAAACGTCGTGCCCGTCCGGTTGAGCAGCGCCTCCCAACCAAGCCGAGCCACCCAACGGTCGAGCTCTTCCCCATCGACCCCCGCGGTCTTGTAGTCGTGGAAAACGTAAGCGACGCCCCGCGCATCGAGCCATCCCCGCGCCTTCTTCACCGTGTCGCAATTACGGATGCCGTACAGGATCATGACTAACCTCATCATGCTGAACTTGTTTCAGCATCGGTGCGTGTACTTACCCACGCTGGCCGAGCTGATTAAGCTGACGCGCGTGGATGCTGAAACGAGTTCAGCATGACCGACAGAAAAAGCGCTGTCCTACACAAGGCACCCCGGCGTAATCCCGCAAAATGTCGCGTGCCCGTCCTCCCATCCAAACTTCCCGGAACTTCCGCAGCGCGGGTAACTTCTGTTCCCAGCGGAACTTCCAGCCCGTCTGCCGAGGGGAGCGGCGGCTCACCCCGCATATGGGCGGAAGTTGCGGAAGTTCCGATTTGCCACGACCCGGCAATGACCCGATCGCCATAGCTGGACCCCGAACCGCATGACCCACCCCTTCCACTCGATCCACACCCACGGCATGATCCGCGTCGCCGCCGCCACGCCCGCAGCCAGTGTCGGCGATGCACTCTTCAATGCCGACGCCGCGGTCGCGCTGGCGCGGGAAGCGGGCCGCGAAGGCGTGGACTTGCTCGTCTTTCCCGAGCTCAGCCTCACCAGCTACGCGATCGACGACCTGCATCTCCAGACCGCGCAGCATCTTGCCACGGTCGGGTCGATCGCCCGGGTCGTCGAAGCCAGCGCGGACCTCGCGCCCGTACTGCTCGTGGGTGCCGCCCTTCCCCGCAACGGACGCCTCTACAATTGCGCCGTCGCAATCTCGCGCGGCAAGGTGCTGGGCGTCGTCCCGAAGACCTTCCTCCCCAACTACCGTGAATATTATGAAAAGCGCTGGTTCGCGTCGGGTGCCGGGCTGACCGGCCTGTCAATCGACATTGCCGGCCAGCAGGCTCCGTTCGGCACCGACCTGATCTTCGCCGCCTCCGATCTGCCGGGCTTCGTCTTCCATGCCGAAATCTGTGAGGATTATTGGGCGCCCACCCCGCCTTCGACTGCGGGTGCGCTCGCCGGCGCGCTGATCTGCGCCAATCTCAGCGCTTCGAACATCGTAATCGGCAAGGCGCGCGAGCGCGCGATGCTGTGCGCGGCGCAGTCGGCGCGCGCGGTGTGCGCCTATGTGTATTCCGCCGCCGGTCCGGGCGAGAGCACCACCGACCTCGCCTGGGACGGCCAGGGGCTGATCCATGAACTGGGCGAACAGCTCGCCGAGTCGGAGCGGTTCACCAGCGGCAACTTCGTGGTGGCGGACGTCGATGTGGAGCGCCTCGCGCAGGAACGTCTGCGGATGGGCACCTTCAACGACGCGGCGATCGTCACGGGTCATCCCGAGCTGCGCTTCCGCCGCATTGCGTTCGAGCACCAGCCGAGCCTTGCGGACACCGGGCTGCGCAGGGCCATCCGCCGCTTCCCTTTCGTGCCGAACACGCCCGAGAAGCTGGATGCCGACTGCTACGAAGCCTACAACATCCAGGTCGAAGCCCTTGCCAAGCGGCTCCGCGCGACCGGTGTCGACAAGCTCGTGATCGGCGTCTCTGGCGGCCTCGACTCGACCCACGCGCTAATCGTCGCGGCCAAAGCGATGGACCGGCTGGGCAAGCCCCGCACCGACATCCTCGGCTTCACCATGCCCGGCTTCGCCACCAGCGACGGCACAAAGGCGAACGCTTGGGCCCTGATGCGGGCGCTCGGCGTTACGGGCGAGGAGATCGACATCCGCTCCACCGCGCGGACGATGCTGGAGACGATCGGCCATCCGTTCGCACGCGGCGAGCCGGTCCACGACATCACCTTCGAGAATGTCCAGGCCGGACTGCGCACCGATTACCTGTTCCGCCTCGCCAACCAGCGTGGCGGCCTGGTGCTGGGGACCGGCGATCTGTCCGAGCTTGCGCTTGGATGGTGCACCTATGGTGTCGGCGATCACATGAGCCACTACGGGGTCAACGCGGGCGTGCCCAAGACGCTGATCCAGTTCCTGATCCGCTGGTGCATCCGCACCGACCAGTATGACGTAGCTACCGATGCAGTCCTCGACGCCATCCTGGCGCAGGAGATTTCGCCCGAACTCGTCCCCG
>NZ_JAQGLJ010000120.1 GCF_028292945.1 Sphingomonas bacterium | reverse complement strand
ACTTGAACGCCCGAAAATTACGTAAGGTTAGACCGTCGAGCACGCGCCATCCTTTTGACTATCCGGATCACCTGATATGCCGGTGATTATCATTAAACATAGCATATTAAAGTGGAACGTCGATTCCTACCGACTTGCGCACCTACAACCCCACCGCCTTCCGCAGCGCTTCGTTAATCTGCCCCTGCCACCCCGGCCCGCCCTCGCGGAAGCGGTCGAGCACGTCCGGGTCCAGCCGCAGCGTCACCTGACGCTTCGCGTGCCCGCGCACGGGTGGGCGGCCGCGCACGACGCCGTTCGGGCCGAGATAGCCCGTCGCCGGGCGGATCACCCTTCCGGCGACCGAGACCTCGGCGGTGTCGAACATCTCGTGCACTCCGGCGCGTCGTCCGCCGGATCAAGCGAGACGGCTGCGGTATCTGGCTTGTTCTCGCTCATTGGCCTTCCTCGTCGAGATGACCCGCCGCCCGCGGCCATCGGCAAGCATCACCGAGGTTGCATTGAGCGGCGCAGCCCGCAAGGCCACACAGGTGAACGCAGTCTCCCCCAACGCGCCGCCACGGGTGAGCGTCATCATGGCGACGTGGAACTGGAGCAGCTTCCTGCCATATTCCATCGGCAGCGTTCTCCGGCAGGACTATTCCGATTTCGAGCTTCTCGTCGTCGGCGATGCGTGCACCGATGGATCGGAACAGGAAGTCCGCGCCTTCGGCGATCCAAGGGTGCGCTGGATCAACCTCGCGGAACGTCACGGGCATCAGGCCGGACCGAACAACGAGGGGCTGCGGCAGGCGCGCGGCGCGCTGATCGCCTATCTGGGTCATGACGACCTCTGGCTTCCCCATCACCTTTCGGTGCTCGTCGCGGCGATCGACGGTGGCGCCGACCTCGCCTGGGGCATCGCGCGCATGGTCGCGCCGACCGACCCGGAACTGGACGGCGCCCATGCCGTCGCCGCGTTCAGGCCCGGTATGTGGCTGCCGCCGAGCTCGGTGGTGCATCGGAAAGCGTTGAGCGACCGTGCCGGTGGCTGGCGCGACTATCGGGAACTGGACTGCGACCCGGATACCGAGATCTGGGCACGGCTGCACGCTCACGGCGCGCGCATGCAGCCGGTGCCGAGGCTGACGGTGGTCAAGTTCCCCGCCGCCGCGCGGCGCGACGTGTATCGCGAAAAGCCCTGCCACGAGCAGGCGGCATGGTCGGCGCGGATCGCGCGGGAGGCGGATTTCGAGGCGGTCGAGCTCGCGGGGACGTTGATGACCGAAAAGGCGCGTCCACGGGTGAAGCCCTATCGCGCGCTGCTGGCCGAGCTGGCGAGCCGAACCGTCCGGGGTGCGGTCAGACGCCTGCTGCCCCGCGACGCGCGCCGCCGGCAGCAGCTCTTTTTCGAACGCCGCCGACGATTCAAGGGAGCGCCGCCGCCGGGCGGGGAGTGAGCGCGGCCGGACATGATCCGGCGGCGACAGTGCGGACCGTATGCGGGCTGGACAACGAGGCTGGCTACGTCGCAGTCAGGTCGCAGGCGAGCACCACGAAGGAGCAGGCGACGTGATCGAAGGGGCAGTCAAGGACGGACCGCTGAACACGGCGGAGTGGCAGATGCTGCAGGAGCCGATCGCGGGGCTCTGCGTGCGCGAGATACTCCACGTCCCCCGCGACCATGGCATCATCACCGAACTGTACCGACCCGATTGGGACCCCACCGGCCTGCCGGTGGTGCACGCCTATCAGTCACGTCTGTTTCCGGGCGCGATCGGCGCCTGGAGCTGTCACGCCGACAATTTCGATCGCCTGTTCGTCAACCAGGGCCTGGTCAAGCTGGTCGCCTATGACGGTCGCGAGGACAGCGCGACCTATGGCCGGGTGAGCGAGTATCGTATCGGTGATCATCGCCCGACCTTCGTCGTGCTGCCGCCGGGTGTGTGGCATGGTCTCCAGAACCTGGCGCCGGTCGATGCGCTCGTGATCAACTTCTCATCCAGTGCCTATGATTACGCGAACCCCGACCATTATCGGCTGCCGCAGGATACCGACGCGATTCCCTATCAGTGGAGCAGCCGGTCGCACTCGGCCGACGCCATCGAACGGCGTCGCAAGCTCACCTGATGTCCGCGTCGACGGCCGGAGGAGGCCGCCTCGCCAGCTTCGCCATCCGTCGCCGGTCGAGTTCGTAACACACCTGCTCGCCGGCGCGCCGCGGACCTGGCCGCAACGTCCGGGCCACTACCCGCGCGCCGTTCAGACAGGTTCGTAGCGGGTCGGTGCGAACGGCTTCCGCGAAGAAGCTCACGGCCCCGTACAATTCCCGACGACGCAGGCACTCGATCGCCAGTCCCCAGCAGGCGCGACCGCGGGTCCACGATGCCACGCTGGTGCGCGGCATCGTTCCGGACGCCCGCAGGGTTCGCAGAACCGCGCGCCAGGCGCGATACATCCGCTCGCGATCGTACGAGAGCGACTGCGAGCCGACCCGGTAGGAGACGAGCGGTTCGGGCACGCACCCGACCGTGTAGCGCGCCGCCAGTTGCAGCTGGAGCAGGTAATCCTCGCAACCCTGAACCTCGGGCCTCTCGTCGAAGCCACCCACTTCCAGCAACGCAGCCCTGGGCGCGAGGATGATGCTGCCGCAGCCGACGACGTTCCAGTACAGATGCGGCCAGAATATTCGCCCCTCCAGGCGGAACTCCGCCGGCCGTTCCAGCTGCTCGCCCGCCGGTCCGATCCTGGAGTGGAAGCAATAGACGAAGCCCAGCTTCTCGATCGTGACTGCCTCGGCGACCTGTTTCTCGAGTTTCTCCGGGTGCCACAGGTCGTCGGCATCGAGGAACGCGACGAACACCCCGTCGGCGCTGGCGATACCCCGGTTGCGCGCGGCACTCACGCCACCGTTGGGACCTGACAGCATCCGCACCCGGCGATCGTCCGCGCAGAACCGGCGCGCGATTTGGGCGGTGCGATCCGTCGAGCCGTCATCGACGATCACGACCTCGAACGCAGGGTAGGTCTGCCGCAGCGCCGACCAAAGCGTGGCCTCCAGCGTCACTTCCGCATTGCAGGCGGGGATGACGACGGAGACCAGGGGCCGCGCTGCGATGATCCTATCCGCTCCGACGGGGCGAGGAGGGTCCGGGCAGGGACGATCCTTGCGTTGCTTTCGGCTGATCCCGACGCCTGAGCATCAACAGGAACAACGCGATGTTTCCGGCAAATCGCGGTTTGCGAAGACCCGCCTTCCACAACTTCACGAAGCGCTTTCGACGAGGAAGCGTCCACACTTCGGCAAGCGCCGACACCTGCGCGAGCTGGCGAGGCGTCAGGCGTGCCCCGTATCTCACACGCAAGATGTCCGCCTGATCGCAATAAGCGCACAGCACGCGAAAGGTCGCGTCGCTGAAGATCGTTCGCTGTACGCTCAGCACAAAGCGCACGAACCCGGCCGGTCGCACGCCGACGACGTTGCGTCCGTGCTGACGGTAGAGGACGGTCGCCTCGGGGATCAGCCGAATCTCCCCGAGCGCGGTCGCGACCTGCCCGAGCCAATGGTCATACATACCCGCTTCCGCAGGGATCGGGCGCGCATTGGCATAGAGCGAGCGGTTAGCCACGATGGTGCAGCCGGTAACCACATTACCCAGCAGCAGGTCGCTCAAGGCATGTCGTTCCGGATCAAAACGCGCGTAGCGGTGAAGCGAGTCCGAGAGCGGCTGCAGGTCCGGGCCGACGACCGCCAGGTCGGTATGCACCAGCAGCGGGTGATCATGGCCCCAGGTTCGGACAAGGTCCCCCATGGCCGCGAAGCTCGTCGCCATCTTTCCCGGGAGCCATATGTCGTCCTGATCACACAGGAAGATGAAATCCGCATTCGCTGCAGCAATTAGCGCCGCAAAGTTGGAGGCGGCACCAGCCGTGCAGGTCGGCGAGGGAAGGAGCACGATACGACCCGGATGCCGCGCCGCGTACTCCCTCACGATGGTCAGGGTAGCATCGTCGGAGCAGTCGTCTCGGACCACGATCGTGAACCATGCAAACTCTTGCGCGAGCAAAGAGTCGAGTAGGGGACGCAGGAAGCGCTCGCCAATTGTAAGTGGCGATGAGCACCTCGACCGATCCTGCGACGGGATTGGAGCTCAAGCAGCGGTCCACATCAGGTACTAGCGCCGCCGGAGTGCGATGGTCGCTGAAAGACGGCGAATAAGTCCTGCGATCATCGATGTATTCTATGCCCGCGCAGGTGCCGAGGGCAATGCCGGTCGGGGCGCATGCAGCTGGTTCGTGCGATGTGGGGCGGGAATGTCAGACCATGTCCTCTGAGCGAGCGCAACTGACTATCCTGCCACCCTCCAGCCTGACGATGCGCTGGCACCCTCCGCGCACTGAAAAGGCACCGTCAGCGCCAAGAGGTTTGAAGGCGGCGGACCTGCCCTCCGCGCGATCAGTGGGACGCCGTCGGCCTGCCGCAATGTACGGCGGCCAGCCTGCGCAAGGCATGCGCCGGCCCGTGAAGCTTGGCGTCAGCCATCGAGGCATGAAGTCGGCAAGTCAACACAGCAGCAATGCGGAGGTGGCGAACTATACCGCGCGGACGATCAGCAGCGCATGGCGAAGGCAGCGACAGGTCCGGCAATCAGCGACGCATCGTGGTTCTCGCATCTGCAGCGAGATTGTTTGCTAATCAAGCAATGGGCAAGGCACAGATGACACGACTTGGTGCCCGCCGGTTCTGACAGCGGCACCTATGTGAGAACAGTTC
The DNA here is from genome assembly GCF_028292945.1 of Sphingomonas bacterium. Taxonomy (GTDB): domain Bacteria; phylum Pseudomonadota; class Alphaproteobacteria; order Sphingomonadales; family Sphingomonadaceae; genus Sphingomonas. Next base: position 58,183 of record NZ_JAQGLJ010000120.1, on the reverse strand, counting down.
GAGCCGAGGGGGTTCTATCGAAGCGCGTGACCGCAGTATCACACCCGTGATATTGTGATTGGTGTCTTGCGTTGTCAGCCGACAAAATTGACGCTTCCGCCATGACAAAAAAACTTAGCCGCGCCGGAGCCGCAAGACCTGTGAGCATTACGTCAGACCTAGTCCGCGACGTCGTTGCGATTGGGTGGACCGATGTGACGCCGGACGTAGCCGAGGTCGCCAAGCAGTGCCTGCTGGACTGGCTCGGCGTCTCCATTGCCGCTCACGCCGAGCCACTGGTCGACCAACTCGCCGCTATCGCTGCGGAAGAGGCAGGGGCGGGTGTCTGCACGCTGATCGCTCGCAGTGCGCGCGCACCCCTGTCGCAGGCGGTGCTGGTGAACGGTGCGATGGGTCACGCGCTGGATTATGATGATGTCATCACGAGTATGGGACACCCGACGGTGCCGGTCGCGCCTGTCGTGCTGGCGCTGGGTGAGGCGTTCGATCGATCCGGACGCGACGTCCTGACCGCGTTCATCGCCGGCGTCGATGCGGAGGTGCGCGTCGCCCGGCTGCTGGGTCCGTCGCACTACCAGCGCGGCTTTCACGGCACCGCGACCTACGGCACGTTTGGCGCCGCCGCCTCTGCGGGGCGCATGCTCGGCCTGGACCAGGAGGCCACGATCCGCGCCTTCGGCATCGCCGGTACACAGGCGGCGGGGCTGAAGGCGGTGTTCGGCACGATGTGCAAGCCGCTTCACGCCGGCAAGGCGGCGGCCAACGGCCTGCTCGCCGCGCGTCTTGCGGCCCGGGGCTTCACCAGTCATCTCGACATCCTTGCGACCGAGCAGGGCTTCGGGACGACCCAGTCGGACGCGCTCAATCCGGAAGCGGCGCTCGCACCGCCGCCGCGCGGTCACTGGGTCCGCGAAACGCTCTTCAAATACCATGCCGCCTGCTACCTGACCCATTCCGCGATCAACGCCGCGGATGTTCTGCGCCGCCGCCAAGCATTCGGGCCCGACCAGATCGTAGCGGTGGAGGTCGGCGTCGACCCCGGTCACCTGCGCGTCTGCGCGATTCCGGCACCCGCCACGGGGCTCGAATGCAAATTCTCGCTAACCATGACCACCGCGATGGCGCTGATGGGGGAGAACACGGCGGACGACCTGCTCTTTACCGACGCCACCGCGGCGCGCACCGATTTGATGGCGCTGCGCGACCGCGTCGTGGTGACTGGCCGGAAGGCCAGAAGCGCGACGCTGTCAGAGGTGACGGTACGGCTCGCCGATGGACGGGTGTTGCGCGAGGAAGCGGATTGCGCGGTGCCGGCGGAGGACGTCGAGGCACAATGGACCCTGCTAATTGCCAAGTTCCACTCCTTGGTCGATCCGGTACTCGGCGCGCAGCGCGCGGCGGCGCTGGTCGCACATTGCCGGGCGCTGGACACGGCGTCCAGCGTCAGGCCGCTGATCGCGCTTGCTGAGTGATCGCGCGATATTCGGCTTCGCCGCCGGCCGGGTTGGCGGCAGTGAAGGCGGCAAAGCTCTTTTGTAGCTCGAAGAGCGCGGCGATGATGGTCGGGCGCGCCGCCTCGATCCGCTCCACCGGTACCCCGACGCCAATCGCCATCGGCATCAGCCCGACCGGTGCGGGCACGGTAATGGCGATCGCGCCGAAGCTGGGCGTCACATCGCCGCGCGTTTGCGCGTAACCGCGCTGGCGCACCTGCTCGATCAGCGCCAGGAACTCGCTCGGCACGACGCGCAACCGCGCTTCCGTCGCTTCTGCGTTGCAGCGATGGACATGGCGAAGCACCTCCTCGTCCGACTTCAGCGATAGCAACGCCCGGCCCATGGCCGATACGGTCATCAGCTTCAGGACTCCCGAACGGATCTGCATTGCGCGAACCTTGTCGCGAAAGATGACCAGGATATATTGTGCGTGCGTACCGTTCTGGATGCCGACGAAGACTGTTTCGTCGACATGTTCCTGCAACTCGGTCAGCCTGGTGGTAAGCGAACCGGCATCGTCGAATTGATGGTTGATCCAGCTACCCAGCAGCGCGACGCGGATCGTGGGCGAATAGGTCCGGGCCGCGCGATCGTAGTTCATGTAGCCCAGTTCGCGCAGGTTCGTCAGCAGCATGGAGGCGCTGGCCTGCGGTATCCCGAGTTCGGCCGCGATCCGCCCGACGGTCAGCGGCCGCTGACGCATCGAGAAGAGCTCGAACAGCGCCAACGTGCGTTCTGCCGATTTGACCGAGCGTATCACCGTTACATTCCGTAGAGTTCGGCTTTTCTGAGCGTGTTGCGCGTCAGGCGCAATACGGCCACGTCGATCATCACGCCGTCCACCTGTACCGCACCGAGCCCACGCGACTCGGCTTCCAGATAGGCGGCTTCCTGGCGCCGTGCGCGATCGACATCGGCTTGGCTGGGGCTGAATACGTCTAGTGCAGGCTCGATCTGCGAGGGGTGGATCGCCCATTTGCCGACCATTCCCAACGCTCGCGAGCGGGTCGCCTCGCGGCGGAAGCCTTCGTCGTCGCGAAAGTTGGCGAAGGGGCCGTCGACCGCATCGATCCCCGCCGAGCGCGCGGCCATGGTGATGCGCCACCGGGCATAGTGGAAGATGTCGCCGGGGTAGCCGTCGCTTGACCCGATCGCCTTGGTGTCGATCCCCTGTGACCCCGAATAGTCCCCCATGCCGAAGATCAGGCATTCCATTCGTGGCGAACAGCTCGCGATCTCCTCCACATTCTGCAGCGCCTGCACCTCTTCGATCAGCACCTCGATGCCGATCTGACGGTCGAGCTTCAGCCGCTTTTCGAGCTGCGTCAGCATGCGATCGAGGAACAGGACGTCGGCGGCCGTGTAGGGCTTGGTCAGCATGATCGTGTCGAGGTTGGTGCCCGCGCCCTCGACGATCTCGATGATGTCGCCGTGACACCATTCGGTAGTGACGTCGTTGATGCGGACGCAGCGGGTCTTCTTGCCCCAGTCGAGATTGTTGAGCGCGTGGACGATCTTCTGCCGCGCCTCGACTTTTACTGATGGCGCGACCGCATCTTCCAAGTCGCAAAAGACGTGATCCGCTAGCGATTGCGCGCCCTTGGCGAGCATCTTCTCGCTGGAGCCGGGGACGGAAAGCTGGGAGCGACGCGCGCGCGCGGGACGGTTCATGCGGGGGTCCTTTCATGGGCGGCCGCCTCGCGGCGGTCGATGAGCATCTGGATTTCTTCGGAGGAGAGACCGGCTTCGGCAAGGCGCTGGCGGGTGTGTTCGCCCAGGAACGGCGCGCGCGTGCGAACGCCACCCGGTGTTTCCGTCATCTTGATCGGCACGCCGGCGATGCGAAGCGGGCTGTGGCCGGGCTCCTCGACCGGCACGATCATCTCGCGGGCGATGAAATGCGGGTCCTGCTCGATCTCCGCAATGTTCATCACCGGACCGAAGGGAATATGTCCCCCCAGCCGCTGCATCAGCTCGGCCTTGGTGAAGCGTCGCGTCGCCTCGCCCAGCGCCGGGATCAGCGCGTGACGGTTCGCGGTGCGCTGCGGTCGGGTCGCGAAGCGTGGGTCGGTCAGGAGGTGGCCCGCGTCCAGCGCCTCCGTCAGTACGGAAAAGAACGCGTCCTGCTGCGCGGCGATGGTGATGTGGCCGTCGGCGGCTGGGAACATGCCGAACGGGCAGAGGAAGGGATGGTGGTTGCCCTCCGGTCCTGGGACGACATCCTCGGTCGAGTGCTGCCAGATCATCCGCTCGCATACCGCCAGCACCGAATCCGCCATCGCCACGTCGACGAACTGGCCGACGCCCGTCCGGCGCGCATGGTGGACCGCCGCCAGCACGCCGAAGCCGAGCATCAGTCCGGGGACGATGTCGCCAACGCCCGGTCCTACCTTGGTCGGCGTACCGGCATCGGGACCCGTGATGGCCATGATGCCGCCCATCGCCTGCGCGACGACGTCGAAGGCGGGCCATTGCTGGTATGGTGACTTGCCCGTGCGCGGGTCGCCGAACCCGCGCAGGCAGCCATAGACGAGCCGGGGATTGATCTCCCGCAATACCTCATAGCCCAGGCCCAGCCGGTCCATCACGCCGGTGCGGAAATTCTCGGTGATCGCGTCGGCGTCGCGCACCAGCATCTTCAATGCTTCGCGCCCGCCCTCGCTCTTGAGGTCGAGAACGATGCTTTCCTTGTTGCGGTCGATGCTCTGGAAATAGCCGCCCAGTTCCCGCTGCTGACCCCCGGACCCGTTCGGTCCCCGCGTCATGTCGCCCTGCGGCGACTCGACCTTGATGACCAGGGCACCATGATCGGCGAGTACCATCGTGCCATAGGGGCCCGCCAGCATCTGGGTCAGATCGATGATCCGGATGTCGCTGAGTGCGCCGCTCACCGATCGCCCCAATGGCTCTTCCGCTTCATCAGCACCAGCCGGTCGACCTGTGCGACCTGCTCGTCATGTTGGTTGAAGCCATAGTGGCGGAAGCGGATCAGCCCCGCATCCTCGCGGTCAGCGTCGCTGCGTTCCAGCACCTCGCTGAACGCATACAATGTGTCGCCGTGCGTCACCGGACGCATCAGCTTGACGTTGTCCAGCCCGAGTTCGGCGAGCGCGTTTTCGCAGCAATCCTGTGCCGCGAGGCCCAGCACCATCGAGAAGTTGACCCCGCCATAGCTGATGATCTTGCCGTTGCCGAAGGGCCCGCCACTCTTCGACATGGCGTCTTCATTGAAATGACCCTGCGCGGTGTTCATCACCATGTTGGTGATGAGCACATTGTCCAGGTTGGTGACGGTCTTGCCGCGCGCGTGGCGAATGGCGAGTCCGACTTCAAAGTCCTCGAAGTAATTGTGTTGCCCGGTCAGGGCGGACAGGCGCTGCATCATTGCGCTCCTTCGATCTGGCGGCGGCGGACCAGGTTGGATCGGCGAAAGCTGACGACGGCGGCGCCCTCCTCGTCGATCCCGGCGCTGTTCCAGGTGACGATGCCGTTGGCCGGGTTGCTGCCGGACACGCGCGCCTCGATTGTCTCGCTGGTCGCACGGATGGTCGTGCCGGGATAGACCGGCCGATGGTAGGTCAGCTCGAACACGCCAAGGAACGGCCCGCCGATTTCCGAACAATCCTCGACCGATAGGCCGAGCACGATGTTGAAGAGGAGCTGCGGGTTGACGACGATGTCCGGATGGCCGTGGGCGCGGGCATAGTCGCGGTTGAAGTAGAGCGGATTGAACGCCAGGGTAAGGGTCGAGAAGAGCAGGGTGTCGCTGGTCTCGACGGTGCGGCCCCAATGGTGTTCGAACTTCTGGCCGACCGTGAAATCCTCGAAGAGGCGACCCTTCGGCCACAGCTTCGCCCGCTGCCTGATATCCTCCGCCATCCACCCCGCTCCGACTGTTTTGTTGCCTTGGGAATGCGCGTGACCATCGCGTTGAGCAAGCCGACCCGGCGTCGCTGACGGTAAGCATCACAGATGTGATTGAGGGAAACCTTGGTGGCGGCCCCGGGAACGGCGGGTTTCCGGGCGATTGCGCGGCTTCATCACGTATGCGATACCATGTTTGGACGGGATGCCTTTGCGAGCGGCGGCAGATACGATGGACCTCGAATTCGAGCTCCGCTTCAGCCGAGCCATCCAAGGGAGAGACATCATGGTCGTGAGACCCACTCGTTTCAGGATCCTGCTCGCATCCACCGCCGCGACGGTGGCGCTGGTTGCGGCGACCCCGCTATATGCCCAGACCGGGCCGCAGCCGCGCTCAGCCGGCAATCAGGCCGACCTGCCGCAGACGCCTGCCGAACAGGATCGCGAGCAGGCGGCGGACACCCCGGTTTCCGATCCCGCAGCGCAGACGGTCGGCAACGACATCGTCGTCACCGGATCGTTCATTCGCGGCACACCGGAAAACGCCGCATTGCCCGTGGACGTGATCGGCGAGGCGGAACTCGCCAATCGGGGCACGCCCTCCACCCTCGACCTGATCAAGTCGCTGCCCAGTTCGAGCGGCGTGCTGGGTGACTCCAACCAGTTCGATTCGCGCTCCGGCGGATCGGAGGGCAGCGGCTCGATCAACCTGCGCGCCCTCGGTCCCGAGCGGACGCTGGTGCTCCTCAACGGGCGCCGGCTCAGCTTCAATCCCGTCGCCGCGACCGCCAACGGCGTGGTCGACACCAACCTCATTCCCTCGGCGGCGATCAGCCGCGTCGAGGTGCTCAAGGACGGCGCTGCCGCGCTGTACGGTTCGGACGCGGTGGCTGGCGTGGTCAACTTCATTACCCGCACCGATCAGCGCGGTCTCGCACTCGCCGCCGACTACCGGTTCATCCGCGATTCGGACGGCGATTTCACTCTGTCCGGCTCGTACGGCGGCCGGTTCGGTGATCTGCGCGTGTTCCTTTCCGCCGGCTACCAGCATCGCGCGCAGCTGGAGGCCTACACCCGCGACTTCGTGCGCGTGGGCTATCTAGACAATCCGAACGGCGGTTACACCGCAATTGGCAATCCCGGCACCTATATTCCACTCGGCGCGAACAACGCAGCGATCGGTCCGGCGCGCCGCGACGTCAATTGCGCGTCGTTGAACGGCTTTCCCGGCTTCAGCGGCGCAACACCGGTCTGCTACTCGCAGAGCGTCCAGTTCGACAATCTGGTCGAGGAGGAGAATCGCTACCAGGTCTTCGGCGACCTCTCCTACGAGATCAGTGACAAGGCTACCCTGTACCTCGAGGGGCTTTACGCGCACACCGAAGTGCCGCGTTACATCACCAGCCCGTCGCAGGCGCCGGTACAGCTCCCCGGGGTCGATCCGACGGGCGTGCCGGCGCTGGCCGGCCGCTTCTTCGTCCCCGCGAGCAATCCGGGCTTTCAGTCCTATGTCGCGGCCAATCCGGGCGTGTTCCCGGCCGGCACGACGGGCGTCCAGCTCGTGTCGTTCCGGCCGTTCTTCCTCGGCGGCAATCCGCTGTTCCGAGACACGGGCGGCGCCGAAGCCGAGCGCAAGATCGACGCCTTCCGCATCTCCGGGGGGCTACGCGGCAACCTCAACCCGTCCTTCGGGTATGATTTCACCGTCACCTACATGGAAAACAAGAACTACCGGACGAACAACGACGTCATCTCCAATCGCCTGCAGCTTGCGCTGATCGGGCTTGGCGGATCGGGCTGCGATTCCGATCCGGCGCGGGCGGGTGTCCAGGGCACGCCCGGAGTCGGAGCCTGCCAGTATTTCAATCCCTTCTCCACCGCCGTCGCGTTCAACCCGCAGCAGGGCGGCGTTAACCCGCAATACAACCCCGCCGTCGCCAACTCGAACGACGTCGCCGGCGCATTCTATCAGACCTTCAGCTACAACGCCCGGAGCCGGCTGCTGGTGGCCGACCTGGTCTTCAACGGTCAGACGGGGATCAATCTGCCCGGTGGCGAGATCGGATGGGCGCTGGGCGGCCAGTACCGCAAGAGCTGGTACGAGAACCGTGCCAACGGGATCGGCGACGCCAGGACCAATCCGTGCCTGAACACCCCCGATTTCCTCGTGACCAACTGCGCGATCCGCAATGGTCCGCTGTCCTTCTACAACGTCACGACGCCGGTGGATCTCACCGGCAGCGTCTATGCGGGCTTTGCCGAACTGAGCCTGCCGGTGTTTGACTCGCTGTCGTTCCAGGCTGCCGCTCGGTACGAAGACTATGGCGGCGGGATCGGCTCGACCTTCAACCCGAAATTTGCGGGCAAGTGGGAGGTGGTCGACTGGCTGGCGTTGCGCGGGTCGATCAGCACGACCTTTCGCGGGCCGCCGCTGATCTCGACCGATCCCAATCCGGCGACCACGCTGCAGAACGTCCGCGGCATCTTTCGCGCCATCGACGCCTTCGGCGATCCCAACCTGAGCCCCGAAAGCGCGACGTCGTTCAACATCGGCGCACTGGTGGACGCCGGCGGCTTCCGGGCCTCGGTCGATTACTTCAAGTTCAAGTTGCGCGACTCGATCACGGTCGAGCCGATCAGCGCACTCGCTGCCGGCCTGTACCCCACCAACACCACCAATCGATGCACCGATCCGGCCTTTGCGGCCATCCTGGCGCGGTTTTCGTTCCAGGATCTCAACGGCAACGGCACCGCGGACGATTGCGCGGCCGCGAACATCGCCCGGGTCCGCGTCAACATCATCAACGGCGCGCCGGTCAACGTGGACGGGCTGGACTTCGCGATTTCCTATGCGATGCGCGATGTCCTGGGCGCGCGCGTCACGGTCGGGGCGGACGCAACCTGGTCGCTCAACTACGACATCGGCGCGCTCAGCCTGGGCAACCTGCCGCTGTCCCCGGCGTTCGACGCGGTCGGCAAGCTCAACTTCCAGACGGTCGCCTACCCGCTGCCGGAATGGAAGGGCACCGCCTATGTCAACATCGACGCGGGGCGGCAGAACCTGCGCGTCACCGCCCGCTATTTCGACGGCTATGTCGATCAGCGTACCGACATCTTCTCGCCCTCGGTGAACTACAGCACCAACGGCACCACGCCGACCACTTTGCCGCAAGGCAAGAACATCGCTTCGTGGACCGTGATCGACGTGGCCTATCGGCTGGAGCTCCCCGCCGAGATGCAGTTCGTCGCGAGCATCGACAATTTGTTCAACGTCGACCCGCCCTTCGTTCGCCTCAACTACAGCTACGATCCGTTCGTGGCGAACGGGCTGGGCACCACCGTCAAGTTCGGCTTCAGCAAGAAGTTCTGATCCCATGACCCCGCACAGCCTCGACGCCGCCGCCGCCCTGCCCGAAGCAAACGGCTATCTCACTCCCGAGCGGCTGATGATCCGCGATCTCGCGCGCGATTTCGTGCGCGACGAAGTGCTGCCGGTCGCCAACCGGCTGGATCCCGAAAAGGGCGACATTCCGCGCGAGCTGATCGACAAGATGGGCGATCTCGGCTTCTTCGGTATTCTGATCCCGCAGGAGCTGGGCGGGCTGGGGCTGGGCGCGTTCGAATATTGCCTGGTGGCGGAAGAGTTGGCGCGGGGATGGATGAGCGTCGCCAGCATTATCGCACGCGGCAACAACTTCTACCGGTCGATCCCTGGGAGCCCGGAGGAGCGTCAGGAAAAGGCGCGCAAGATGGCGGCCGGCCGGTATCTTGGCGCCGCGGCCCTGTCGGAACCCAACACCGGCTCCGACCTGTCCGGCGTCAGCTGTCGGGCGCGTCGGGATGGGGACGATTGGGTCATCACTGGCAACAAATATTGGTGTACCTTTGCCGACGGCGCCGACTTCATCAACGTGCTTTGCCGGATCGACGATCCCGACGCCCCGCCCGACGCGAAGGCCGGCACGATCAGCGTCGCGGTCGAGAAGCCGCGCGGCCAGCTTCCCCAGGGCGTCACGGGTAGCCCGATTCCCAAGATCGGCTATTTCGGCTGGAAGACCTGGGAACTGCATTTCGACGGCGTGCGCGCACCATACCGCACGCCGACGAGCGAAGCGGACGGCAGCGGCAGGGGCTATCAGGTCGCCGCCGCCGGCCTCGGCATTGCCCGTGCGCATACGGCCGCACGCGCCATCGGGCTGGCGCGCGGCGCGCTGGAGGATGCGATGGTCTATGCCAAGGAACGCGTGCAGTTCGGGCAGCCGATCTCCGACTTTCAGGCGATCCGTTTCAAGATCGCGACCATGGCGACGGAGATCGAAGCCGCGCGCCAGCTGATGTATCATGTCTGCACGGAGCTCGACGAGGGTCGCCCCGCCCGTGTGGAAATCTCGATGGTCAAGCTGTTCGCATCGGAGATGGCGGAGCGCGTGACCAGCGAGGCGCTGCAGATCTTTGGCGGCGCCGGTTACACCACGCTTTACCCGATCGAGCGCTACTGGCGCGACGCACGCCTCACCAAGATCTTCGAAGGCACGTCCGAGATCCAGCAGCGGATCATCGCCGATCAGCTGCTCGGCAAGCCCAGCCGCAGGGGGTCCAACTGATGCAGCCCATCGTGCCTGCCGATCCGATCGAGGCGGTGGCGGAGCCTCATGCGAGCGGCGCGGCCGCCCGGACCACCAGTTCGTCGGCGGCCAAGCTGACGCCCAGCTGGCTGGTCCTGACACTGTTGATGCTCAGCTATGCCGTCAACTTCGCCGATCGCACGATCATCAACGTGCTAGGCGAGGCGATCAAGCGCGACCTGCAGCTCAGCGACACGCAGCTCGGCCTGCTCGGAGGGCTCAGCTTCGCCTTGCTGTACGCGGTCATGAGCGTGCCGATCGCGCGCCTTTCCGATCGGTACAGCCGGGTCCGCATCCTTTCCACCGCCATCGCCTTCTGGTCGGCCGCGACCATGTTGTGCGCCGCGGCGACCAGCTATGTTCACCTGCTGGTGATGCGCGTGTTCGTGGGTATCGGCGAGTCCGGTTGCTCGCCCTCGGCACAGTCGCTCATCACCGATTACTTCCCCCGTGCGAAACGCGCGTTCGCCATCTCGATCTATTACATCGGCGTGCCGCTCGGCAGCTTCGGGGGCGCGATGTTTGCGGGAGCGCTGGCCGAGGACTATGGCTGGCGCGTCGCGTTTCTCGTCGTTGGCGCGCCCGGCATCCTGCTGGCGCTGGTGCTTCTCCTGCTGATGCGTGAGCCGCCGCGAGGCCGGTTCGACGCGATTGAGGCGGACTCGGAAGCGCCCCCGTTCAGCGCCGTGCTGCGGACCCTGTGGTCGACGCCGGGGCTGCGCAACGTCGCGGCCGGCACGACGCTCGCGGCATTCACCGCCTATTCGATCGGCGCATTCCTCCATCCCCTGTTCGTGCGCGACTTCAAAATGGATTATTCCGAGGCGGCCTTCACCTATGGCGTGGTCAACGCGGGTGCCGCCGCCGTCGGGACGTTCATTGGCGGCTGGCTTACGGATGTGCTGACGCGCCGCGACTATCGCTGGATCGCATGGCTGCCGGCGCTGGGACTGGCGATCGGCATTCCGCTTCACGTCGGCGGGGTGCTCCAGTCCTCCTTGACGGTGCTGGTCGTCTGCATGTTCGTATCCAGCTTCGCCGGCGCGTTTTACCATGGCCCGACATTCGCCTCGATCCACAACCGCATTGCGCCACGGATGCGCGCCACGGCGACCGCCATCCTGATGCTGCTCTCCGCGTCGATTGGGCTGGGCATGGGGCCGTTGCTGACCGGTTTCGCCAGCGACAGCTTCGCGGCGGCGGCCTTTACCGGGCTGGACTATGCCGGCGAATGCGTGCGGCGTGGCATGCTGGCTGCGGCGACATCCGAGGTGCGCGCAGCCTGCGGGGCGGCCTCGGCTGAAGGTGTTCGCTACGCCATCGCGCTCGTGTCTCTGGTCAACATCGTGGCGGTCTGGAACTACATGATCGCCGCCCGGCGCCTCAGTCGCGAGGAAGACGGCGTCGAACTGCACGGAGGCTGACCGAATGACGTCCCGCCCGCGGCGTAGCGCGCTGTACATGCCGGCCTCGAACGCCCGCGCGATCGAGAAGGCGCGGGCGCTACCGTGCGACACGGTGATCCTCGATCTGGAGGATGGGGTTGCGCCCGACATGAAGGACCTCGCCCGCGATCAGGCTACTGAAGCGGCACGGGCAGGCGGCTTCGGCCGGCGCGAGCTGGTGATCCGGGCTAACGGCCCGGATACCGAATGGGGCGAGGCGGACCTTCGCGCCGCCGCCGCCGTGCGGCCGGACGGCGTGCTGCTGCCCAAGGTGTCCGACCCGGAGGTACTGCGGCGCGCCCGGGCGATGATCGGCGAGGGCATCCCGCTGTGGGCGATGATCGAGACCTGCGACGCGATCCTGAACCTCGCCGCCATCGTGGCAGCGGCGCGCGAGACGGGGCTTGTGGCCCTGGTCGCGGGCACCAACGATCTCGCCAAGGAGATGCGTTGCCGTCCGGGCGCCCTGCGGACGCCGCTATTGCCTGTGCTGAGCCAGATCGTCGTGAGCGCCCGTGCCGCAGGGGTGACGGCGCTGGACGGTGTCTGTAACGTGATCGACGACGACACCGTGTTCGAAGCGGAGTGTCGCCAGGGTCTGGACTGGGGCTTTGACGGCAAGACGCTGATCCATCCCGCGCAGATCGCCACGGCCAATCGGGTGTTTGCGCCCAGTTCGGAGGAGATCGCCTGGGCGGAAAAGGTGGTCTCTGCCTTCACCCTGCCGGAGAACGCCTCCCGCGGCGCGATCCGCCTTGAAGGCAAGATGGTGGAGCTGCTGCACCGCGCCGAGGCGGAGCGGACGCTCGCCATCGCGGCGGCGATCCGCGCTGCCTGAGCCGTCGCCGCCCGGCGATCGCCTGCGCACGCTGATCGCGGGGCTATCCTTGCCCGTCATCGTCGCGCCGATGTTTCTGGTCTCCGGCCCGGCGCTGGTACTCGCCGCGTGTGCGGAAGGGCTGGTTGGCAGTTTCCCGGCCCATGCGACGCGCACGCGGGCCGAGTTCGAGGCGTGGCTGGTGGAGATCGAAGAAGGGCTGGCCGCGCTGCGTGCTGCTCATCCCGATCGCGTCGTCGCGCCCTATGGGGTCAACCTCGTCACGCACGCGACCAACCCGCGCATGGCAGGCGATCTGGAGCTGTGCCTGCGCTACCGCGTGCCGGTGGTCCTGACCTCCAAGAGCGCACCGATCGATCTGGTGCCGACCGTGCAGAGCTATGGCGGGGTCGTGCTGCACGACGTCGCCAGCCGGCGGCATGCCGAAAAGGCCGCCGCCGCCGGCGTCGACGGTCTGATCGCGGTTGCGACCGGTGCCGGTGGGCACACCGGCACGATCAATCCGTTTGCGCTCCTCAACGAGGTACGCTCCGTCTGGGATGGGCCGTTGGCGCTCGCCGGGTGCATCGGCACCGGGGCGGACATCCTCGCCGCGCAGGCCATGGGCGCGGACCTCGCCTATGTCGGCACGCGCTTTCTGGCGACGGAGGAGTCGCTGGCAAGCGATGGCCACAAGGCGATGGTGGCCGCCGACGGAGCGAGCGACGTCTTCTTCAGCGCGGCCGTCGACGGCGCGCCCGCCAATTTCCTCACGCGCAGCCTGCTTGCCGCCGGTATCGAGCTCGACGCGCTCCGCACGACCTTGCCAGGCGCCATCGTGGCGGCGGGCACCGCCAAGCGCTGGAAGAACCTCTGGTCGGCGGGGCAGGGGATCGGCGCGGTGAAAGCGGTGGAACCCGCGCGCGCGGTCGCGCAACAACTCAAGCGAGAATATGCCGCCGCCCGCGCCACGCTGCTCGCCCGGCTGAGCGGTTGAGCTACAGTGACGCGATCACGGCCGCGCCGAAGGCATGCGTCGTGGCCTTCCCACCAACGTCGGGCGTAAGGGTGAGGCCATCTGCATAGACCCGCTCGATGCCGGTGCGGAGCCGCGCCGCGGCGTTGCCGAATCCGAGATACTCGAGCATCATAGCCGCCGACAGCAGTGTCGCCGTCGGGTTGACGATATTCTTGCCGGCTATGTCCGGCGCGGTGCCATGCGCCGATTCGAAATAGGCATAATCGGCACCGAAACAGCCGCTCGCCGCCACCCCCAGCCCGCCGACCAGCCCCGCTGCCATGTCCGACAGGATGTCGCCGTAAAGATTGGGCATCACCAGCACGTCGAAGCGGTTCGGCATGCGGACGAGCCGGTGCGCGCAGTCGTCGATGATCAGCGTCTCGAACCCAATGTCCGGAAAGTCGGCGGCGACTTGCGTCGCGACTTCCATGAACAATCCGTCGGTCTGGGGCAGCATGTTGTGCTTGGCGCTGGCAGTGACCAGCCCGCGTCCGCCCGCCAGCTTGCGCGCGCGCGCAAGCTTGAAGGCGTGGCGTACGACCTGCTCCGACTTGGCGCGCGTGATCGCCTTCAGCGCGAAACGACCCTCTCCCATCAGATGCGGCGCGACGCCCGCAGTGCGGCTCGTCAGGGCCAGCGGCTCCAGCACGGCGAGGTCGCCTTCGATAGCGACATAGGCGTCCTCCAGATTCTCGCGCACGATCACCAGGTCGATGCCGGTCGGATCCGCAAGGACGCTGGGCATCCCCGGAAACCAGCGGATCGGACGCACATTGGCAAAGGTCTGCATGCCCCAGCGCAGATAGAACAGCGCCGCTGCCGAAGGCCCCGACGTGGCGCCAAACAGCGTCGCATCGGCATCGTCGATCGCGGTTCTAGCCATGTCGGGAAACGCCGGCAGACCGGCCGCGAGGGCGCGCTCTCCGACCAGGGGATGTACGAACCGAAGCCCGAGCGCCATGCTCTGAAGCACTTCCAGCGTCGTTTCGAGCGCCTCGACGGCAGCGCCCTCGCCCGGAACCACAGCGACTGTCGGCAACGCGTTGCTCCCTGCGACGTTTTCGTGAAACCATTGCTAGTGCATTCACCGCGGGTGAGCGAGCGTCGCGGCGCACCATTCGCCAGGTTGCCGGAACTGGGCATGGGGGAGCAACAGCCATGAATTTCGATCTCGCCGACGACCACCGCATGCTGAAGGATCTGGTGCGCCGGTTCGTCGACACCGAGCTGATGCCGCTGGAACCCGGCGTGCTGGCGCGTGAGGCTTCGGGACAGTCACCCGCGCTGCCGCCGGCGGACAATGCGCGGATCGACGCTGTGTCGCGCGACCTGGGGCTCTGGGGTCTGGACGCGCCGGAGGACATCGGCGGGGCAGACTTGCCGATGGTCGCGATCGTCGGCGTCAACGAGGAGCTTGGGCGAACGATCGTTCCGTATGTGCTGCCGCCCGACTCACCCAATCTGCGGATGCTGATGGCGACCGTCACCGACCGGCAGCGGACCGCTTACCTCGAGCCCTATGTGCGAGGCGAGACGATTTCGGCGATTGGCATCTCTGAACCGGGCGCGGGTTCGGACCCGTCGGGCATGTCGACGCGCGCGGTGCGTGATGGTGACGATTGGGTCATCAATGGTCGCAAGACATGGATCACCCGCGCCGCCGAGGCCGACTTCACGATCGTCATGGCGGTCACCGAGCGAACTGAGGCGGGCAGGCGCAACAGCGTGAGCGCTTTCCTGATCGACCGCGACACGCCGGGCTTCAACATCCTGCGGCAGATCGCGCTGATCGGCGGCCAGTCAGCGTACGAGATAGCGCTGGAGGACTGCCGGGTGCCCGGTTGGAAGCTGCTCGGTCAGGAGGGGCAGGGGTTCGCACCGATGCAGGTCCGGCTTGGGACACGCCGGATAGAGATGGCATCCTGGTCAATCGGCATGGCCCAGCGCGCGCTCGACATGCTGGTCGACTATGCACCGCAGCGCACCACCTTCGGCAAGCCGCTGTCGGAGCGTCAGGCGATCCAGTTCTGGATCGCCGACGCGGCGACCAAGATCCATGCAGCACGGCTGATGACCTATGACTGCGCGTGGAAGCTCGACGAGGGCCGCGACGTGCGCAGCGAGATATCGATGATCAAGGCGTTTGCGGTCGAGATGGCATATGAGGTCGTCGATCACGTCATGCAGGCATTCGGCGCCATGGGTATGACCAAGGAACTGCCGCTTCACCTGATGGCGACGCGGCTACGCACCATGCGGATCTACGATGGGCCGACCGAGGTCCACAAATGGGTGGTCGCCCGCAACCTGCTCGGCACGGCACACTGAGGCGACGGAACCATCGGGAGAAAGCCGGCCGGCACCGCCGGACGCCCGGCTCGAGCCAAGCGCCATTGTGCACACCGCCTTGCACGCGCAAAAGGTCCGCCGCGCCCTGCCTCCATGACAATGTCGAGAAGGTTCATGCCTGTGCCTGCCACCGAGCCGAAGATCGACAAGGAGGCCTTGCTCGCCCGGTACGTCGCCGAACGCGACAAGCGCCTCCGGACCGACGGCAGCGCGCAGTATCATCGCACCGAAGGCATGTTCGAGCGCTACAAGCTGGACGTCCAGGCAGAGCGGATCGAGCGCGAACCGCTCTTCGATCACGTCACCTTCGCGTTCGTCGGTGGCGGTTTTGCCGGGCTGGTGACCGGCGCGCGGCTGGCCGAGGTGGGCGTCACTGACGTTCGCATTGTCGAGAAGGGCAGCGACTTTGGCGGTACATGGTATTGGAACCGTTATCCCGGTGCTCAGTGCGACACCGCCTCGATGGTCTATATGCCGCTGCTGGAGGAGACCGGACACCGCCCGACCGAGAAATACGCGCACGGACCAGAGATCCTGGCGCAATGCGGGCGGATCGGGCGGCAATATCGGCTGTACGAAAAGGCATTGTTCCAGACCGAGGTGACGGGTGCCGAGTGGGACGAAACGGCATCACGCTGGATCGTCTCCACCAATCGCGGTGATCGCTTTACTGCCACCTATCTGGGAATGGGCGTCGGACCGTTGCACGTCCCCAAGCTGCCGGGCATCCCCGGCATCGAAACCTTTGCAGGCCACAGCTTCCACACCAGCCGCTGGGACTATGCCTATACCGGCGGCGATGCCGAGGGTGCGCCGCTGGACCGGCTGGCCGACAAGCGCGTGGCGATCATCGGCACCGGCGCCACCGCGGTGCAGATCGTGCCGCATCTCGCGGCGGCCGCGGGTAAGCTCTTCGTCGTGCAGCGCACGCCCTCGTCAGTCGACGTACGCGACAACCGCCCGATCGATCCCGACTGGTTCGCGACGGTCGCGACGCCGGGCTGGCAGCTACGCTGGCTGGAGAACTTCACCGACAACCAGGCGGGAGGTAATGCGCGCGACGATCTGGTCCAGGACGGCTGGACCGACATCTCGCGTCGTATCCGCTCAAGGCTCATGGGTCTGCCGCGCGAACAGATGACGCAAGCGGCGATGCTCGCGGCGTACGAGGACTGCGATTTCGAGAAGATGGAGGAGATTCGCGCTCGGGTCGACACGACCGTCGCGGACGCCGCCACGGCTCAGGCGCTGAAGGCGTGGTATCGCCAGTTGTGCAAGCGACCCTGCTTTCACGATGCCTATCTGCCGGCGTTCAACCAGCCCTCGACGGAGCTGGTCGATACCGACGGGAAGGGGGTCGAGCGGATCACGCCCGCAGGGTTCGTGGTCTCGGGACGCGAATATGCAGTGGACTGCATCATCTTCGCATCGGGCTTCGAGGTCGGCTCCGATTACGAGAAGCGCGCCGGATTCGATCCGATCGGACGCGAAGGGCTGACGCTGTCGCGTGCTTGGCGCGACGGAATGCGATCTCTGCATGGTATTCACGTCCACGGCTTTCCCAACGCGTTCTTCGTCCAGCCCGGGCAGGGCGCCAACCTGATCTCGAACATCCCGCACAACCTGGTCGAGGCCGGACGCACGATCGCGACGGTGGTCGGCCACGCGCTTACGCTGGGCAAGCCGGTCGTGGAGGTGGGGGAGAACGCGCAGCGGGCATGGGTCGAGCAGCTGCTCGGTGGCCCGCCCCGGCTGCTCGGTGCGCCGGACTGCACGCCGGGCTACTACAACAACGAGGGGCAGGAGCCGACGGCGGCGATGCGTTCCGCCGTCGGCTATCCGGCGGGGCCGAGCGCCTATTTCCGTTACCTGGATGGTTGGCGGACCAGCGGTGCCTTTGCCGGGCTGACCTTCACCTGACGCTAAAGGTCTGTCGTCAGGCCTGAACGCGCAGCTCCTGCAGCCCGCGAAAGAACGGCAGCGTGCGCCAGCGAGGTTCGACCTCGGTGTCAAGCATATGGAGCTTGGGAAAGCGTTGGAACAGCTTCAGCAACGCCAGCTGGCCTTCCAGCCGCGCAAGCGGGGCGCCGATGCAGATGTGACTGCCGCCGCCAAACGACAGATGCGGCGCGCGCTTGGCGTCGATGATGAACGCCTCCGCATCGTCAAATACGGCCGGGTCGCGATTGGCGGCGCGCAGGACGGTGGTCACCGCCTGGGTCGCCGCGACCGGGCAGCCGCCGATCTCGCCATTTTCGGCCATGATGCGTTGGGTGATGTCTATCGGCCCCTCATACCGCAGCACCTCCTCCACCAGTGAGGGTGCGAGGCCCGGCTCGGCGAGCAGCTTGTCGCGTTCGTTTGGGTTGAGCATCAGCTGTCGGGCACCGTTCCCGATCAGATCGGTGGTCGTCAGATTGCCGCCGACGAGCAGCGCGATGAGGTTGACCACCAGCTCGGCGTCGTTGATCTCCGCGCCTTGTGCCTGAAGCGCGACCATGTCGCTGATCAGGTCGTCGCCAGGGTTTGCCCGCCGGTCTGCAATCTGCGCGCGGAAATAGGCATGGAGCGCAGTGCGGCAGCGTTCGAGCACGGCGGTTTGTTCGGCCGAGCGGAACGGGTTGAGGCCCAAGATCACGCCTTCGGACCACTCCCGGAAATCGTCCAGGTTGTCGCCATCCACCCCCAGGATCGCCGCGATCGCGTGCACGGGAATGGGTACGCAATAGCGGGCCATCAGGTCGAACGGCCGCGCGGGATCGATGGCGTCGAGTGCGGCGGCGATGACCCGCTCCACGCGCGGGCGGCAGGTCTTCACGCGTGCGTAAAAGGCGCGCTGGAGCGGCCGGCGTATGCGCGCGTGGTCCGGGTCGTCCAGGACCAGGATCGACACGGCCTCGGCGCGCGGTACCCCGGGTGGAAGCTGCTCGGCCTGACGGCGGATCAGGACGGCAGCCTCCTCCGCCTTTGCGCCATCGCGATACGTGCGGCGGTTCGCGAGCACGCGATGTGCCTCGGCATAGCCCGTGACGATAAACGTGCCCGCCTGTGGATCACGAGCCACCGGGCAGGTCTCGCGCAGCGGACGGAGCACCGCGTGCGGATCGTACTGGTAGGCCGGGTTCATGGGCGTGAGCGCGAGTAGCGAAGCGTGGGGATCATCGCTCATGGGTACTCTCCTCGATCGACCGCCTGAGCGACTCGTTGGAAGCGATCGTCCGTAGCCGCGGCCTTCCCATGGCTCCTTCCGATCGGATCAGTGGCGCGCTCCGTGCTGCCCGCAAGCACTATTACGCCCGGCGCGGCGTCAAGCGCAACGCGCGGATACCCGGGTAAGAGCGCTGCGCGACGCCTCTGCGACAGGTAGTGGCAGCGACACTACACCTGGGTCGTCATAGTCATCCCGACCCCGCTGAACTCGCGAGACGGCAAATTCGAAGTCACACCGCCAGAAGACTCGTCTTCTGAGTGGCTCCGGCAGAAATCCATATGCAGGTCACTGACGACCGCGATCGAGCGCACGAGCATTTTGATCTTCACCGAGCGCGAGCCAGTCCGTCTTCGGCAAGCCGTAAAGCATGTCGAAGAACTCGAGCTGGAGCCGCGCCGGCGTGGAGCGGGAACTGTTCCAGAGCATCACGATGCCGCTCCGGTCAGCGGGGTCGAACAGGATGAGCGACCCGTACCCGTCTACGGCTCCCCGGTGTCCGACCAGCCGATGCCCTGCATAATCGAAGCTGCGCCAGCCCAGACCATATGACGCGTTGGCCAATGCGCGATCCATCGGGCCACGTCTCCCGTGAGGCGGCGTCGCCACGCGCGGGCGGTGAAGCGTTTCCAGCACGGCAGGTGAAAGCACTCCGGGGGCACCGCCCATCTGTGCGGACATCCACCGGACGAGATTGCGGATTGACGAGTTCACGCCGCCTGCAGCCGGAACGTGGTAATAAGGATCCTTCACCTCGACCGTTCTCCTGTTCGGGCGGTGAGGGCGGGCCCAGCTTGCAGAGCCCTCGAGGCCCGCGCGGCCGATGCTCGTGTTGGTCATGCCCAGTGGCGCGAACAGCGTTTCACGTGCGGTCTTTGCATAGGACTGTCTGGTGACCTGCTCCACGATCTCCGAGGCGGTGTCGAAGGCGACGTTCTGATAGCTGTAGCAGGTCCCGGGCAGGCAAAGGGGGGTGATGGTGCTGAGCTGTGACCGAAGCACCGTCGGATCGTCGCCGGCCTCCAGGCGGTCGTCCCAGGCGTTCCGCGGAAGGCCAAGACGATGCGACAGCAGATCGGCCACCGTCACCCCGGACATGTTGCCGGCCAACCGCAGACTTGTGCCCACAGAAACAATTGGCGCGGCTAGCGACAGACGCCCATCCTCGTCGAGCTTGGCTACCAGGGTCGCGGCTACACCTTTCGACACGGACGCCCAGCGGAACACCGTGTCCGGCGTCACCGCGCTGCCCGAGCCCGCAAGTGTTTCACCATATCCGCGCATGAAGCGAACGTGCCCGCGCTCAATGGTGGCGACGGCAAGCCCGACCATATCCGGCTGCTGCATCAGCTTGACGACCCGCCCATCCAGTCGACCATAGTCGACACGCGACGGGTCCATGCGGTTCTTCGCGTCGGCGGTGGTAACAGCCGTGGGAGCTGTGGCCTGCCCGCTTTCGCTTCCAGCAGCACTGCGAACTACGAGCGTTGCGGCTGCGCCGCAAAGGACCACAGTCGACGATATCAAACCGATCTTCGTCTTGGACCCAAGCATGACCGTTGGCCCCCTACGCTGCACGAGCAACTCCTAGCGACCGCCTTTTAACGATTGCGCAGACTTCATATACTGCTTCTCGGCGGCGAGGGTCGGCGGCGTCAACCGCGACCTTGGTGGGAGAATAGATCCCGAAGCCGGCCAAACCCCGGTAGCCGTCGATCGACGGGATGTTGAGGATGCGGCCGCCTGCGGATTGCGGGCGGTGGCCAGCGCCGTCGCCCCTCGCCAAAGCGCGTTCGACAACCAGGTCACCGAAACCGCGCGAGGCGCGGTGATGAACCAGGTCTTCATGAGGACAGTCCTTGAGATTGCAGACAGAAGCTCACTCCGTGGGCGAGAGGCGCGCCCACAGATCGTTGAAGGCGAGCGCGTCGAAGAAGGCGGCGGCGCGGATCCTGGTCCTTCAGTCGCCATGGTCAAGAGGTCGAGTTCGAGGCGAGTGGGCCGCTTGCCCTTCATGATCACGAGCTGATGATCGAGGCGGCGCTTGCCGGGATTGCGCTCGCCTATGTCTGGGGAAACCGGGTGCTGCCCCACCTCGCGGAGGGGCGTCTGATCGCCTGCATGGAAGACTGGATCGTACCTGAGGACTGGCTCTACATCTACTATCCGACCCGCAAGCACATGACGGCGGGCCTGGGCGCGATTGTAGAGATGTTGCGGGCCTGAAACACCAACGCGATGGCCTCAGATCCTCCACGCGAGACGACCGATACAAGCCATGTTCCATTTTAGCTGGGGGCCGAAAGCTGCTCCACAGATATCATGTCGTAGGAAGGGGATCGCAAAGGACCCGCGTCATCTCCGCCACCGCCCTATTCTGCGAAGGATCTCGTCGAGAAAATGACTTAAGCTGCCTCTTGCGTACCGTTTGCGCACGATGGCTCGTCTGATGAGCTAAGTCATTGGCGCGGTGGTGGAGCTGAGGGGAATCGAACCCCTGACCTCTGCAGTGCGATTGCAGCGCTCTCCCATCTGAGCTACAGCCCCGCGCACCCGCCGGAGGCGTTCGCCCTCCGGGGAGCGTTGCGCTTAGCGGCACTCCCCCAGCGATGCAACATGCGCTCTGGCAGGTCTCGACGACCCGTCGTCGCCGGACCATCCACCATCCTGCCGCCCCTTGAGCCGCAGTTTAGATCGCCCCGCTGAACGTATCGCACTGTGCCGGGTCGCCGCTCCGCAGGCCACGCTGCAACCACCGCTGCCGCTGCTCGGAACTGCCGTGGGTGAAGCTCTCCTGGTTGATGTTGCGGCCGCTTTGACCCTGCAACCTGTCGTCTCCAATCGCGGCAGCGGCGGTCATTCCTTCTTCGACATCGCCCGGCTCCAGTCGCTGGCGGTTCTGCGCGGCCCAGACGCCGGCATAGCAATCGGCCTGCAGCTCAAGCCGCACGGACGCGGCGTTACCCTCCGCCCGGCTCGACGAGCGCTGGATCTGCTGCACACGCGCCGAGGCGCCGGTCAGCGTCTGGATGTGATGGCCGAACTCGTGAGCGACCACATAATATTGGGCGAAGTCGCCCGCCGCGCCGAACTTGGTGGCGAGCTCGTTGAAGAACGTGGTGTCGATATAGATGCCGCGATCCAGCGGGCAGTAGAACGGGCCCATTGCGGCCTGCGCGGCGCCGCAGCCGGACTGGCCGTTCCCGTCGAAGAACTGTAGCGATGGTGCCTCGAAGCGCTGCCCCGCCTGGGCATAGAGGGCCTCCCACGTGTTCTCGGCGGATGAGAAGGCGTTGCAGGTCGCGCGTCGCGCCGGGTCGGTCGAGCAGATCGCCGCCGCGCCGCCGCCTTCTGCCGACGCGGAGCGGGTCGCCACCTGCGGCGTTCCGCCCATCCCCACCATGCTGCCGAGGCCACCCAACCCGCCGCCGAACACCGCCATCACGATCAGCAGGACGATGATCCCACCGCAGCCGAAGCGGCTGGCGATCAGTGGCAGCAGGCCCATCAGCAATCCGCCGCCGCCGCCCCCGCCAAAGCCGCCAAAGCCGCCGCCGCGGTCGCTTTGGGAGCCGACGTTGATGTTGGGATCGAAGTCGTCGAGACGCATGGCGGTTACCCTCAGCCGTTACGGAGGTGCAATGCTTTGGGGCACGTCCGGGTTGCACGGCCCCGTGAGCGACGCCAAAGCACGGCGATAAAGAAGGACTACCCTATGTTTCTGCGCGGCAAGACGGCCATTGTGACGGGCTCCACCAGCGGGATCGGCCTGGCGATCGCGCGCGGGCTGGCGGCGGAGGGCGCCACCCTCGTCATCAACGGGTTTGGCGAGGCGGACGCGATCGAGCACGCGCGCGGTGGGCTGGCGGACTCAAGCGGGGCGCAGGCGTTGTACGATGCGGCCGACATGTCCCAGCCCTCACAGATCGCGGCGATGGTCGATCGGGTGGTGGCTTCGACTGGCTCCGTCGACATCATCGTCAACAATGCCGGCATCCAGCATGTCGCACCGATCGCCGATTTTCCGGTCGAACGATACGATGCGATCATCGCGATCGTGATGTCCTCCGCCTGGCACCTCGCGCGCGCAGCACTGCCGCACATGCGGGACAAGGGGTGGGGCCGGATCGTTACCACAGGCTCCGCGCACAGCCTGGTCGCGAGCCCGAACAAGTCGGCCTATGTCATGGCCAAGCACGGGCTGGCAGGGCTGACCAAGACGCTAGCGCTGGAGGCGGCGACCAGTGGCGTGACGGTGAACATGGTGTCGCCGGGCTATGTCTGGACACCGCTGGTCGAGAACCAGATCCCCGATACGATGCGCGCACGCGGGCTGACGCGCGAGCAGGTGATCGACGACGTGCTGCTCGCAGCGCAGCCGACCAAGCGTTTCGTCACGCCGGAGGAGGTCGCCGCGCTGGCGGTGTATCTGTGCCGCGACGAGGCGCGGTCGATCACCGGCGCGAACCTGTCCGTGGACGGTGGCTGGACGGCCGCCTAGGGGGCAGGGGCGAGCCCCCTGGCAGGCGCGGGCATGAGAGCGGGTGACGCCAGCGGCGGCAGTGTCGCGAGGTATGCCTTGCCGTTCTGGTTGATCTTCGTGACCCGCGCCGCGTTGGCCGCCTGAACCGCGAGCAGGTATGAGCGCGGCTTCTTCATCAGCTTGGGATAATCGAGGCGGGAAAGGCCGACGGCACGCGCCGCCTCCTTGACGAAGTGAACGCAGTTGCGGCCGTTTAGGCGGTAGGTGGCGTCGCCGGTCTTCTCACTCCACCCGGACACCAGCGCCAGCAGCTGATTATATTGCGCATCGGTCAGCACCATCGAGAACTGCGCATCGCTCGACGCGATGTAGGACGGCTTCAGCGGCTCGACGCGGCCAGGAACGGCGCCGAACAGGATGGCGGGCGAGATCGTCCTCGCGGTGAAGCCATAGGTGGTGTCGACGGCTGGTCCGCCAGCATCCGGCACGCCGCGCACGGACACGAAGGCATGCGGAAAGCTGTTGCCGAATTCATGGCTCCAGAAGGTGACCGTGACCGCCGCCTGCGCCGGAATGGCGAGGCCGATCAGGAGCAGAAAGGCAGAGAAGAAGCCAATAAGTCGAGACATGATCGCTATTTAGATTTTTCACTTGCGTTCGGCTAGACTGCGCATGGCTCTACCCGCCGGCACCTCCAGGCGCCGGCGGGCAGACCGTTCGGCTGCTCAGCCAGCCCGTCCCAGCCGATGGTACAGCTGCGTGTACTGGCGCGAGCGGGTGTCGTCCTCGGGCATGTTGCGGATGTATTCGCCCACGGCTTCTTTCAACAGGTCGAAGTCCATCGGCGACAGAACGGCGCGGGGCCGGCCTCCATCGGTCGGGCGTTCGCGGGCGTCGATGTCGTCGCTCATGCTGCTTCCTTCCTGAACTGATCGGCCTCGGTCGACTCCGCGAGCGCGGTCGTCGAGCTTTCGCCGCCGGCGACGGCCTGCGCAACCAAGTCGAAATAGCCGGTGCCGACCTCGCGCTGGTGACGGGTCGCGGTGTAGCCCTTGCTCTCGCTGGCGAACTCGGCCTGCTGGAGTTCGGAATAGGCCGCCATGCCACGGTCGCGATAGCCGCTCGCCAGCTCGAACATGCCGTAGTTGAGCTGGTGGAAGCCGGCCAGGGTCACGAACTGGTACTTGTAGCCCATCGCGCCGATCTCGCGCTGGAACTTGGCGATCGTGTCGGCGTCGAGCTTCGCCGCCCAGTTGAATGAAGGCGAGCAGTTGTAGGCCAGCATCTTGTTGGGGAACTGCTTCTTGATCGCCTCGGCGAAGCGGCGAGCGTCGTCGAGATTGGGGTAGCTCGTTTCCCACCACAGCAGATCGGCATGTTCGGCAAAGGCCAGACCGCGCTTGATGCAATGGTCGACTCCGGAGCCGTCCTTGAGGCGGAAGAAGCCCTCGGCGGTGCGCTCGCCGGTCAGGAACTCGTGGTCGCGCTCGTCGACGTCCGACGTGATGAGCTTGGCGGACTCCGCGTCGGTCCGCGCACAGATCACGGTCGGCACGCCCGACACGTCGGCGGCGAGACGCGCCGCGTCGAGATTGCGAATGTGCGCCTGGGTGGGGATCAGCACCTTGCCGCCGAGATGGCCGCACTTCTTCTCCGACGCGAGCTGGTCCTCGTAGTGAACGCCGGCGGCACCGGCGGCGATGTAGGCCTTCATGATCTCGAAACAGTTGAGCGGGCCGCCAAAGCCGGCCTCGGCGTCGGCGACTATCGGTGCGAACCAGTCGCGCGTTGCACCGCCTTCGCTATGCTCGATCTGATCGGCGCGTTGCAGAGCGTTGTTGATGCGCTTGCACAGCTCCGGTCCGGCATTGGCGGGGTAGAGCGACTGATCGGGGTACATCGCGCCTGCGGTGTTGGCATCGGCGGCGACCTGCCAGCCGGACAGATAGATCGCCTTCAGCCCGGCGCGGACCATCTGCATCGCCTGGTTGCCCGTCATCGCGCCCAGCGAATGGACGTAATCCTCGGTGTTGAGCAGCTCCCACAGCTTGAGCGCGCCGCGCCTGGCGAGCGTGTGCTCGATCGGGACCGAGCCGCGCAGCTTCGCCACATCGTCGGGGGTGTAGGGCCGCTTGATGCCGTCGAAACGGCCAGCGGGGGCGGGGATCAGGTCTTCGAAGGTGGTAGCCATCATTGTCTTCCCATTTACAGCCGATCTGGAACAACGCGGCCGTGACACGAGAGACAATGACGGAAGTTCAATGGAAGTTCAGCCGTAAACGCCGCGGTATCGCGTATCCCTGTGGCCCGCCCGATACGTTCTTCTGTATTGCTGTAAATACTTTACAAAGGGTGCCGAAGCGAGTCGTAGCAGGCGAAAGGCGTGTAGGACATGGCAGAACGCAAGCTGATGGCCGGGCACGCGGTGCGGCGCGTGCGGCGGCAAGCGGGGCTGACGCAGGCGGCGATGGCGGAGGTGCTGGAGATCAGCCCCAGCTACCTCAACCTGGTCGAGCGCAATCAACGGCCGGTGTCGGCGGGGCTGCTGGTGCGGCTGGCCGAGCGGTTCGACTTCGATCCGCGCCTGCTTAGGGCGGCAGAGCCGGGCGGCGGCGCGGATGCGATCCGCCGGCGGCTGGCCGATCCACTGTTCGCCGACCTGGAGATCGACCGCAACGAGGTGGCGGAATGGCTTGCGGCTGCGCCGGGCGGCGCCGAGGCGTTCGCGCGGGCGTTCGACCGGGGCGGGGCGGGCACGGAGCGGGCGGTGGAGGACAGCCCAGGCGGCGCGGTGCGGGGAGCGATCGAGCGGTGGCGAAACCACTTCGCGGACCTCGACGCCGGCGCGGAGGCACTGGCGGACGAGCTGCGGCTGGGCAGCGACGACCTGTACGGTGCGATCGCCGAGCGGCTGCGGGTGAAGCATCACCTCGCCATCCGCGTGCTGCCGGTCGACGTCATGCCCGACCTGCTTCGCCGCGTGGACCTGCACGCTCGCCAGTTGCAGCTGTCGGAACTGCTCGACCGCGCGTCGCGGACCTTTGCCGCCGCGTCGCAGCTGGCGCAGATCGAGGCGCGGGCTGAGATCGACGCATTGACCAAGGGCGCGGAGATCGCGGACCGGGGAGCGGAGCGGCTCTTTCGGCGGCATCTGGTCAGCTATTGGGCGGCGGCGCTGATGATGCCCTATGACCGCTTCCTGCGCGCATGCGAGGCGACGGGTTATGACGTCGAGCTGTTGCAGCGGCGCTTCGGTGCCGGGTTCGAGCAGGTGGCGCATCGGCTGACGACCTTGCAGCGGGTCGGTGCGCGCGGTTTGCCGTTCTTCATGGTGCGAGTCGATCGCGCGGGACAGGCGTCGAAACGCTATGCGGGCGGGAGCGGTTCAGCGCTGGCGGCGGCGGAGGGGCGGTGCCCGTTGTGGCGGCTGCACCATGCGTTCGACCGCCCGGGGGAGCTCGCCGTGCAGCTGGTCGAGTTGCCCGGCCCCGGATCAGTGTCAGCGGCAGGCGGAGAACGCTGGCTCACGATGGCGCGAACGGTGGTGCCGCAAGGTCGCCAGGTCGGCGCGGTGGCGGCGGAGTTCGCGGTCGGGCTGGGTGTCGAGGCGGGGCAGGCGGCCGGACTGGCGGCCGCGCGGGGAATCGATCTGGCTGGCGACGCGACGCCAATCGGGTTGGGCTGCGCGGCGTGCCTGCGGCCGGATTGTCCGCAACGCTCGCTGCCGCCGAGGGGGCGGGCGCTGCTGATCAACGAGCGCGAGCGCCGGGTGTCCGCGCTGACGTTCGCGGGGGATTAGGGGCTAAAGCGATGACCCTGGCGTCGGCTTCTCGACCCATTCACGAAACACGCGAATGGCTTGTGCCAGATCGAGGGGACCGCACGCCGCTTCGAAGCGATGACCGTTTACATAGGCAACCCACCCGCTGCCGAGCTTACCCAACGCCATCGGCCACTACAGGTGATCGGCAAAATATGGGCTAACGGTCTCGCCCGAGAGTAGCAGCGCCAGCGCGGCGACCAGGTCGAGAAGGGTGACGTGGAGCAGCACGACGGCATACAGGCAGAAGGTCCATTCCACCTGCCCGCGCAAGCCGAAGATCGCCCACCAGGTCTGCGCCAGCACCAGCAGCAGCATCGCAGCGCGAAACAGTGCGCGCCAGTAGATCGTGGTGCGCGCCCGCGCGACGAGCAGCCCGCGGATGCCCTGCAACAGCTCGGTCGCGGCGAGGCCGATGATGATGGAAAACAGGACCGCGATTGAAGGCGTCGGCGGTCGCCATCGCGCGTACGTTCAGCAGCCCGCGGTGGACAGGCGGGCGAGCTGGTCCTCGCTGAGCTCCAGCGTCATGGCGGGCAGCAGTTCCTTCAGCTGCGCGACGGAGGTGGCGCTGGCGATCGGCGCGGTGACGCCGGGTTGGGCGATCAGCCAGGCAAGCGCGATCTGGGCGAGCGTTGCGCCGGTGTCGGCGGCGATCGCGTCCATCGCGGCGAGCATGGCCGCACCCTTGCCGGTCAGCAGCTCGGCCATGCGACCGCCGCGGACGCTCTGCTTCAGGTCGGCTTCGGACCGGTATTTGCCGGTGAGAAAGCCGCTGGCGAGTCCGTAATAGGGGACGACCCCGATATTCTCCTGCACGCAATAGGCCTGCAGCTCGCCTTCGAACTTTGCGCGGCTGACGAGATTGTACTCGGGCTGAAGCACGCCGATGCGGGGCAGGTCGCTGCCGTTCGACAGATCGACCGCCGATCTGAGACGAGCGGCGGAGAAGTTGGAGGCTCCGACGACGCGAACCTTGCCGGCCGTGACCAGCTTGCCGAAGGCGGCAAGATAGTCCTCCTGCGCGACCTCCTCATCGTCCTGGTGCGCAAAATAGACGTCGATGCGATCGGTGCCGAGCCGCTGGAGCGAGGCCTCGCAGGCCGCGGCGATGCGGGCGGGCGCGAGCGTTGCGCCGCCTTCGCCGGGCAGCATTCCGACCTTGGTGGCGATGAGCACGTCGTCACGCCTGCCCGACGCCTTCAGCCACTCGCCCAGCACCGCTTCCGACTCGCCGCCACGATGACCCGGCACCCAGGCGGAATAGACATCGGCGGTATCGATCATCGTCCCGCCTCCCGCGACGAACGCGTCGAGCACCGCGAAGCTGGCGGCGCGATCGGCGGTCCAGCCGAACACGTTGCCGCCGAGCACCAGCGGGGAAAGCTCAAGGTCGGTCGAGCCCAAGCGACGAAGTCGGCCTTCGGCCTCGGGCCGGCGATGGGGGATCATGGCTGCGCCTCATTGGTGGTGACTTCGTCGAGATCGACGGCGTTGGCGTCGAGCATCTCGGCCGCCTCGTTCAGCTGCTGCTCGTCGTCGGCGGTGAGTCCGCCAGGCTGAGGATCGGGGTCCGGCGAGCAGGCGGCGAGGAGGAGGGCGAGGGGGAGGAGGCGCATGGACGAAGCTTACGCCCGACCTCCTCCTTCGTCACCCGGAACTTGTTTCAGGGTCCGTGCGATCACTGCCGGATGCACGCGACGCTCCCGAGCCGCGTGGATGCTGAAACAAGTTCAGCATGACGGCGCGGTCGCGTCACCGCTCCAGTTCGTTGCCGAGCGCCTGGAGGCCGCGACCGGCTTCGCGTCGCGCATTGTCGGTCGCGGCGCCGACATGGTCGGCGGCATTGTCGAGCGCGGTGCCGGCGTCTTCCAGCGCCGCGTCTGTGCGGGCACCCGCCGAGTCAGCAGCGTTCTCTCCCGCGTCGATCGCCTGTTCCACGGCGGCGTCGACGTCGTCGACCGCATTCCGTGTGGTGGCGGACACGTCGGCGGCGGCGGCGTTGGCGTCCGCGGCGGTGTCGTTGTCGACGGACACGGTGCAGGCGGACAGCGCCAGCATGGCAGCGAGCGTGAGGGGGGCGAGCGCGGCAAGCTTCATCGTTTCACTCCAGAACAGATCGCGGGCCTAACGCAGGTAAGTCGGAACAGGTCCGATTGACGTCATATAAAGAATTCTTTATATGATCGTTCGTGACCGTAGCTCTCGAAGTCTTCCGCGCGCTCGGCGACGCGACCCGGCTGCGGATCGTGCAGCTGGTGCGGCGCATGGAGCTGTCGGTGGGCGAGCTGGCGCAGGTGCTGGGGCAAAGCCAGCCGCGCGTATCCCGGCATGTGAAGATCCTGTGCGACGCAGGGCTGCTGACGCGGCGCAAGGAGGGCAGCTGGGTGTTCGTGGCGCTCGGCCGGCCCGACGCGGTGCACCCGGTGGCGGCGGCGCTCGACGGCTGGGCCGGTCCGGACGGCGCCGGGGATCACTGGGCGGTGGCCGATAGCGCGCGATTGCAGGCGGTGCGCGCGGATCGCGCCGGGGCGGCGGCGGCGTGGTTCGAGGCGCGCGCAGGCGAGTGGGACGCGATCCG
Organism: Sphingomonas bacterium; assembly: GCF_028292945.1. GTDB lineage: Bacteria > Pseudomonadota > Alphaproteobacteria > Sphingomonadales > Sphingomonadaceae > Sphingomonas. The sequence goes on along the minus strand of NZ_JAQGLJ010000120.1, from coordinate 28,474 downwards.
CTCGCTGCACGTGGCCGAGGAGCAGGTCGAGGCGGCGATGCAGGCAGTGCTCGGCGCCGGGCCGTTGGGAGCGCTGGTCGACATCGGCACCGGGACCGGACGCATGCTGGAGCTGTTCGGCGGTCAGGCTGAAAGTGCGCTGGGTGTCGACCGTTCGTCGGAGATGCTGCGGCTGGCCCGCGCCAAGCTGCAGGATCGCGCCGAGCTGCGCCAGGCCGACCTGTACGCGCTGCCGCTGGCGGACGGGGCGGCGGACGTCGCCATCCTGCACCACGTGCTGCACTTCGCGGCCGATCCACCCGCCGCCATCGCGGAGGCGGCGCGGGTGCTGGGGCGTGGCGGGCGGCTGCTGATCGCGGATTTCGCGGCGCACGACCGCGAGGAGCTGCGCCTGCGCGACGCGCATGTGCGGCTCGGCTTCGACGATGCGCAGGTGGCGAGCTGGTACGCGGCGGCGGGACTCGCCACCGTGCGTACCGAAACGCTGGAGGGCGGAGAACTGACGGTCAAACTGTGGCTGGGTCGCAAGTCGGTTGCGAGCAGGGTCGAGAGGCAAGGCGTTCGGTTGAAGGAGGTGCGAGCAGCATGACGCTATCGGTAAACCAGCTGGCGGAGGCACAACGGGCGCTCGCGACGCCGCTCTATGCCGATGTCGGCGGCGATCTCGAGGTGTCGTTCGAATTCTTCCCGCCCAAGAACGAGGCAATGGAGGCGCAGCTGTGGGACGCGGTGCGGACCCTGGAGCCGCTTGGTCCGCGCTTCGTGTCGGTCACCTATGGCGCGGGCGGATCGACGCGCGAGCGGACGCACGCGACGGTGGCGCGTATTCAGCGCGAGACGTCGCTCGCGGCCGCCGCGCATCTGACCTGCGTCGAAGCGACGAAGGACGAGATCGATCGTGTCGCGCAGGAATATTGGGCGGCGGGCGTGCGGCATATCGTGGCGCTGCGCGGCGATCCGCCGACCAAGGGGGCGAGCTATGCCTCGCATCCGGGCGGGTACGAGAACGCCGCCGATCTGGTCGCCGGGCTGAAGCGGCTGCATCCGTTTGAGGTTTCGGTATCGGCTTATCCCGAATGCCACCCGGATTCGACCGACGCGGCGGCGGACCTGGACAATCTGAAGCGCAAGCTGGACGCAGGTGCGAACCGCGCGATCACGCAGTTCTTCTTCGAGCCGGAGACGTTCTTTCGCTACCGCGACGAGCTGGCGGCGGCGGGGGTCGATGCGGAGATCGTGCCGGGAATCATGCCGGTGATGAACTTCGCCAGCGTCAAGCGAATGGCTGCCATGTGCGGCACAGCGGTGCCGGCGTGGATGGCGCGGCTGTTCGAGGGGCTGGACGACCACCCCGCCGCGCGCCAGCTGGTCGCGGCGACGGTGGCGGCCGAGCTGTCGCGGCGGCTGTATGCGGGTGGGGTGAAGCAGCTGCACTTCTACACGCTCAACCGGGCTGAGCTGGCGTATGCGATCTGCCACCTGCTGGGGGTGCGGGCGCGGCAGAAGCAGGAAGCGGTGGCTGCCTAAATTCCTCCCCGGGACGGGGAGGTGGCAGCCCGAACGGCTGACGGAGGGGGCTCTCCGCCAGCGCACGATCCTCTCGGAGAGCCCCCTCCGTCACGCAGGCTTCGCCTGCGCGCCACCTCCCCGTCCCGGGGAGGATCGAGGTCTGACATGACACCACGCGAACAATTTATGGCCCAGGCGGCCGAGCGCATCCTGATCACCGACGGGGCGTTCGGGACGGAGATCCAGAACTGGCGGCTGGACGAGGCCGCCTATGCGGGCGAACTGGGGCTGGGGCACGACCAGAAGGGCAACAACGACATCCTGGCGCTGACGGCGCCGCACGTGCCGGCGTCGATTCACCGCGCCTATTTCGAGGCCGGTGCCGACATCGCCGAGACCAACACATTTTCCGCCAACCGGATCAGCCAGGCCGATTATGGCGCCGAGCATCTGGTGCGCGCGATCAACGTCGAAAGCGCGCGGATGGCGCGTAATGTCGCCGACGAGTTCGCCGCGCGCGATGGGCGGCCACGGTTCGTCGCGGGAGCGCTGGGACCGACCAACAAGACGCTGTCGCTGTCGCCGGACGTCAATGACCCGGGCTATCGCGAGATCGACTTCGACTTCCTGAAGGATGTCTATCGCGAGCAGATCGACGCCCTGGTCGAGGGCGGGGTCGACTTCGTGCTGATCGAGACGGTGTTCGACACGCTTAATGCCAAGGCCGGCATCATGGCGGCGATCGAGGCAGGCGAGGCGCTGGGTCGCGACCTGCCGATCATGCTGTCGATGACGCTGACCGACCTGTCGGGGCGCAACCTGTCCGGACATACGGTGGAAGCGTTCTGGCACGCGGTGCGCCATGCGCGGCCGCTGACCATCGGGCTGAACTGTTCGTTCGGCGCCGAGCAGTTGCGACCGCACGTTCGCACGTTGAGCGACCTGTGCGATACGCTGATCATGGTCTATCCGAACGCCGGACTGCCCAACGAGCTGGGCGAATATGACGAGCAGCCCGGCACGACCGCCAAGCTGGTCGGCGAGTGGGCCGATGCCGGTCAGGTCAACGTGCTGGGCGGATGCTGCGGATCGACGCCCGCGCATATCGCCGCGATGGCGGAGCGCGTACGGGGGCTGCCGCCTCGGCAGGTGGCGGTGCCGGCGGTGCGGACCAGGCTGGCCGGGCTGGAGCCGATGACGATGGCGGCATGATCCAAGCTCCCCTCCCGCTCGCGGGAGGGGTCGGGGGTGGGGCTGACACGCTCCCCTACTCGACATGCCCACCCCCAGCCCCTCCCGCAAGCGGGCGGGGAGTTGAGAAGAACCAATGAACTCCTCCTCCTTCGTCAACATCGGCGAACGCACCAACGTCACCGGTTCGGCGGCGTTCAAGAAGCTGATCATGGCGGGCGACTATGCCAAGGCCGTCGAGATCGCGCGCGCGCAGGTCGAGAACGGCGCCCAGATCGTCGACGTCAACATGGACGAGGGGCTGCTCGACGCCGAGCACGCGATGACCACCTTCCTCAAGCTGATCGCCGCCGAGCCTGACATCGCGCGGGTGCCGGTGATGATCGACAGCTCGAAATGGAGCGTGATCGAGGCAGGGTTGAAGTGCGTCAGCGGCAAGCCGATCGTCAATTCGATCAGCATGAAGGAGGGCGAAGCTCAGTTCCTGTCGCAAGCTCGCGCATGCATGGCCTATGGCGCGGCGGCGGTGATCATGGCGTTCGACGAGACAGGCCAGGCGGACACCGAGGATCGCAAGGTCGAGATCTGCGGGCGCGCCTATGACCTGCTGACCGGCATCGGCTTTCCGCCCGAGGACATCATTTTCGACCCCAATGTGTTCGCCGTCGCCACCGGGATCGAGGAGCACAACAACTACGGCGTCGACTTCATCAACGCCTGCCGCCGGATCAAGGAACGCTGCCCTCACGTCCATATCTCGGGCGGGCTGTCCAACCTGAGCTTCAGCTTTCGCGGCAACGAGCCGGTGCGGCGCGCGATGCATTCGGTATTCCTGTTCCACGCCATCCCGGCGGGGCTGGACATGGCGATCGTCAATGCCGGCCAGCTGGATGTTTACGACACGATCGACGCGGAACTTCGCACGGCGTGCGAGGATGTGGTGCTCAACCGCGATCCAGAAGCCGGCGATCGGCTGGTGGCGCTGGCGGAGAAGTATCGCGGCACCGACGCGGTGGCGGAAAAGGCGGCGGCGGAATGGCGGAGCCTGCCGGTGACGAAGCGGCTGGAATATGCGCTGGTCAAGGGCATCGACATGCACGTCGTCGACGATACCGAGGAGTGCCGGCAACAGTTCGCCCGCCCGATCGAGGTGATCGAAGGGCCGCTGATGGACGGGATGAACGTCGTCGGAGACCTGTTCGGCACCGGCAAGATGTTCCTGCCGCAAGTGGTTAAAAGCGCGCGCGTTATGAAAAAGGCGGTGGCGCACCTGCTGCCCTTCATCGAGGCGGCGAAGGAGCCGGGCGCGCGCGGCAAGGGCCGGATCGTGATGGCGACGGTCAAGGGCGACGTCCACGACATCGGCAAGAACATCGTCGGCGTGGTGTTGCAGTGTAACGGCTTCGAGGTGATCGACCTTGGCGTCATGGTGCCATGGTCGCGCATCCTGGCGGCGGCAAACGAGAACGATGCGGACATGATCGGCCTGTCGGGGCTGATCACGCCCTCGCTCGACGAGATGGTGACCGTCGGCGAGGAGATGAGCCGCGCCGGCATGACGATGCCGCTGCTGATCGGCGGCGCCACCACCTCCAAGGTTCACACGGCGTTGCGGATCGCGCCCGCCTATGCCGGGCCGGTGGTTCATGTGCTCGATGCGTCGCGTGCTGTCGGCGTGGCGACGACACTGGTCAGCGACACCGGGCGCGATGCCTATGTGGCGGGGGTCGCCGCGGACTATCAGGCGGTGCGCGATGCGCGCGCGGCCAAGGCGCCGAACGCGCTGCTGCCACTCGCCGATGCGCGCGCGAAGGGGTTCGTGGCGGACATGGCGCTGAAGCCGCATGCGCCGTTGCAGCCGGGGCGGCACCAGTTCGACGGCTGGGATCTTGGCGAGCTGCGCGCGGTGATCGACTGGACGCCGTTCTTCCGCGCGTGGGAGCTGGCGGGGAACTACCCGGCGATCCTGGAGGACAAGGTGGTCGGGGAGAGCGCGCGGGGCCTGTTCGCGGATGCCAACGCGATGCTGGACCGGATCGTGCGGGAGAAGTGGCTGACGGCGAAAGGCGTGGTGGGGTTGTGGCCGTGTCGGCGGGATGGCGACGATGTGCTCCTGTTCCCGTCCCGCTCGCGGGAGGGGCTAGGGGTCGGCCTGTCCGCATCCGGTCTGACAGGCCCGCCCCCGACCTCTCCCGCGAGCGGGAGGGGAGAAGAAGTGCGCCTCCCCTTTCTCCGCCAGCAGATCGCCAAGCGGGAAGGGCGGGCCAACATGTGCCTTGCCGATTTCGTCGATCCGGCGGGCGACTGGCTCGGTGGGTTCGCGGTCGGCATCCACGGCATCGAGCCGCATCTGGCCGCGTTCAAGGCCGCGCATGACGATTACAACGACATCCTGCTCAAGGCGCTGGCGGACCGGCTGGCGGAGGCGTTCGCGGAGGTGCTGCACCGGCATGTCCGCACGCATCTGTGGGGCTATGCGGCCGGCGAACAGCTGACCAACGAAGCGCTGATCAAGGAGCAGTATCGCGGCATCCGCCCCGCGCCTGGCTATCCGGCGTGCCCGGAGCATTCGCTGAAGACGGTGCTGTTCGACCTGCTGGATGCGGAGGCGACCGGGCTGACGCTGACGGAGAGCTTCGCGATGCTGCCGACCGCGGCGGTGAGCGGCTTCTATTTCGGCCATGCGCAGGCGGAGTATTTCGGCGTCGCGCGGATCGGGCCGGATCAGGTCGCGGACTATGCGGAGCGGCGGGGCGTGGATGTGGCGCAGGCGGAGCGGTGGCTGCGGCCGAACCTGGACTAGCTCTACGTCACCCTGAACTCGTTTCAGGGTCCATGCGCGACGCCAGACCCTTAGCGATTGGCTCGCGTCGGGCATGGATGCTGAAACAAGTTCAGCATGACGAACGGCTACTTGTGACCGCCGTGGCCGGCGTTCTGGCCGTCGGTGCCCTTGCCGTCGTTCTTCAGGCTGTTGTCCTGCTTCTTGTTGCCGCCTTCGCGCTCGGCATGGCTGTCGGTCTTGTGGAAATCGCCCTTCTTCTTGTGATCGGTCATGTGCTTGCTCCTTCGGCGGTAGAACGCGTTGCGGCCGACACATATCCCTCCGCGACGGAAGTCGGGGTCCAGCCCGCGGCGCGGCCGGCCGGGCCCCGGCGTCCGCCGGGAGGGCTCGTTCCGTGCCGTTTCGGCGCATGTCGGCGTGCCGGTAAGCAGTTGCGGTGTCGCCAGAGCACCTTAACCTTCTATCCGGCTGGTCCCCCGGGCCATCCACTCGCATCGCTGATCCGAAAAGGATTCTTCATGCGCTCCCTCATCCTCGTGCTCGCCCTCGCAACCCCCGCCGCCGCCCAGCAATCCGCGCCGTTCGTCGTCGCCGAAACCGGCCAGGGCTTCTCCCGCCTGCAGGAGGCGGTGTCGTCGATCCGGCTGGGCACGGGCACGATCCTGATCGCGCCGGGGACCTATCGCGACTGCGCGGTGCAGGCGGGCGGCTCGATCACCTTCCGCGCGCGGCAGGCCGGTACGGCGGTGTTCGAGCGCACCGCGTGCGAGGACAAGGCGGTGCTGGTGCTGCGCGGCGCGCGCTCGACGGTGGATGGCCTCGTGTTCCGCAACATTCGTGTGCCGGACGGCAACGGCGCAGGAATCCGCACCGAGATCGGCGACCTGACGGTCACCAACTCGATGTTCCTCGACAGCCAGGAGGGCATTTTGGGCGGCCATCCGGCGCAACGGATCAGCATCGACCGCTCGACCTTTTCCGGTCTCGGCCAATGCCACGAGACCGAGAACTGCTCGCATTCGATCTATCTGGCGCCGGGCGGCCCGGTGACGATCACCAACTCGCGCTTCGAGCGCGGGCGCGGCGGGCATTATGTCAAGGTGCGCGGGCCGCGCGTGACGATCCGCAACAACAGCTTCGATGACAGCGGCGGCACGCGGACCAACTACATGATCGACCTGCCGGAGGGCGCGCAGGGGCTGATTGCGGGCAACAGCTTCGTGCAGGGCAAGGGCAAGGAGAACAGTTCCGGCCTGATCGTCGTCGCGGCGGAGCGACGTACGCATCCGAGCACCGGCCTGCGGATCGAGGGCAACGATGCGCGGCTGGCGCCGGGCGCGCCGGGCAATCCGGCGTTCGTGGCGGATCTGTCGGGGGACAGGCTGGCGGTGGGAAGCAATAGCCTCGGCGCCGGGATACGGATGTTTGAACGGCGATGAATTCAGCCCTCCCCGGCTTCCGCCGGGGAGGGGCTTGGATCAAGGCTTACACGTATCACCCGCGCCCGGATCGAGGTCCAGGCACCGTCCGTCCACGCCCGGAATCGGCAGCCCGACCCCCGCCGCCAGCGTCGGCGCGATGTCGACCGTCTCGACCGACAGCGGCTGTTCGAACCCCGTCATCCCCTTGCGCCAGAAGATCAGCGGCACGCGGCGATCATAGTCCCACGGCGAGCCGTGCGTCTCGACATAGCCCGGCCCGGGCGTCGGGATCGGCGTGACGCGCGGGCGGAACAGCAGCAGCATGTCGCCCGAGCGCTCCGGGTCGAACGAGGCGCGTGCGCGCTCGGCGAGCGTCCAGTTCTCCGGTGGTCCCGACGGCAGGGGTGTCGCGGCGACCTGCGCGCGGGTCAACGCCGCGGCGACCTGGGGATGCGCGCGGAACCGGGCCAGCGCCTCGCGCTCGACACGCGCGCGGTCGGCCGGCGACAGCGCCCGGTCGATGTGTACGTCGTTGTCGGCGGCGATCAGGACGCGGCCCTGCAGCCCCAGCTTCGCGCCGATCTCCTTGGCGAGCGTGCCGATCGACAGGTCCGTCGAGAGCCGCGCGGCGGTCGGCATGGCGCGCTGCTGGTGACGCTCGGTGACGTCGTGCGCACCGTGATCGCCGGTCAGCACGACCTGATAGTCGAGCCCCCAGCCGTCCAGCGTGTCGAAGAACGCGCCCAGCATCTGATCGAGCTGGTCCATCTGGATGCACATCTCGCTGCCGCCGGTGCCGAAGCTGTGGCCGACATAGTCGGTCGCGGACAGGCCGATCGCGATCAGGTCGGTCTGCGCCGCCTTGCCGAGCCGCATGTCCTGGATCAGCCCCGCGGCGAGGCCCAGCACCGCGGCGTCGGACGCCGGCGAGGCGCGGAACGAGCGGGCATCGCCCGCCGCGCGCGCGAAGCGGCCCTGGCCCAGCGAGAGCGCACCGACCTGCACGGGGCGATCGGCGGGCGCGCACCAGCCGGGCAGCGGCAGCGCCGCCTGCGGCTGCGCAAGCAGCGCGGCGACGGCGGCGCGGGTGCGCTCCACCACCGGCGGCGCGACGCGGCCGGCATAGCTGACGAAGTCCTTGTCCTTCCACCACCACAGCTCGTCGATGCGATGGCCACCCATCATGATCGCGGCGCGGTCCTTGCCCGCGACGGCGACGACGCGGGTGGCGGCGTTGGCCTGCTTCATCCGCTCGCCCAGCGTCGGCACCTTCAGATGCTTGTCCGACGCGGTGTAGTTGCTGGAGGTCGAGCCGGGCACGGACTCGTCCTCCGCGCAATAGACGAGCTTGTCCGATCGGGCGACGGACTGGTCGACCCATTGATTGGCGATGATCCCGGTCCGAGCGGGACGATAGCCGGTGAGGATGGTGGAATGGCCGGGGCATGTCTCTGTCGCGGCATGGCCTTGATAGGCTGACGGGAACACCGCGCCGTTTAGCAGCTGGGCGAAACCCCGCTCGAAGCGGTTGCGGTACTGCGCGAAGAGATCGGCGGACAGCTGGTCGACCGAGATCGCCACGATCAGCTTCGGCTTGGTCGGAATGGGTCGGGCGACCTGCTGGGCGACGGCAGGCACCGCGGTGGCGAGAAGCAGGGCGGCGAACACATGGCGCATGGACAAGTCCTTGGGGTCGGGCGTCGCCCACGCTATGAGCGGGCGATGGGGTTTGAGCAATGATGCGTGCGCTGCTTAGCATGCTGATGACGTGGTTATTGGCGGGCGCGGCGGTGGCGCAGACGCGGCATGTCGCGATCGAGCTGGTGGCCGAGACGGTACGGCCGGCGGCGGGATCGAGCGTGACGCTCGCCTTCGCGTCGACCCCCGAGCGCGAGTGGCATGGCTATTGGATCAACGGCGGCGATGCGGGTGTGCCGACGGTGGCGACGTGGACGCTGCCGGCGGGGGTCACGGCGGGGCCGCTACAGTATCCGGTGCCGGGGCGGCTGCTCGTCTCCGGGCTGATGAACTATGTCTACGAGCGGCCCTATGCGCATCTGGTCGAGCTGCGCGTGCCGGCGGGGCTGGCGGCAGGGACGCGGCTGCCGGTGCGGGTGGCTCTCGACTATCTGGTGTGCACGGTCGAGATCTGCGTGCCCGAGAAGCAGACGCTTACGGCCGAACTGACGGTGGGGGACGGCGCGATCGAACCCGCGACGCGGGTCCGGTTCGACGGGTGGCGCCGCGCGATGCCCAAGCCGCTCGGGTCGCGCGCGAGCTTCGCGGCGGCGGACGGGCGGTTCCGGTTGGCGGTGCCGTTCCCGGCCGACGCCACGCTGGGCGAAGCATATTTCTTCCCGCTGGTGGGTGGTGCGATCGATTACGCGGCGCCGCAGGTGGTGACTCGCGACGGTGACCGGCTGATCGTGGAAACCAAGGCGGCGACGATCGGCACGCCGCCCGCGACGCTGGACGGCGTGCTGTCGACGGGGGAGGGGCAGGGTTTCGCGCTGCGCGCCGTGCCGGGCTCGATTGCGCCACCGACGGGGGGTGGCGATCTAAGCTGGCGCGCGGCGCTGATCGCGTTTGCGGGCGCGGTGCTGGGTGGGTTGCTGCTCAACATCATGCCGTGCGTGTTCCCGATCCTGAGCCTCAAGGCGCTGAGCCTCGCGCGATCGGGCGCTGACGCCAAGGCGGCGCGGAGCGAGGCGTTGGCTTATACCGGTGGCGCGGTGCTGGCGTGTCTGGGGCTGGGCGTCGCCATCCTGGCCCTGCGCGCGGGCGGCAACGCGGTCGGCTGGGCGTTCCAGCTGCAGGACCCGCGCGTCATCGTCGTGCTGCTGGCGCTGACGGTCGGCATCGCGCTGAACCTGTCGGGGCTGTTCGAGGTGCCGACGCCGCGCTTCGCCAGCGAGAACGGCGCGGGCGGGGCGTTCGCGACCGGCGCGCTGGCGGCGTTCGTGGCGACGCCGTGCACCGGCCCGTTCATGGGCGCGGCCCTGGGCGCGGCGCTGGTGCTGCCGACCGTCGCCGCGCTGGCGGTGTTCGCGGGGCTGGGGCTGGGGCTGGCGCTACCGTTCTTGGCTGTCGGTTTCGTGCCGGCCCTGCGGCGGCGGCTGCCCAAGCCGGGTGCGTGGATGGAGCGGTTCAAGCGCGCCATGTCGGTCCCGATGTGGCTGACCGCGCTGGCGCTCGCCTGGGTGCTGGGACGGCAGGCGGGGGTCGACGCGATGACCTGGGGCCTGGGCGCGGCGTTGCTGGTCGGCTTCGCGCTGTGGCTGGCCGGTCGGCGACAGGCGCGCGGACTGGGCGCGGGCATGGCGATGACGGCGGCGCTGGTGCTGGCGATCGGCGCGGCGGCGGGGGTGCCGCGCGAGGCACAGGCGGTAGCGGGCGCTCCAGCGAAGGGCGACGAGGCGTTCTCCGAGACGCGCCTTGCAGCCCTGCGCGCCGAGAACCGGCCGGTGTTCGCCTATTTCACGGCGGACTGGTGCCTCACCTGCAAGGTCAACGAGGCGGGCGCGATCGATCGAGCGGCGGTGCGCGCGGCGTTCGACACCGGCAAGGTGGCGGTGCTGGTCGGCGACTGGACCGATGGTGACGCCGATCTGGGCCGGTTTATCGAGCGTCACAATCGTGCGGGCGTGCCCCTGTATTTATGGTATGCACCGGGTGCGTCGGCACCGCAGGTGTTACCGCAGGTATTGACGCCAGGTATGTTGACCGCCCTTGCCGCGGAATGGCGGCGCTGAAGGGGAGCTGGAGATCATGCGTCCCCCGATCGTTCTCGCTGCCGCCGCCGCACTGTTCGCCGGCCCCGCTGTCGGCCAGCAGGCGACCAACGCCGCCGCCGGCAATTTCCGCCTGACCGACGCCACCGGCAAGGCGGTGCAGCTGGCGGACTACAAGGGCAAGACGGTCGTTCTCGAGTGGAACAACCCCGACTGCCCCTTCGTGAAGAAGCACTATGCCGGCAACATGCAGCGGACGCAGGCCGCCGCGCGCAAGGACGGCGTCACCTGGCTGACGATCAACTCGAGCGGGCCGGGCAAGCAGGGGCATGTGACGGGCGCACAGGCGCGGGCCTATGTCGCCGGCGCGAAGGCGCAGCCGACCGCGTACCTGCTCGATCCCGAAGGCCGCGTCGGCAAGGGCTATGCGGCGAAGACCACGCCGCATCTGTACGTGATCGATGGCAAGGGCACCCTGCGCTATCAGGGCGGGATCGACGACAAGCCGACCGCCGACGTCGCCGACATCGCCGGCGCGCGCAATCATGTGCTCGCGGCGCTGGGCGAGCTGAAGGCGGGCAAGGCCGTGTCGGTGGCGGAGACGCGGCCGTATGGGTGTTCGGTGAAGTACGCTTTGTAGCTCGGTCCGCCTTCCGCTCAACTCGTCACCCCGCGCAAGGGAGGGGCCCCATCCCGCCCGCGTGCGGACCAGCGACAAGGGTGAGGCGATGGGTTCCCGCGTTCGCGGGGATGACGAAGATGGCGGCGGGTAACGATGAGCAGGCTGCTCAGGCGCGTGCCCTCAGCCTGCTCGCTTCGCGAGCTGTCCCTCTCCCGCTCGCGGGAGAGGGTTAGTAGGGCTTGCATCCGCTCTCGCCGCGCCGCAGCATGGAACCTAGGTGGGAAACGAGGGTATAAGCTGGGTGAGTAAAGCGCCGGCGTTTGACGAAATTCGTGACCGTACCGGCGGCGGCTTCGACGCGGTCGCGCAGTGGCTGGAGGCGACGCCGGGCGAGGAGCTGCGGCGGCGACAGGCATCGGCGGAAGCGACGTTCCGGCAGCTGGGCATCACCTTCGCGGTCTATGGCGACAGCGACGCGGCCGAACGCATCATTCCGTTCGACATCGTCCCCCGCGTCTTCCTGCCCGACGAATGGTCGCGGCTGTCGGAGGGGCTGGTGCAGCGGGTGGAGGCGATCAACGCGTTTCTCGACGACATCTATGGCGCGCAGAAGATCCTCGCCGACGGCGTGCTGCCGACCGACCTGGTGCTCGGCAATGCGCAGTTCCGGCCCGAGGTGCATGGCATGCGCAGCCCCCACGGGGTGCGCGCGCACATCTGCGGGATCGACCTGGTGCGGACCGGACCCGACGATTTCTGGGTCCTGGAGGACAATGCGCGCACCCCGTCGGGTGTCAGCTACATGCTCGAGAACCGCGAGGCGATGCTGCGGCTGTGCCCCGAGCTGTTCCGCCAGCTGCGCGTCGCGGCGGTGGACAGCTATCCCGACGCGCTGTTGCAGACGATGCAGTCGGTCGCACCGAAAGGCGGCAGTTCCAAACCGGTGTGCGTCGTGCTGACGCCGGGGCACTTCAACTCGGCCTATTACGAGCACAGCTTCCTCGCCGATTCGATGGGGATCGAGCTGGTCGAGGGCGCGGACCTGCTGGTCGACGACGACGTGGTGTGGATGCGCACCGTGCAGGGGCGCGTGCGCGTCGACGTGATCTATCGCCGCATCGACGACGACTTCCTTGATCCGCTGGTCTTCAGGCCCGACAGCGCGCTGGGGGTGCCGGGGCTGATCGCGGCCTATGCGGCGGGCAACGTCGCGATCATCAATGCGCCCGGCAATGGCATCGCCGACGACAAGGCGATCTATAGCTACATGCCGGAAATCGTGCGCTATTATTCGGGCGGCGAGGCGCGGTTGCCGAATGTCGAGACGTGGCGGTGCCGAGAGCCGGAATCGCTGCGCTATGTGCTCGAGCATCTGGACGAAGTGGTGGTCAAGCTGGTCGACGGATCGGGCGGGTACGGCATGCTGGTCGGGCCGACCGCCAGCAAAGCGGAGATCGAGGAGTTCCGACTTGCGCTGGTGGCGGAGCCGCACCGCTATATCGCGCAGCCGACGCTGGCGCTGTCCACCGTGCCGACCATGGCGGACGCGGGGTTGGCACCGCGCCATGTCGATTTCCGCCCCTTCGTGTTGAGTGGCGCGAAGGGGGTGCAGGTGGTGCCGGGCGGGCTGACGCGGGTGGCGCTGCGCGAGGGCTCGCTGGTCGTGAACTCCAGCCAGGGTGGCGGGACCAAGGACAGTTTCGTGCTGATGAACGAACCGCGCATGCGACAGTCGCAGAGCATGGGCGGGATGACGCAGAGCCAGGGGATCGGGTCTTGAGGGGGCAAAGTGGCCGGCACCCCTTGCTCGTCCCCGGCGGAAGCCGAAGCCCCGTATCGGCGCACCGCGCCGATCGACGCTGCGGCGTCGCTTTTTGCTTCAGCTGGGCCCCGGCTCTAGCCGGGGAGCGGCTTCAGGGAGCGGCGGCAATCCTGTGCTGAGCCGCACCGCATCCGCGCTGTACTGGCTCGGCCGCTACTTCGAGCGGGCGGACTTCGTCGCGCGGCTGGTGGAGGCGACGGCGCGGCTCGATACGCTGTCGTCGCGGCCCGCGGGCGAGGCGGCGTGGCTGTCGGCGCTGGCGGTGACCGATCAGGAGGCGACGTTCGCCGGCACCGGCGCGTCGGCGGGGCAGATGGAGGTGGCGAGCTTCCTCACCGTCGACGCCGCCAATCCAGGATCCGTCGTCGCCTGCCTGGAGAAGGCGCGACAGAATGCAAAGGCGGTCCGCACCGCGCTGACGCGCGAGGCATGGACCGCGATCAACCGCGCGTGGCTGGCGTTCGCCAAGCGACCCGACTCGGACGAGCTGGCCGATACGCTGCAGCTGGTGGAGGCGGTGCAGAACGAGTGTCGCGGATTCGAAGGCGCGGTGCATCGCATGCTGCGCAACCAGGCGACCTGGTTCATTCGGCTGGGTTCGGCGGTCGAGCGCGCGGACAACACGGCGCGGCTCGTCGACGTCAAATATCACCTGCTGCTGCCCGAAGGAGAGAAGGTCGGCGGGTCGCTGGATCGCGATCAGTGGACCACGATCCTGCAGACCGTGTCGGCGGTAACCGCCTATCGCTGGCTGTATTCCGACGGACTGACGATCGCCAACGTGGTCGAGCTGCTGCTCGCGCGCACGGAAATGCCGCGCAGCCTGGCGGCGTCGGCCGATGAGGTGGTGGAGGTGCTGGGTCAGCTTGCCAAGCACACCGGCCGGCACGGCGAAGCCGACCGGATGGCGCGGCTGCGCGCGAGCCGGCTAGCGCGGACGCGGTCGCGCGAGGTGATCGCGGCCGGGCTGCACCAGTATCTACAGGCGTTCATCGACGAAAACGCGCAGCTGCACGGCGCGATCGGCCGGCAGTTCACGTTTTCATGATGGGACATATCGCTTCAATCCTCCCCGGCACGGAGAGGGGGACCGCCGGCGCAGCCGACGCGGGAGGGGGCAGGCCTCGTGGAAGGCCGCGTGTGGATAGCCTCCTCCTCCGTCACGCGCTTCGCGCGCGCCACCTCCCCAAAAACGGGGAGGATTGACGGTGCGCCTCTCCGTCGACCACCGCACGACCTATCGGTTCGCGTTGCCGCAGGCGCGCGTGGTGCAGCTGTTGCGGCTGACGCCGGGCAACAGCCACGACCAGACGGTCGCGTCCTGGCAGGTGCATGTCGATTGCGACGCCCGCATGCGCGAAGGCCGCGACGGTTTCGGCAACCAGGTGACGATGCTCTATGCCGAAGGACCGCTGACCACCGTCGAGATCGCGGTGCATGGCGAGGTGCTGACCAGCCATTCGGCGGGGTGCGTGCTGGGCGTGGCGGAGCCGCTGCCGCCGGCGCTGTTCCTGCGCGAGACGCCGTTGACCGCGTATGACCGCGACGTTGCGGCCTGGGCGCAGGAGGCGGCGGCGGAGCATGACCCGGTCGCACGGCTGCACGCGCTCAACCAGGCGCTGCATGCGCGCTTCGCGATCGACCGGGGGCGCGGCGATTCCGGCACGACCGCGTCGGTGGCCTGGACGCGTGACAGCGTCACGCCGCGCGCCCTGGCGCAGATTTTCTGCGTCGCCGCACGATCGCTGGGAACGCCGGCGCGGTTCGTGTCGGGCTATCACCTGTGGGAGGTCGATGGAGAGCACCATCCCGCCCCCCATGGATGGGCGGAGGCGCACGTCGCGGGGCTGGGGTGGATCGGCTTCGATCCCACCACCGGACGCTCACCGGAGGAGGAGTATGTGCGGGTCGCGGTGGCCCTTGACGCAGCCGGGGCCGCACCGGTGGCGGGGTCGCGCCTGGGGCGGGGGGCGGAGGAGCTCGAGGTGGATGTGACGGTATCGAGGGAGGAGTAGGAGCAGAGGGAGGGCTCTACGTCCTGCTGCGTTACGCCAGCGCCGGCACCTTCTCCTCCACCGGCTCAAGCTCGCGGTCGGTCATCAGCCGCCAGCCGGCGGGGCCCAGCACCTCGATCGGGCGATACCGGACCTTGTAGGCCATCCGGCTCGACCCTCTGATCCAATAGCCGAGATAGACATAGGGCAGCCCCGCCTCGCGGGCGTGGGCGATGTGGTCCATGATGATGAAGTTGCCGAGCCCGGGCCGGTCCGCCGCTTCGGCGTCGAAGAAGCTGTAGATCATCGACAGGCCATCGGCTTGCCGATCTGTCAGGCAGGCGCCGATCAGCTTGCCGCGACGTCCGTGCGCAGCCGGCTCGCGATATTCGAACAGCGTCGAATTGACCGGGGATCGCTCGACCATGTCGGCAAAGTCCTCCTCGTCCATGCCGACCATGCCACCGCCGGGATGACGGGCGGCGAGATAGCGGCGCAGCAGCTGGTACTGCTCGTCGGTCGCCCAGGGGCGGCAGGGCGTGACCTCGATATCCGCATGGCGCCTGAGCAGCTTGCGTTGCGTGGCGTTGGGCTGGAAATCCGGCGCGACGACGCGAACCGACACGCAGGCGACGCAGCCTGCACAGCTGGGGCGATAGGCGACACCCTGCGAGCGCCGGAAGCCGATCCGGCCGAGCGCGTCGTTGAGCTCGGTCGCGTGCACGCCGTTCAGCTCGGTGAACACCTTGCGCTCCTGCTTGCCCGGCAGATACGGGCAAGGGCTGGGGCTGGTGACGAAGAAGCGCGGAAAGCGAAACGGCGCGGACACTCGCGAACTCCTGTGGCGTCAGGCCTTATGAGTCTTTGCGAGGCTGCTGAAAAGCGGCTTTACCACGATTGACGGTTAACGGCCTCAGGCAAGTTCCACCGGGCTGACCTCGTACCCTGCTTCGCCGAGCGCGGCGATCAGGCGGTCGAGGTGCTTGCGGTCGCGCGCCTCGCATTCGATGTCGGTGATCAGGCCCTTGGCCGGCAGCGAGGTGAAGACGCGCTGGTGGTAGACCTCGATGATATTGATGCGCTCCTGGTCGAAGATGCGCGCGACGTTGAACAGCGCGCCGGGCTGATCCTGCAACCGGATGCGCAGCCGCGCGAGCCGACCGGACCGGGCCAGATCGCGCAGCAGGACGTTGGCGAGGAGGCGCGTGTCGATGTTGCCGCCGCACAGCACCACGCCGACAGTGCGGCCCTGGAAGCGTTCGGGATAGGCGAGCAACGCCGCCAGTC
The DNA here is from genome assembly GCF_028292945.1 of Sphingomonas bacterium. GTDB lineage: Bacteria > Pseudomonadota > Alphaproteobacteria > Sphingomonadales > Sphingomonadaceae > Sphingomonas. The sequence continues at coordinate 12,112 of NZ_JAQGLJ010000120.1, read as the reverse complement.
CGGCCGCGCCCGCGCCCTCGACCACCGTCTTCTCGATCTGGAGGAGCAGGCTGACCGCCTCCTCCAGCCGCCGTTCGGACACCAGTACGATGTCGTCGACGAGCGCGCGCACCATCCGCGCGGTGATGCCGCCGGGCTCCTTGACCGCGATCCCCTCCGCCAGCGTGTCGCCGGCGCAGGGCAGGGCGGTGCCGCGCAGCCGGTTGTACATCGACGGGAACAGCCGCGCCTCGACGCCGATGACCTGGATCGGGCGGCCATCCGCCGCTTCCCGCGCACGAGCGACCGTCGCCATGCCGGAGATCAGGCCACCGCCACCGATCGGCGTCACGATCGTGTCGATCGCGGGCACGTCGGCGAGCATCTCCACCGCCACCGTCCCGGCGCCGGCGATGATGCGCGGGTCGTCGAACGGGTGGACGAAGGTGAAACCGCGCTGCCCCTCCAGCACGCGCGCATGCGCATAGGCGGCATCGAACGTGTCGCCTTCCATGATCACGGTGGCACCGTGGCCTTGCGTCTGCGTCACCTTCACCGTCGGCGTGTTGATCGGCATGACGATGGTGGCGGGCACGCCCAGCCGCTGCGCGTGATAGGCGAGGCCCTGCGCGTGATTGCCCGCCGACGCGGCGATCACGCCCTTGGCCTTGGCCTCGTCCGACATCAGCAGCAGCGTGTTGAGTGCGCCGCGCTCCTTGTACGCTGCGGTGAACTGCAGGTTCTCGAACTTGAGATAGACGGTCGCGCCGGTCAGCTCGCTGAGCGTCCTGCTGATCAGCGTCGGCGTGCGGACGATCGCGTCGGCGATGCGCGCGTGCGCGGCGTGAATGTCGTCGATCGAGACGGGCATCGCGTCTGGATCGACAGTGCGGGCGAGGGTGGCCATCCGCGCTGGCTAGCGCATCTGGCGCGGGGGGGAAACACGGCTTATCCCGACGGGTATGAGCATCCGTACCTTCGTCACCCTGAACTTGTTTCAGGGTCCATGCGCGCGCCTTGCCGCCCGGACCACTGGCCGCGGTTGCGCATGGATGCTGAAACCAGTTCAGCATAGCGGCCGTAAGCGTCGGCTCGCCGCCCTCTCCGCGGCGGCGATGACCCTGATTCCCACTGCCGCCTTGGCCGACGCCTTGGTCGAGAACGTCAACGGCATGACGATGGACAAGGACGGCAGGGTCGTCCGCTTCACCGGGCTGCTGATGTCGGCCGACGGCAAGGTGACCGCCCTGCTGCGCCGCGAGGACAAGCGGCCCGCGCGGGTGGACTGGCGCGCTGACATGAAGGGGCGGGTGCTGCTGCCGGGCTTTGTCGACGCGCACGGGCATGTGCTGGACCTGGGGTTCCGCGCGCTGGCGCTGGACCTGTCCGACACGACCAGCCTGGCGGACGCGCAGGCGAGGATCAGGGCCTATGCCGCCGCGAACCCGGAGCGGACCTGGATCATCGGCGGCGGGTGGAATCAGGAGAAATGGCAGCTGGGTCGCTTTCCGACCGCCGCCGATCTGGACGCGGCGGTAAGCGACCGCCCGGTCTGGCTGTCGCGCGCGGACGGCCATGCCAGCTGGGGCAACACGGCAGCTTTGAGGGCGGCGGGCGTCACGGCGCGCAGCGTGTCGCCGCCGGGTGGACGGATCGAGAAGATCGGCGGCCTGCCATCGGGGGTGTTCGTCGACGCGGCCGAGCAGCTGGTGTCGAAGGCGGTGCCGCAACCGCTCCCCAAGGAACGCGACGCGGCGTTCCTGCAGGCGCAGAAGCTGCTGCTCGCCGACGGCATCACCGCCGCCGCCGACATGGGCACGACGGTCGACGACTGGCTGACCTATCGACGCATGGGCGATCGCGGCGCGCTGCGCGTGCGGGTGATCAGCTATGCCGCCGGGGTCGAGCCGGCGCTGCAGGTCGGCGGGGCCGGGCCGACGCCCTGGCTGTACGCGGATCGGCTGCGGATGGTCGGCGTCAAGCTGTACGCCGACGGTGCGCTCGGGTCGCGCGGCGCGTGGCTGAAGGCACCCTATGCCGACGCAGCCGGTCAGGTCGGCGCGGGGTTCATGACCGACACGCAGCTGCAGAACAAGATGAGCCGCGCGGCGATGGATGGCTGGCAGGTTGCGGTGCATGCGATCGGCGACCGCGCGGATGCGCAGGTGCTCGACGCGATCGAGCTGATGGCGGAGACCTACAAGGGCGATCGGCGCTGGCGCGTCGAACATGCGCAGATCGCCGATCCGGCCGATCTGCCGCGCTTCGGCAAGCACGGCACGATCGCCTCGATGCAGCCGATCCACCAGACCAGCGACCGGACGATGGCGGAGGCGCGGCTGGGGTCGGCGCGGCTGACCGGCGCCTATGCGTGGGCGTCGATGCTGAGGAACGGCAGCAGGCTGGCGTTCGGCACCGACTTTCCGGTCGAGCGGCCCGACCCGTGGGCGAACTGGGCGGCGGCGTTCACGCGCGCCGATGCGGCGGGAGAGCCGTTCGGCGGCTGGCGTCCCGAGGAGCGGGTCAGCCGCGAACAGGCATGGTGGGCGCTGACGGGCGGTGCCGCCTATGCGGGCTTTGCCGAGCGACAGTTTGGCAATCTACAAGTCGGGCAACGCGCGGACTTCATCATCGTCGATCGCGATCCGCTGCTGGCGAGTCCGAGCGAGCTGCGCGCGACCAAGGTTCAGGAGACCTGGGTCGGCGGCGAAAAGATGTGGGAGCGCGGTAAATAATCGTCGTCACCGGGAGCGTGACGGCGACGATGGGCGCGATCGCCCTGCTCACGCCGGGCGCGGGCGCATAGCGCACGCTCTCGCGCCGAGGACGGGTGCCTGAGCCACGCCTGTTATGTCGATGCCGGGTCGCGTGACCGGCTGTTTTCAGCGAGCAATGGTGCGACGTGGTGGCGTTCCAGCGGGCAAAAAGCCGTGAGCGGAAGCTGTCAGCGACGTTTCACCTGGCAATACGCACCGGACAGCCGACAGGTTGCGGTGTATCATAACTCATAACACGACCATCATCGTAACCGTGTTCGAATGATAGCCGACGCGCATCTTCTGCTCCGCCGCGATGGCCATATGCATACGGACGGAAAACCATTTGCTAATCAGTGCCGCAGTACAAGCGGCGATGTTTACTGTCACGCTGGACCCTGCAGCAAACCTCGTATCGGCCGCGATGACCGGGTTCTTCGACGTGCCCGGCTTCGAGCAATACGAGATCAAGGTCAGCTCTGTTATCAGGCGTGCTGCGCGTCGGTCGGGCGGATACTTGATTCTGCTGGACATCAGCGGCTCCGCCATTCAGTCACAAGAGATTGTTGCCCAGTTTCAGCGGCACGTTGCCGGGGTTCCGAGGGCGCGCCTCTGCGCTGTCGTAACGGGCCAATCAGCCGCTCGTTTGCAAGCGCGACGCATGATAAGCGGGCCGACGGTAAAGATGTTCGAACATCGTGAGCGCGCGCTGGAGTGGCTATTTAAGGACAGAGCCGCTTCAATCGAGCGCCTTCAAGCCGTCAGGGTTGGCTGAACAAGAATCCAGTCGCGAGTGGCGACGGTAACGTCCTGAACGTCCACTACCGGGCGCAAGCGGAATGGCCGCTTCCGGTCGAGGACCGCGCGCTTTGCTTGCTCGATGCGTCGCATCAGAATGACCGAGGGGAGCGACAAGGCGACGCCACAGGCGACACGGGAAGCCCGGAGTTATTCCTCGGACCGGATCAGCACGGCCTCGCCGATGAGGAAGAACAGCAGGAACGGCGCCCAGGCCGCGAGGAAGGGCGGGTAGGCACCGAGATTGCCCATCGCGAGCGCGAAATTGTCGGCGACGAAATACGCGAAGCCCAGCGCCATGCCGATCACCGCGCGCACGAACAGCTGCCCCGACCGCGCGAGCCCGAACGCGGCGACCGCGCCGAGCAGCGGCATCAGCACCGACGACAGCGGACCCGACAGCTTGTGCCACAGCGCGCCTTCCAGCGCCTTGGTCGGACGGCCGGCGTCGCGCAGGTCGCCGATCGCGGAGCGCAGCGCGCCGAAGCTGAGCCCTTCCGCGTTGACCGTGCCGAGCGTGAACTGATCGGGCCGCACGCCGCGCGCGACGACGATCTCGCCCAGCGCGCTCACCGTGCCGGTCGCGACGTCGAAGCGGGTCGCGGGCCCGACGCGCCAGCCGTTCCCGTCGCGGCGGCCGTTCGGCGCCTCGATGACGGCCATCAGCGCGCCTTCGCGACGGTCATAGACGGTGACGCCGCGCAGCCGCGCCGCGTCGCCCTTGCCGGTGATCGAGTCGACCTCGATCAGGTCGTCGCCGGCGCGCACCCAGACGTTGCCCCGGTCGCCGCGATCGCGCGGCATCGGTCCGTAATCCGCCTTTTGCCAGCCATCGAGCGTGGCGGTGGCGCGGGCGACGATGCGATCGTTGAAGGCAAAGGAGAGCGCCGCGACGCCGAGGCTGGCCAGCAGCAGCGGCGCCAGCACCTGGTGCGCGGACAGGCCCGACGACTTCAGCGCGATCACCTCGGAATTCTGGTTCATCTGAATGAGCGTCAGGATGGTGCCGAGCAGCACCGAAAACGGCAGGAAGCGGGCGACGATCTCCGGCGCGCGCAGCGAGACATAGGTCCACACCTGACCATCGCCATTGCCCGGCACGGCCAGGATCTTGCCGGATTCGCTCAGCAGGTCGAGCGCCTGCAACACCAGCACCAGTCCGGCGAGGATCGCAAAGGTGCGGACCAGGAACAGTCGCGCCATGTAGAAGGACACGGTTCGCGAGGGGAAGAAGCTCCTCACGCCACTGCCTCACGGCGCCGCTTGAAGCGACCCGTCACGAGCTTCGCGGCGCGCGAGAAGAAGCGTTCCAGCCCGCCGATCGGCTGTCCGCCGGGAACATAGGCGATCTGGTAATAGAGCCAGCCGGTCAGTGCGGCGAACAGCGCGAACGGCACCCACAGCGCGATCAGCGGGTCGACGCGGCCGAGCTCGCCGAAGTCCGTCGCGTACTGGTTGACCTTGTGATAGGTGACGACGAGCACGATCGACAGGAACACGCCGAGCGCCGACGTGCTCCGCTTGGGCGGCACGCCCAGCGCGAGCGCCAGGAACGGCAACAGGAACATCGACGCGACCTCGACCAGCCGGAAGTGGAATTCCGCGCGGCTCTGGTCGCGCAGCGTCTGCGTGTCGCCGTCCTTGCCCAGCCGGGCGAGCTCGGGCAGCGTCCATTCAACGTTGCGCCCGCCGCGATCGCGGAAACTCTCGGTTCTCGGTAGCGGAATCGGCAGGTCGTGCGACGTGAAGGTGAGCACGCGCGGGGCGCTGAATTTCGGGTCGGTGTGCACCAGCGTGCCCCGCACCAGGCGAAAGATGATCGTGTTGGGGTCGTCGGTGGCGAGGAACTCGCCGCTTTGCGCGGTGACGGAAACCCATTTGGTCGGGCTCATCTGTTGATGGACGAAGATGCCGGACAGGCGGCGGCCCTTGTCTTCGCTCTCCTCGATCCGCAGCGTCATCTTGTCGCCGAAATGCGTGAATTCGCCGACCTTTATCGAGGCGCCCAGCGCGCCGGTGCGCAGCTCGAAGCGCAGCCCTTCGTAGAAATAGCGCGCCTTGGGCTGTACATAGCCGACGATCGCCAGGTTCACGGCGGCGAGCACGAGCGCGTACATGAACGGCACGCGCAGCAGCCGGCCATAGCTCATGCCGACGCCGCGCAGCACGTCCAGCTCCGATGTCGTGGCGAGTCGGCGGAACGCGAGCAGGATGCCCAGCATCAGCCCGATCGGGATGCCCAGTCCCAGATATTCGGGCAGCAGGTTGGCGAGCATCCGCCACACGACGCTGACCGGCCCACCCTGCGTCGCGACGAAATCGAACAGGCGCAGCATGCGGTCGAGGATCAGCAGCATGGCGGCGATGATCAGCGTCGAGAACAGCGGCAACGCGATCAGCCGGGCCATGTAGCGGTCGATGGATTGCACGGGGGCGCTCTAGCGGTCGCGGTGGGGGGCGTCACCTGCTTTCCCAGGCACCGCTTCGGCATGACGTGACCGGCTACTCCGCCGCGATCAGCTCCGGGGTGTCGCGGCGTCCGGCCATTGCCTCGGCTATGCCGTCTTCCAGACCCGCCAGCGTGAATGGTTTGCGAAGCACGGGGCGGCCGTGCAACTCGTCGGAGCCGACCTCGCCCGCAAAGCCGGTGACGAACAGGACCGCGAGGTCGGGCCAGCGCTCGAGCAGCCCGGCTACCATTTCAGGGCCCGTCTGGCGCGGCATCAGCACGTCGGACACGAGCAGATCGACACCGCCGGCGGCCAGCAACAGCGCGGGCGCGGCGAGCGGGTCGCCGCACGCGCGCGGCCGATGGCCGAGTTCGTTCAGCGCGCCCATCGTCGCGGCGAGCACGCGCGGATCGTCCTCCACCACCAGGATATCCAGCGACCGTTGCGCCGCGGCAACGACGACCGCCAGCTCGAGCCGGGTCGTGTCGCGCGCCTCCCCCACTTCGCGCGGCAGGTGCAGCGTCACCACGGTCCCTTCGCCCGGCGCGCTTTCCAGGCCGATCTCGCCCCCCAGCTGCTGCACCAGCCCGAAGATCTGGCTGAGTCCGAGGCCGGTGCCCTTGCCGACCTCCTTGGTCGTGAAGAACGGCTCGAACACCCGCTCCGCGACCTCTGGGGTCATGCCGCAGCCGGTGTCGTACACGGCGATCCGGACATAGTCGCCCGACGCGCAGTCGCCGACCTCGCCCGCGCCCAGCGTGGCCGCGCCGATGACCACGGTCAGCTCGCCGCGCCCGTTCATGGCGTCGCGCGCGTTGACGGCGAGGTTGAGCAGCGCATTCTCCAGCTGGACCCGATCCGCACGCACCCGCCAGCCGCGGCCTTCGTCGCGGTGGAGGACGGTGATGCCGTCGCCCAGCGTGCGATCGAGCAGGTCGCGCATCCCGGCCACCAGCTGCGCGACGTCGATCGGCTCGGGCTTGAGCGACTCCTCGCGACTGAAGGCGAGCAGGCGTCGGGTCAGCGCGGCGGCGCGGGCGGCACCTTCGCTTGCGCTGTCGATGTGACGGCGCGCGGCTGCCGGATCGTGCGCGAGCGTCCTTGCGGCGAGTTCCAGTCCGCCGCTAACGACCGCAAGCATGTTGTTGAAATCATGTGCGATGCCACCAGTAAGTTGGCCGACCGCCTCCATTTTTTGCACCTGGCGCAGCTGCGCCTCCTGCACGCGCAGTTCACCCGTCGCCTGCGCAACCGCCGCCGCCAGCTCGTCGGCGCGCCGCGACGCGGCTTCCGCCTCCGCCTCCGCCTGCGCGCGTTCGCCCATCGTCCGGACGATGATCCAGCCCAGCGATACCGCGCCCAGCACCAGCAGGATGCCGAACGCGGCGAGCACGCGAGCCACCCTGCTGGCGTCGCTTACACTCGCTCTCGCGGCGGCCTGTCGCTCCTCCAGCAGCAGGCGCTCATAGTCGGTGATGAGGTCGAGTTCGCGATTGATGGCCGCCAGCGCGGGTGCCTGGCGCGCGCGGTGGTACAAGGCGAGTGCCTGCGCGTTCTTCTTGTAGCGGGTCGACAGTGCGACCACCGACAGCTCCTCGCCGCGGGTGCGATGAGCAGTGCGCAAGCGACTGATCCGACGTTGTTGTTCTTCGTTCGCGCCGGTAATCTGCGCCAGTCGCTGGAGCTGTGACTCGCTCGCCTGCCATTCGCTGGCATATAGCTGGCCAAGCTGCTCGTCGGCGGAGATCACGTAGCGACCCAGCGACGCTTCGGCCCGGGCGATGGTGCCCGACAGCGTCCGGGCCAGGATCATCAGATCATAGCTGTCGCCCTGCAGCGCCAGCGCGCGATCGCGTTCGCGGTTTGCACCGCTCAAGGTCACGATAAGCGCGAACAGGACTGCCGCGCCCGACAGCGCCAGGATCGCGAGCATGACGCCTCGCCAGCTGATCCTGCCCATCAGGGTAGTGGTATCACCCTCGTCCCCGGTCATCCGGCCTTTCTACCCCAGTCGGGGACCCGGCGATAGGTCGAGAGCGCGGCTCAGCCGATCGCGCCCACCGTCCGTCCCGCGTTGGCGAACATCACCAGCACGCGATCGAGCTGCTCGATAGTGTGCTCGGCGCAGAGCGAGCAACGGAGCAGATAGGTGCCCGCCGGCGTCGCGGGCGGGCGGGCCATGTTCACGTACAGTCCGGCATCGAGCAGGGCCTGCCACATCGCGACCGCTTGTTCCTGATCGTCGAGGATGATCGCGATGATCGCGCTGTCCGGCGTCGCGGTGCCGAGCCGAAAGCCGAGCTGCGTCAGTCCGCCATGCAGATGTCGTGCATTATCCCATAGTTGCCGGCGCTTGTTGTGCGCGAACTGAAGCTTGCGGATCGACGTCGCGGCCGTGGCGACGACGCTGGGCGGCAGCGAGGCGGTGAAGATATACGCGCGGCAGGCCAGCCGGATCGCCTCGAACTTCGGGTGATCGGAGACGCAGAAGCCGCCCACCGTGCCGACCGATTTCGAGAAGGTGCCGATGACGAAGTCGACGTCGCAGCCTTGCTCCTCGTATACGCCACGCCCGTTGGGGCCGTAGAAGCCCATCGAGTGGGCCTCGTCCGACAGTACCATCGCGCCATGCTTCTTCGCGACCGCGACCATCTCCTTGAGCGGCGCGACGTCGCCCAGCATCGAGTATACGCCCTCCAGCACAACGAGCTTGCCCGGCTCTTTCGGCAGTCTTCCCAGACGTTTGTCGAGGTCTTCTACCGAATTGTGGCGGAAACGGACGATCTCAGCATTGCCCTGCGCGCAACCGTCATAGATCGAGGCGTGGCTGTCGGCGTCGAGGATGACGTACTCACCCTTGCCCGCGAGCGTCGAAATCATCCCCAGATTGGCCATATAGCCGGTCGAGAAGACGATCGCACCGCTGACACCATAGAAGTCGCGCAGCGCCTGCTCGACTTCCATGTGATCGCGGAATGTGCCGTTGAGCATGCGGCTGCCGTTGGTGCCCGAGCCGAAGCGGTCGAGCGCGTCCTTGCCGGCCTGGATCACGTCCGGATCGAACGTCATGCCCATATAGTTGTAGGTGCCGAGCAGGATCGTCTCGCGCCCGGCGATCACGGCCTGGGTCGGCGAGCGCACCTCGTCCATGACGATCGCGAACGGGTCGGTGACGCCGGTGTCGAGCAGGCGCTGGCGTTCGCCGATCAGCGCGTCGAACTTGCTCATCAGGTCGCGCTCGGGCGCGACCGGTGGCGGATCGAGGTCGAGCGTCTCGGGCTGGAAGCCGGTCTCGGTCATGCTTTCAACTTCGCTACCGCGTCGACCAACTGGCCGACCGTCTCGATCTCCGCCTGCATGTTCATGGTGATGATGATGTCGAACTCGTCCTCGATCGCGGCGACGAAGTCCATCACGGTCAGGCTGTCCCACTCCAGATCGCCCTGGAAGCTGGTCGTCTCGCCAAGCACCACGCCCTTCTTGTTGAACGGCTCGATCTGGGCGGTGACGGTGTCAAAGATGGCTTGGCGGTCGCTCATGATCGGTTCCTGACGCGCGAATGCGGCGGTGTTGCGGCGCGGCTATAACAAGCCCTGCTGGCGATACCATGCGGCGGTCCGCCTCAGCGCCGCGTCCGTGGTCTGCGTGGGCTGCCAAAGCGCCGGCGGCGGGCGGCGCGCGGGATCGATCGTCCAGTCCGGGTGACGGAAGTATGCGACGCGATCCGCAGTGAGCTTCGCGCCCGCGCCGCGAACCGCGGCGTCGATGGCCGCGGCGGCGGAGAGCAGCAGGCCCGGCAGGGGCAGGGGGAGCACGCGCTTTCCCACCGCGCGGCCGATCGCGCGCGCGAAGCCGTCATGGGTCCAGCCCTGCGTGCCGTCGTCGACCTCGTAGATCGTGCGCGGACCTGCCGTCGTGGCGAGCGCGAGCAACAGGGCGGCGAGATCCTCGACCGCGATCACCGACAGGCGACCGCGCGGCGGCAGGGGCACGACATGGCGGCGGGCGAAGCGAAACATGTCCAGCAGTTCGAGGTCGCCGGGGCCGAACACGGCCGGCGGGCGGACGATGGTCCAGCTCAGGTCGGAGTCCTCGACCCGCTTCTCGGCCTCCGCCTTCGACCAGCCATAGGCGGACAGCGCGGGCTCGCGCGCGGCGAGCGAGGAGACGTGGACGAAGCGCGGCACGCCGGCGTCGCGGGCGGCTGCGAGCATCCTGCGCGTGCCGTCGATGTTGCTGGCGGCGAAGCCGGCCCGGTCGGGCGCGTTGACGACGCCGGCGACGTGGACCAGCGCGTCCGCGCCTTGTGCCAGCCGGCCACTGCTGGCGAGATCGCCCGCGATCCAGGTCACGGCCGCGCGTGCGGGCTGCGGGCGGCGCGTCAGGGCGCGAACCTCGTGACCGGCGGCCAGCGCCTGCTCGAGCAGATGGCCGCCGACGAAGCCCGTGGCGCCGGTGAGCGCGAGGATCACAGCAGCGCCAGGTGATTGCGGTGCACGAGCGCCGATCGCGGCGCATAGCCCAACAGCGCGGCGTGCTCTTCGGATCGCTTGCCGAGCAGGCGCTGGGCGTCGGCCGCGTCATATTCCGACAAGCCGCGCGCGACGGGACCGTCGGGTCCGTCGATGGTCACCAGATCGCCGCGCGCGAAGCCGCCCTTCACCGTGGTCGCACCTGCCGCGAGCAGACTGGTGCCGGCTCTCAACGCTTTCGCGGCACCGGCATCGACGGAGATCGACCCTTTGGCAGTCAGCCCACCTGCGAGCCATGCCTTGCGCGCGGGCGCGGCACGTTCGGCGGCGAACAGCGTGTGGCGCGCGGCGGCCGACAGCGGGTGATCGGCGCGCCCGGACGCGATGGCGAGCGGGATGCCCGCCGCCGCCGCGATCCGGGCGGCGGCGAGTTTCGACGTCATGCCGCCGGAGCCCATGCCGGAACCCGACCCCGCATCGGCCATCGCCACCGTCGCCGCGTCGACGCGCTTGACCTGAGCGATGTGAACCGCGCCCGGCAGCGCGGGATTGCGGTCGTACAATCCATCGACATCGGACAAAAGGATTACGCCACTCGCGCCCGCCACCTGCGCGACCCGCGCGGCCAGCCGGTCGTTGTCACCGAAGCGGATCTCCGCCGTCGCGACGCTGTCATTCTCGTTGATCACCGGCACGACGCCGAGCGACAGCAACCGGTCGAGCGTGGCGGCGGCGTTGAGGTAGCGGCGGCGATCCTCGAGATCGTCCAGCGTCACCAGCATCTGCGCGGCGGTGAGCCCCTGCGCCGCGAGCACCTCCGACCAGACCTGCGCCAGCGCGATCTGCCCGGTCGCGGCAGCGGCCTGCGCATCCTCCAGGCTGGCGCGACCGCCCTTTGTCAGGCCGAGCCGGCGCGCGCCGAGCGCGATCGCGCCGGATGAGACGATTGCGACCTGCTGCCCCGCACGGGCGCGGTCGGCGATGTCGGCGGCGATCCCCTCCAGCCACGCCCGCCGCACGCTCCCGTCCTCGCCGACGAGGAGCGCCGAGCCGATCTTGACGATCAGGCGCGGGCAGGAGGGAGGCGGGAAGAGCATCGGCTGTAGCGCTACAGCGTGTGCGCCGTCGCGCCAACTGGATCAGTCGCGCGCGAAGATTTCGGAACTCGGGATCGTTAACTGCAGTGCGGGAATGACGATGCCGCGCTGCCCGGAGAAGATGTGGTCAAGCCAGCCATCCTCCAGCCGCTCAACCGTGCGGCACATCTCATTGATCGGATCCACGAATGCGACAGTACGGATGCTGGCGACCCGCTTGTACTCGGCAAGCTTCGTACCTTGATCCAGTGTCGTAGTGCTTGGCGAGAGCACTTCGATGACAGCGACTGGATCGGTGATCTCCTGATCATGGAGGATTCGGTCATAGTCCAGCCCACCGCATTGGATGCTTACGTCTGGGTATCGCACTTCCGTTTCGCTGATGCGCACGGCCATGTCCGAATCGAACGGCCGGCAATTGCCGCCTCGCAGCTTAGCTCTCAGCCAGGCGTAGATGTTGCCCTTGACCCATGAGTGCGCAACCGTGCCGCCCGTCATCATCACAATGACGCCGTCCGCTAATTCGAACCGCTTATCGGTGCCAAAGTCCATCGCCAGGA
>NZ_JAQGLJ010000109.1 GCF_028292945.1 Sphingomonas bacterium | reverse complement strand
ATCGTGAAAGCGGAAGGTCATAACCGCTCAGAGATCGCGGTCCAACGGCAACGCGCATTGGCCTTCGGTGTAACCGTTGCCCGTCATAACCGCTCAGAGATCGCGGTCCAACGGCAACCAACTGCTGCGCTCGTGGCGTGAAGCCGCGGTCATAACCGCTCAGAGATCGCGGTCCAACGGCAACCAATGCCGCACCGTAGCTTCGGCTGGCATTGTCATAACCGCTCAGAGATCGCGGTCCAACGGCAACCTACGAAAGATGGAGAAGCACCACCGCGACGTCATAACCGCTCAGAGATCGCGGTCCAACGGCAACTTATGCGCCTCAATAGGGCGGCGATCGGCGGTCATAACCGCTCAGAGATCGCGGTCCAACGGCAACGGTTCCGTCGCTCGTCTCGTGGTACGCGGCGGTCATAACCGCTCAGGCATCGCGGTCCAATGGCAACGTGTGCGATCAGACGCTCCGCACGGCCGGCGCATTGGCCGGGCGTGGAGTGTTCTGGACCCCAGCCGGTAACACGATCGATCGGCCAGACCGGACATGGGCAGACTGCCCCACCCGCCGGCGCATCCGGAGCAAGCCGAGCAGCCGCGTCCCGGCCGAGCTCCCGCGCCGGGCGCCCGCCGTCCGCATGCAACTGACGCTACTGGTTGCCCTGCTTGCCCAGGAAGCTCGGGATATCGACTGCATCCTCCGCGGCCCGGTCCTCGCGCTGCGCGGAGCGGGCGGCAGACATGCGCTCGAACAGCGTGCCGCCCAGCTTGACGCGCGGCGCCGGCTTGGTCGGCACATCCTCGGCCTCGCTGCCCGGCGCGATCCGACGACGGTCGGCGTCGGCGGGCGGCGCGCCATAGGCGTCGTCGGAAAAGGTCTTGGGGGGCGTCGCGACGATCGCCTCCGTGCCCAGCACCAGCTCCTCGTCCGCCGCGTCGGCCGTCTCGGGTTGCTGATCGGCCACCGCGCCGACGTCGGTCGGCTCGCTACCGAGAGCGGCGACTTCCGGCTCCGGCTCGGGCGCGGAGGCCGGAGCCGCCGGCTGTGCTTCGCTGGGACGGAAGGATTGCGGCTCCTCGCGACGGCCACCGCCGAACGAAAAGCGGTTGGTCTCGGGCTGCGACTGCGCCGCCGGCCTCGCCACCGCCTCGATACCGGTCGCCACCACCGACACGCGGATGCGGCCCTCCAGCTCCTGGTTGAACGCCGAACCCCAGATGATGTTGGCATCGGGATCGACCAGGTCGCGGATGTGGTTCGCCGCCTCGTCGACCTCCAGCAGGCGCATGTCGTCGCCGCCGGTGATCGAAATGATGACGCCCTTGGCGCCCTGCATCGACACGCCGTCGAGCAGCGGGTTGGCGATCGCCTTTTGCGCCGCCTCGAGCGCGCGGTTGTCGCCGCTCGCCTCGCCGGTGCCCATCATCGCCTTGCCCATCTCCTGCATCACGGAGCGGACGTCGGCGAAGTCGAGGTTGATCAGGCCGGGCATGACCATCAGGTCGGTGATGCCGCGCACGCCCTGCTGCAGTACCTCGTCCGCCATCGCGAACGCTTCCTTGAAGGTGGTGTTGGCGTTGGCGATCAGGAACAGGTTCTGGTTGGGGATGACGATCAGCGTGTCGACGTACTTCTGCAGCTCCTCGATCCCGCCCTCGGCGCTCTTCGCGCGGCGGTTGCCCTCGAAGGCGAACGGCTTGGTGACGACGCCGACGGTCAGGATGCCCATGTCGCGCGCCGCCTTGGCGATCACCGGCGCCGCACCCGTGCCGGTGCCACCGCCCATGCCGGCGGCGATGAAGCACATGTGCGCGCCCTCCAGCCGCTTGGCCAGGTCGTCGATCGACTCCTCGGCCGCCGCGCGCCCGATCTCCGGTCGCGAACCCGCGCCCAGGCCTTGCGTGATCTTGGTGCCCAGCTGGATGCGCGTGGGCGCGTTGGACTGCTTCAGCGCCTGCGCGTCGGTGTTGCACACCAGGAAGTCCACGCCCTGCACATCGGCGCGCATCATGTTGGCGATGGCGTTGCCGCCCGCGCCGCCGACGCCGATCACCGCGATGCGTGGGGTCAGTTCGTCCACTTCCGGTGCCAGAAACTCGATGCTCATGCGCTGCTCCTCCGCCCCCGAAAAACGCCCGCCATTTCTGGCGGGTTGATTAACCTTCCTGCCCCAACGATTCCGGTCATTCCAGCCGAAAAGCGTTGCGCTTCGTCAATAGTTTGCCCGCGCCGCCTGGATCAGCTTGCGAACCAGCCCGGCACCGCGCGGCCGATGCACGGTGGTGACGGGCGCCACGCTGCGCAGATCGATCGGATCGGACGCCGCGTAAAAGGCGAGCCCCGCCAGCGTCGCGAACGCCGGGCCGCTATGCGCCTCCGGCAGTCCCGTCAGCCCGCGCGGTCGCCCGATCCGCACCGATCGGCCGAGCGCCGCCTGCGCGTAATCGGCGACGCCCTTCAGCTCGGCGCCGCCGCCGGTCAGCACCACCTGCCGCCCGACCGGGCCGTCGAACTTCAGCCGCGCCAGCGCCTGCCTGATCTCGGCCATCTGATGCTCCAGCCGCTGGCGGATGACGCCGATCAGCTGCGCCTTGGTGATCTGGCTGCCCTCGCCGGCCCCGTCCTCACCCGACGCGCCCAGCGGGATCATCTCGTGATTGTCGCGCGGCGACGCATTGGCGGAGCCATGGAAGCACTTCATCCGCTCCGCCTGCGTGCGCCTTGTGCCGAACGCCGACGCGATGTCGTCGGTGATGTCGGCCGCGCCCATCGCGATCGAGGTCAGCCCGACCAGCATCCCGCCCGCGAACAGGCTGACATTGGTGATCCCCGCCCCCATCTCGACCAGCGCCACGCCCAGCTCGCGCTCCTCCTCGCTCAGGCACGCCAGCCCGGTCGCCACCGGCGCGGCGATGATCGACTTGACCTCGAGATGCGCCGACCGGACGCACAGGTCCAGATTGCGCACCGGGGAGCCGTCGGCGGCAACGACATGGATGTGCACGCCCAGCCGGTCCGCGTGCAGCCCCAACGGCTTCTTGACCCCCGTCAGCCCGTCCAGCGTGTACAGCGCCGGCTGCGCGTGCAGCACCATGCGGCCCTGCGGGTCGATCGAGTTGCGCCCGGCATGCAGCAGCGCGTCGATGTCGCTCTGCTCGACGCGGTGCCCGCCCAGTTCGAACTCGACCTCGGCCACATCGCTGATCAGCCCGCCGGCGGAAAAGCCGACCCAGACATCCTCGATGTTCAGCCCGGCGATCCGTTCCGCCTGTTCCACCGCCTCGCGCACCGCCGCCTCCGTGGCGACCATGTCGGCGATATAGCCGCGCTTGACGCCGCGGCTCTCGCGCTGGCCGGTGCCCAGCACGATCAGTTCGCTCGCCCCAGAACCTTCCGGCCCGGGCTGCGCGATCATCGCCGATACCTTTGACGAGCCGATGTCCAGCGCCGTGATCAGTCCCTCGGGTGCCGCCTTGGCCATGATTACCCCTCCATCCCTTGTACCTTGGCGACAGTCACGGGCTCACCCGGATCCGCCACCTGCCGCACGCCGCCGGGCGGCTTGCGCACCACCATCTTGTCCGGGTTGCGCAGGTCGAAGCTCAGCCAACCGCGTCCCAGCAGCGGGTTGGCCCCGTCGCGCTTGGCGAAGTCGAGCAACGCGGCGCCCGCGCCTTCCTCCGGTAGCTTCAGCGTCTCGCCCGAATCGAAGCGAAGGTCCCAGCGCCGGTTGCCGATCCAGGTCGCCGCCACGATGCGCGGCTTCAACGCCGGCGCGGCGGCGAGCAGCTTCTGGTACTGCGCCTCCTGCTTGTCCGCGCCCGGCCCGATCACCAACGGCAGGTCGGGAATGGCATCGCGATCGACCGGTTCGAGCAGCACGCCCTCCGCGTCGATCAGCGTCAGCTCACCCTGATGCTGCCACACCGCCGCCGGCACGCGCTCGGTGATCCGCACCAGGATCTTGTTGGGATAGCGCCGCGACACCGCCGCGTCCTTGACCCAGCCATAGAGGAGCAGCCGTTCGCGGATCCGTTCGAGGTCGACCAGCGGCAGCGCGCGCGTCTGCTGTTCCAGCACGATCGCATTGACCGTCATGAAATCCATCTGCTTGAGCCCCGGCGCCTGCACCTCGTCCAGCCGAAAGCCGGCGCGCCCCGCCGCCTCGCCCATCGCGGTGCCGACCATCGCCGGGACACCCGCATAGGCCGCCGCCGTCAGCGCGGCGACGCCACCCAGCGTCAGGATGCCGCGTGTCGCCACCTTGCGCAGCGTTTCCTCGCGCACCGGCAGCTTCGCGATCAGCCGGTCGAGCCGCGACGCTTTCGGCTTCGCCCGCCGGCGCGGCGGCCCCCGGCTCAGCGTCTTCCTGGGCGGCGTGCCGCGCTTGATCGTACGGCTCATTGGAGCGCCTCATCCACGATCATCTGCACCAATTGCGGATAGTCGATGCCGTTGTGCCGCGCCTGCTCGGGCACGAGGCTCAGCGGGGTCATCCCCGGCTGGGTATTGACCTCCAGCAGGAACAGGCCGTCAACGCCGCGCTCGTCGTCCCAGCGGAAATCGGCGCGGCTCGCCCCCTTGCACCCCAGCAGCCGGTGCGCCTCCAGCGCCACATCCTCGCAGGCGCGGGCGATCTCGTCGGGGATCGGCGCGGGGTACAGATGCTCGGTCATCCCCTCGGTATATTTGGCGTCATAGTCGTAGAAGGCGGACTTGGGCCGCAGCTCGGTGACTCCGAACGCGCGTCCGCCCAGCACGGCGGTGGTCAGCTCGCGTCCGCGGATGAACGGCTCGGCCAGCAGCTCGTCGAAATCCTGCCACGGCCCCGCGACGTCGCGCCCGATCGGGTTGCCGTAATTGCCTTCCGCCGTGACGATCGCGACGCCGACCGACGAGCCCTCGTTGACGGGCTTGAGCACATAGGGTCGCGCCAGCGGATCGCCCTCGAACAGCTCGGCGGACTTGACGATGCGTCCGCCGGGCATCGGGATGCCGTGCGGCACCAGCACCTGCTTGGTCAGCTGCTTGTCGACCGCGATCACCGACGTCGCCATGCCGGAGTGGGTATAGCGCAGCCCCATCAGATCCATCAGGCCCTGGATGCTGCCGTCCTCGCCCGGCGTGCCGTGGAGCGCGTTGAAGACGAGGTCGGGCTTGGCCTCGGCGAGCCGGGCGGCGACGTCGCGACCCATGTCGATCCGCGTGACGCGATGACCGAGCGACTCCAGCGCGTCGGCGACCCCCGCACCCGAGAGGAGCGACACCTCACGCTCGGCCGACCAGCCGCCGTGGAGGACGACGATGTGGAGGCTCATGGCTCGCCCACCCGCTGTATCTCCCATTCCAGTTCCACGCCCGAATGTGCCTTCACCCTCGCCCGCACCTCTTCCCCCAGCGCCTCGATGTCCGCGCTCGTCGCGCCGCCCAGGTTGAGCAGGAAGTTGCAATGCTTCTCGCTCACCTGCGCGTCGCCGCGGCGCAGGCCGCGACAGCCGGCGGCGTCGATCACCTCCCACGCCTTGTGGCCGGCCGGGTTCTTGAACGTCGATCCACCGGTGCGCGAGCGCAGCGGCTGCGATGCCTCTCGCTGCGCCGCGATGCGTTCCATCTCCGCCTGGATTGCCGCCGGGTTTCCCGGTGTTCCCCGAAAGGTCGCACTCACCACGATCGCGCCGGCCGGCAGTTCGCTGTGACGATAGCTATAGCCGAGCGCCGCCACCGGCAGCTTCTGCCGCTCGCCCGAGCGCAGCACCACCTCGCACTCGACCAGCACGTCCGCCGTCTCGCGCCCGTACGCACCTCCGTTCATCCGCACGAACCCGCCGACGGTGCCGGGGATCGAGCGCAGAAACTCGACGCCCGCGATCCCCGCGTCGCGCGCGGTCGAGGACACCAGGATCCCGCTCGCCCCACCGCCGCAGCGCAAGGTGGTCGCGTCGATCGCCTCGACGCGCGCGAACGGCTTGCCCAAGCGGACGACAACGCCCGGCACGCCGCCGTCGCGCACGATCAGGTTGGAGCCCAGCCCGAGCGGCAGCACCGGTACGGCGATGTCCAGGTGACGCAGGAACGCCGCGAGGTCGCCCGAATCGGCCGGCTCGAACAGCTGTTCCGCCGCGCCGCCGGACTTGAACCAGACGAGCGGGGCGAGCGGGGCTGAAGGTGTGAGGCGGCCATTGACCCCCTTCGTGTCGAGCGCAGTCGGGACACATGGTCCCTCGACTTCGCTCGGGACGAACGGTGTTGAGACAGCGGCTCTCACGCCACCACCCGCTCGCGCCGCGCGGCGATCGCATCCGCCAACCCGGCGGCCCACTTGGTGATGTCGCCCGCCCCCAGACACACCACCTGATCGCCGTCGCGCAGTTCGCCCGCCAGCTCCGCCGCCAGCGCGTCCGCGTCCGCCACCGTCGCCGCGCCGCGATGGCCGCGTCGCTTCAGTCCCTCGACGAGCGCGTCCGAATCAACCCCGTCGACCGGCTGCTCGCCCGCCGCATAGACCGGCGTCACCAGCACGCGATCGGCGTCGTTGAAGGCGGTCTGGAAGTCCTCCATCAGCGCGCCCAGCCGCGAATAGCGATGCGGCTGCACCACCGCGAACACCCGCCCGACCGCGCTCTCGCGCGCCGCCGCCAAGACCGCGCGGATTTCGACCGGGTGATGGCCGTAATCGTCGATGATCGAGGCGCCCGCCACCTCCCCGACCTTGGTGAAGCGCCGCTTGACCCCGCCGAACGCGTGAAAGCCGCGCTGGATCGTCGCGTCGTCGATCCCCAGCTCCAGCGCTACCCCGATCGCCGCCAGCGCGTTCTGGACGTTGTGACGACCCGGCATCGGCAGCTCGATGCCCTCGATCGAGCGCGTGCGGCCGTCGCGCTCGCGCACGATCACCTCGAAGCGGTTGCCACCTGCCACCGGCTGCACGTTGACGCCGCGCACGTCCGCCTGCGCGGAAAAGCCATAGGTGACGATACGCCGGTCGCGCAGCCGCGGCAGGATGCCCTGCACCTCCGCATGATCGAGGCACAGCAGCGCCGCGCCATAGAAGGGCACATTCTCGACGAACTCGACGAACGCGTCCTTGACCGCGTCGAACGAGCCATAATGGTCCAGATGCTCGGGGTCGATGTTGGTCACCACCGCGACCGTGCCGTCCAGCCGCAGGAACGAGCCGTCGCTCTCGTCCGCCTCCACCACCATCCAGTCGCTCGCACCCAGTCTCGCGTTCGAGCCGTAACTGTTGATGATCCCGCCATTGATCACGGTCGGATCGACCCCGCCCGCGTCGAGCAGCGCGGCGATCATGCTCGTCGTCGTCGTCTTGCCGTGCGTCCCCGCGACCGCGACGGTGGACTTGAGCCGCATCAGCTCGGCCAGCATCTCCGCGCGCCGCACCACGGGAATGCGCCGCTCCAGCGCACACTCGACCTCCGGGTTCGAGCGCACGATCGCGGTCGACACCACCACCACCGCCGCGTCGCCCAGGTTGTCGGCATGGTGCCCGATGGCAACCGCGATGCCCTTGTCGCGCAACCCCTGCACGACATAGCCCTCCGCCACGTCCGACCCCTGCACGCGGTAGCCGAGGTTCTTCATCACCTCGGCGATGCCCGACATGCCGATCCCGCCGATGCCGACGAAGTGGATCGTGCCGATGTCGGTGGCGAGCTGTTTCACGCCCAGGCCTCCTTCACCGGCCCGCGTGCCACCACCGGCAGGCGCGACACCGGCGCGTCGAGGCTTTCGACCAGGTCTGCGAGATCGCTGACCGCCCTGGGCTTGCCGACGCTCTTGGCGCGCCCTGCGGCATTCTCCAGCGCGGCCGGGTCGAGCCCCAGCTTCTGCATCTGCTTGGCCAGCTCTACCGCGGTGAACTGCCCCTGCGCGATCGTCCGCGCGCCGCCGGCTTGCGTGATCTCGCGCGCATTGGCGGTCTGGTGGTCGTCGGTGGCACCGGGCAGCGGCACCAGGATCGCCGGTCGGCCCGCAGCGGTCAGCTCGGCGATCGTCGAGGCGCCTGCGCGCGCGATCACCAGATGCGCCCAGGCCAGCTGCTCGGGCATGTCGGGGATGTAGGTCGCCAGATCGGCGGGAATCTGGTGCGCGGCATAGCTCGCGCGCGCTGCGTCGATGTCCTCGATCCGGGCCTGATGCGTCACCTGCAGCCGGCGGCGAAACGTGACGGGCAGCATCGCCAGCCCGTCGGGCACCACCTGGCTCAGCACGTTCGCACCCTGGCTGCCGCCGGTGACGAGCACGCGGAAGATGCCGTCCTCCTCCAGCAGCGGATACGGCTTGGCGCGCAACGCCAGCACCGCCTCGCGCACCGGATTGCCGACGGTGTGGACCTTGCCCGCCAGCTTCGCCGAGAGCCGCTCGGTGCTGTCGTACGACGTCGCGATCGCGTCGACGCGGCGCGCGACCAGCCGGTTGACGCGCCCCAGCACCGCATTCTGCTCGTGCACCGCCGTCGGGATCTTGTCCGCAAAGGCGGCCAGCAGCGCGGGGAACGCAGGATAGCCGCCAAACCCGATCACGGCGGCGGGCTTGAACGTCGCGTACAGCTCGCGCGCCATTGCCCGCCCACGCCACATCTCGCGCGCCGCGGGCAGCCAGCCCAGCGGCTTGCGGGTCTGGAACCGCCCGGCCGGGAGCACGTGCGTCTGGATGCCCTCGAACAGCCCCGGAAACCGCACGCCGCGCGCATCGCTCACCAGCGCCACGCGATGCCCCCGCGCGGTCAGTTCGGTCGCGAGCGCGGCCGCCGGGACCATGTGCCCACCCGTGCCGCCGGCGGCCAGGACGTAGTGCTTGCCGCGCATCAACTGCCCCACTTCACGACATAGGGGCTGCGCGTCAGGAACGGGTTGCGCCGCGTGAACGCCAGCAGCAGCCCCATGCCGAGCGACAGCGCGATCATCGACGACCCGCCATAGCTGATGAACGGCAGCGTCATGCCCTTCGACGGCGCCAGCCCGGTATTGACCGCCATCGACACCAGCGCCTGCGACCCGAACTGCACCGCCAGCCCCGACGCCGCGAGCAGCTTGAACTCGTCCTGCTCGTCCAGCAGCTTGACGAACACCCGCACCACGATCGCCAGGAACACCATGCCGATCACCATGCACGCGATCAGCCCGAACTCCTCGCCGATCACCGAAAAGATATAGTCGGTGTGCGCCTCGGGCAGCCCGAACTTGCGCACCCCGCCGCCGGGTCCCGTCCCGGTCCAGCCGCCCGCGGTCAGCGTCGCGTGCGCGGCGTCGGTCTGGAAGTGATCGGCTGCGCCGTCGCCCTCCAGGCCCGGAAACAGGAACGCATCGATCCGCTCGCGTGCCGTGCCGTAGAAGAAATATGCCGTCACCAGCCCCACTGGCGCCAGCGATGCGAGGCCGGCCAGCACGCGCACGGGCGTGCCCGCAATGCACAGCAGTGCGAACCAGACGGTGCAATAGATCACCGTCTGCCCGAAATCGGGCTGCATCATCAGCAGACCCGCGACGACGCCGGTCATCGCCATCGTGATCGCCACCACCGGCAGCTCTTCCTCCTTGGACTTGAGCGACAGGATCCAGGCGACCGCGACGATGAAGAATGGCTTCAGGAACTCCGACGGCTGGAACAGCGATACGCCCAGATCGAGCCAGCGCCGCGCGCCGTTGACGACCGAACCCAGGAACGGTGTCAGCGCCAGCAGCACCCCGAAGCACACCGCGCCCGCCAGCGCGAAGCGACGCGCGGTCGCGACCGGCAGCATCGACACCGCGATCAGCACCGGCGCGGACACGCCGACCCACATCAGCTGCCGCCAGAAATAATAGAGCGGCGCGACCTGATGCTTCTCGCCCGAATAGCGCAGCGCGGTCGCCGGACTGGCGGCGGCGACCGCGACCAGCCCGATGACGATCAGCGCAAAGGTCAGGCCCAGCAGCATCCGGTCAATGTCCCAGAACCAGGTCCCCAGCGGCGACCGGTCGCCACGCCCGCCACGCCGCTTCACCCTCGCCACCAGATCGCGGCCCGTAAGCCGCGCCGCCCCGTCCACCCTGGCATCGGTCATGGCAGCGCCTCCACCAACGTGCGGAACGTGTCGCCGCGGTGCTCATAGTCGCGGAACTGGTCGAAGCTTGCGGCGGCCGGGCTGAACAGCACCGTATCGCCGGCCTTCGCCTGCGCCGTGGCGCGCGTCACCGCGCGGTCGAGCGTGCCAGCTTCCTCCACCGGAACACGTCCAGCGAGCGCGCGCGCGAATACCGGCCCCGCCTCGCCGATCGTATAGGCGCGCGCCACATGCCCGAAATGCGGAGCGCAGGCGTCGAGATCGTCGCCCTTTGCGCGCCCGCCCAAGATCCAGTGCACGCGCTCGAAGGCGGCAAGCGCAGGCGCGACACTGTCCGGGTTGGTCGCCTTGGAATCGTTGACGAACAGCACGCCGCCGCGCTCGCCCACCCGCTCCATACGGTGAGCCAGCCCGGCGAAGCTCGCCAGCCCTGCGTCGATGTGGTGCTCGCTTACGCCCAGCGCCTTCGCCACCGCGATCGCCGCCAGCGCGTTCTGCGCATTGTGCGGTCCCTGCAATGCCGGCCAGTGGCGCTGGTCCAGGCACACGCCCGGCGCGATCTTGGTCAGATGCTCGCCGCGATCGGCGAGACTCCGGGCGATCTTGGCGGAGGGCAGGTCGCCGATGCCGACGATCGCCTCATGCTTCGGAGATTGCATGGCAAAAAGCCGGGCCTTCGACGCGGCGTAAGCCTCGAAGCTCTCATAGCGATCGAGGTGATCGGGCGTGACGTTGAGCAGTACCGCCACGTCACAGTCGAGCGTCTGCGTCAGATCGAGCTGATAGCTCGACAGCTCCAGCACATACACCCCGCCCTCCGGCAGCGGCTCCTGCGCGAGAATGGGCAGACCGATATTGCCGCCCATCAACGTCGGCACGCCAGCTGTCTGAAGGATGTGGTGGACCAGCGCGGTGGTGGTCGACTTGCCGTTGGTGCCGGTGATCCCGACCACCTTGTGCGCGGGCAGCGCGGCGCGCGCCTGCGCGAACAGCTCGATGTCGCCGATCACCGGCACCCCGGCATCGCGCGCTGTCGCGCCAAGCGGATGCGTGTTGAGCGGCACGCCGGGCGACATGATCAGCGCGTCAAAGGCCGCGATGTCGTAGTCCAGCTTGTCTCCCAGTAGATCCTCGTCGCTAAACGACTGATCTGCACCTTCGGAACGCGCGGGTAGCGCGGAGAAGTACCGCATCGCCACGTCGAGAGCTGCCTCACGGTTCGCAAAGTCGGTATCCCAAGCGCTGACGCTGGCGCCAGACCGTAGCAGCGCGTCAACGGTTGCAAGGCCCGAGCGCGCCAGCCCCAACACGGCGTACCGCTGCCCAGCCCAGGCGCGCGCGGTGATCACCGCAGCTTCAACGTCGAAAGCCCGGCGAGCGCCAAGACCAACGAGACGATCCAGAACCGGATCACCACCGTCGGCTCGCTCCAGCCCAGCGCCTCGAAATGGTGATGGATCGGCGCCATCCGGAACACGCGCTTGCCGGTGCGCTTGTACCAGAACACCTGGATGATCACCGACAGCGCCTCGACCACGAACAGCCCGCCGATGATGCCCAGCACGATCTCGTGATGCGCGACCACCGCGATCGTCCCCAGTGCGCCGCCCAGGGCAAGCGAGCCGGTATCGCCCATGAACACCGCCGCCGGGGGCGCGTTGTACCACAGGAAGCCCAGCCCCGCGCCCACGACCGCACCGCAGAATATCGCCAGCTCGCCGGCCCGCGCGACATGCGGGATACCCAGATACTCGGCGAACTTCGCGTTGCCCGCGAGGTAGACGATGACCATGAACGCGACCGAGGCGATGATGACCGGCATCGTCGCGAGGCCGTCCAGCCCATCGGTCAGGTTCACCGCATTGCCGAAGGCGACGATCGTGAAGGCGGCGAAGATCGGAAAGAACCAGCCCAGGTCGAAATACATCCGCTGCGTGAACGGCAGGTACAGATGCGGCCCGTTCTCACCCATGATGATGACCGCCGCAATGCCGGCGATGACGAATTCCAGCAGCAGCCGAACGCGACCCGGAATGCCCGCCGTCGTCGCCTTCTTGACCTTGTCGTAATCGTCCATGAACCCGATCGCGCCGAACCCGAAGGTCACGAACAGGCACGCCCAGACGTAGGGATTGGCGAGGTCCATCCACAGCAGGATCGAGCACCCCATCGCGGTCAGGATCATCAACCCGCCCATCGTCGGCGTACCGCGCTTGGCGAGATGCGTCTGCGGGCCGTCGGCGCGGATCGGCTGGCCCTTGCCCTGCCGCACGCGCAGCCAGCCGATGAACTTCGGCCCGATCAGCAGGCCGATGAACAGCGCCGTCGCCACCGCCGCGCCGGTCCGGAACGACTGGTAGCGGATGAGGTTGAGCAGCCCCGGGAAACCCAGCTGCTCGGCAATCCAGAACAGCATCTAACCCCCGAGCGCCGCGACGACGCGCGACAGACCGACCGAATTGGAACCCTTGACCAGCACCGTGTCGCCGGCTTGCACGACATCCGGCAGCACAACGATCGCTGCCGACGCATCGGGCACATGCACCACGTTAACCTTTTGCTCAAGCGCGTCGGCGAGGGGTGCCATCGCTTCACCGACGAGGAGAATCGTTTCGACGCGCGCGTCGATCACCGGCTGCGCGAGCTCCGCATGGTAAGCAGCTGAATCGTCGCCCAGTTCGGCCATCGTGCCGAGGATCGCGACATGCCGCCCCGGCTCATCGCCAAGCACCGCCAGCGTCGCGCGCATCGACGCCGGGTTGGCGTTATAGCTCTCGTCCAGCACCAGCGCCGTCCCGCCCGCCACCGCCGCTTGGAACCGGGCGCCGCGTCCCGGCAGCCCGCCAAGCTCCGCCAGCGCAAGACCCGCCAGTCCCAGATCGCCGCCCGCAGCGTCCACGGCTGCCAGCACGCCGAGCGCGTTCGAGACCCAATGCGTGCCCGGCTGCGAGAGCGTGAAGCTCAATTCCCGCTCCCCGAGCCGCGCGGTCACGAAGCTGCCGCCGACGCCCGATCGCATCGCCTCCACCGCCCGCACGTCCGCGCCCTCACCCGTACCGAACGTCACGATCCGTTGGGTATGAGGCCGCGCGGCGGCGATCAGCCGGTCGCGATGCGGGTTGTCGAACGGGACGATCGCGGTGCCACCGGGCTGCAGTCCTTGGAAGATCTCCGCCTTGGCGTCGGCAATCGCCGCTTCGTCGGCGAAGAACTCCATGTGCACCGCTGCGACCGTGGTCACGAGCGCGACATGCGGGCGGACGATCCGCGTCAGTTCAGCAAGTTCGCCGGCATGATTCATGCCCATCTCGAACACCGCATAGTCGCCGTCGCGCGGCATGCGCGCGAGGCTCAAGGGCACGCCGACATGGTTGTTGTAGCTCTTCACCGATCGGTGGACGCGGCCCGGCGTGCCCCGGTCCAGCGCCGCGTACAGCGCCTCCTTGGCGCTCGTCTTGCCGACCGACCCGGTGACGCCGATCACAGTGGCGTGCGTTCGCGCGCGGGCCGCACGGGCAAGATCGTTGAGCGCGGCGAAGGTGTCGGTAACGAGGACGTGTGGCTGCCCGCAAGGCTGCGACACGATCGCGCCGGCCGCGCCTTGTGCGAATGCCTGATCGAGGAAGCGGTGGCCGTCGGTGGCCTCGCCGCCGAGGGCGACGAACAGGTCGCCCGGACCGACCTCGCGCGAGTCGAACGCGACGCCGGTGACGGCGAAGTCGCTCGATGCGGCACCGCCCGTTGCAGTCACGATCTCGTGCGAGGTCCAGAGCGACATCATCCCCTCTCCCGCGCGCGGGAGAGGGACAGGCCGCAAAGCGGCCAGGGTGAAGGCCCGACATGAGAACCAGGCGTGGGCTCAGCGACGTACGTCATACCCTCCCCCTGCCGCCCTTGGCGGCTGTCCCTCTCCCGCTTGCGGGAGAGGGCAGTCACGAACAACACTCCCGCGCCACGGCGACATCGTCGAACGGCAGCACCAGATCGCCGACGACCTGCCCCTGCTCGTGGCCCTTGCCCGCGATCAGCACGATGTCCTGCGGCCCGGCGTCCGCCACCGCCGTCGCGATCGCGTCGCGCCGGTCCCCGATTTCGGCCGCACCGATCGCGCCCTTCAGCACGGCCGCGCGGATCGCGGCGGGGTCTTCGGTACGCGGATTGTCGTCGGTGACGATCACGCGATCCGCGCTTTCGATCGCGACGCGCCCCATGTCCTCGCGCTTGCCGGCATCGCGGTCGCCGCCTGCGCCGAACACCAGGATCAGCCGGCCCTTCGATCCTTGGCTGCCCGCATGCGGCTTGAGCGCCGATGCCGCCGCCGCGATCGCATCGGGGGTATGAGCGTAGTCGACATAGACCGGCGCACCCGACCGCGTGATCGCCGCCCGCTCCAGCCGCCCGCGCACCGGCTGCAACCGCGCCAGATTGGCGAGCGTCTCAGCCACCGGCCCGCCGGTCGCGATCACCAGCCCCGCTGCGACCAGTGCGTTGGCGGCTTGATAGCCGCCGATCAGCGGCAGGCGCACATGATGCGTGCGCCCCTCCGCCTCGATCGTCAGCCCCTGCCCCAACAGCGTCGGCTCCCGCCCGACCAGCCGCAGGCAGTCGCCCCGCTCGCCGACCGTCAGCAGCCGGTTGCCCCGCTCGCGTGCCAGATCGATCACCCGCGCCGCCGCCGGGTCGTCCGCCCACACCACCGCCGCGCCGTCGGAACTCAGCACCTCCGAGAACAGCCGAAGCTTGGCGGTGAAATACGCCGCCATGTCGCCGTGATAGTCGAGATGATCGCGGCTCAGGTTGGTGAACGCCGCTGCCGCCACCGGCAGGCCCTCGGTACGATACTGCGTCAGGCCGTGGCTCGACGCCTCGAACGCCAGGTGCGTCACGCCCTCGCGCGCGAGCCCGGCGACATTGGACAGGAAGGTCACCACGTCGGGCGTGGTCAGCCCCGTCGTCACGCGCTCGTCCGCCGTGGTTACGCCCAGCGTGCCGATCGACGCCGCGTGGTGCCCGGCCATCCGCCACAGCTGCCGCGTCAGCTCTACGGTCGAAGTCTTGCCGTTGGTTCCCGTCACCGCAACGCAGGCGTCGGGAAACGGCGCGAAATACCGTGCTGCCAGCTCGGCGAACCGCTGTCGCGGCTCGTCGTCGGCAACATGCACCGCGCCGGCTACGACGGCCTCCGGACGCGCCACCACCGCCACCGCGCCGGAACGCACCGCGTCGGCGATGAAGCTTTCCCCGTTCACCCGCGCGCCGGCGAACGCGCCGAACACCGTGCCGGGCGCCACCTTGCGATGGTCGATCGCGAAGCCGGTCACGGCGGCCCCCTCGCCGTTGCCGGTCAGCGCGCCGAGCTTCACGTGCTATTCGCCATGCGCGCCAACCTCGCCCGGCGCGCGCCAGATCATCGGGCGAAGGTCCGCGAGATCGACCTCGCGGCGCTCGTCGGGCAACACACCCAGGATGGCGCCAGTGCGTGAGATCACGCGGCTGACCACGGGCGCGGCGGTATAGGCGGCGGTGGTCTGGAACTGGTTCGCCTCGACGCGCTTGGGCGAGTCCATCATCGCGATCACCACGAACCGCGGCGCATCCATCGGGAACGCGGCGGCAAAGGTGGAGACGTTGGCGTTCTTGGCGTAACCCCCGCCGGTCGCCACCTCGGCGGTGCCGGTCTTGCCGCCGACGCGATAGCCCGGCGCTTCGGCCTTGCGACCGGTGCCCTCCAGCACGATCAGCCGCAGCAGCTGGCGCAGCCGCGCGCTGGTCGCCTCGCTCATCACGCGCGTGCCCGGAACCGGTCCGGCCGGCTTCTTCAGCAGCGTCGCGGGCCGGGCGATGCCGCCATTGACGAGCGTCGCGTAGGCGTTTGCGAGGTGCAGCGGCGTCACCGCCATGCCATGTCCGTACGCCGTCGTCATGGTCGTCGTCCGCGCCCAGAAGGTCGGCCACAGCGTCCGCCCCTTCTCGATCAGCTCGATCTCCGGCTTCTTGTCGAAGCCCAGCTTGCGGAACCACGCCTGCATCCGCGCCGCCCCGATTTCGTCGGCGATGCGCGCGGTGGCGATGTTGGACGAATGGATCAGCGTTTCGGGGATGTTCAGCCAGCGGTTCTGCGCATGGTCGTCCTTGATCGTGAACCGACCGACCTTCAGCGGTTGCGCCGCATTGAAGCGGCGCGACATCGACGTCACGACGCCATAGTCGATCGCGGCCGCGATCGCGATCGGCTTCAACGCCGAACCCAGCTCGTAGACGCTCTGGGTGTTGACGTTGCGCAGCTGCTCCGTGCCCGCCATGCCGACGCGGTTGGGGTTGAACACCGGCAGCGACACCATCGCCAGCAGCTCGCCGGTGTGGACGTCCAGCACCAGCCCCGAGGCGGCCTTTGCCTGATAGGCCCCCATCGCCCGGCCCAGCTCGGACTCCATCGCCGCCTGCACGCGCGTATCGAGCGACAGCTGCACCGGCACGCCGCGGGCCTTGGGATCGAGCAATTGTGCATCCAGCACCCGCTCCATCCCGCTCATCCCGTGCCCGTCGGCGGACAGGAAGCCCAGCGCGTGCGCAGCCATGGTCGATTGCGGGTACAGCCGCTGCGTCTCGCGCGCGAACACCAGCGCCGGCTCGCCCAGCGCGTTGACCTGCTCGACCAGTGCCGGCGCGGCACGGCGCTGCAGATAGGTGAAGGCGACGTCCTTGGTCAGTTGTGCATGAAACCACGTCTGATCGCCCCGATCGGGCATCAGCGCCGCGAGCCTGCCGGCAAGCTCCGACTTGTCGCCCATGATCTGGCGCGGATGGACGGCGATCGTCCATGCGTCGATCGTGCGCGCGAGCGGATGCCCGTTGCGGTCGACGATGTCGCTGCGCGCCGCCAGCGTCGCCACGGTCGCGCGCGCCTCCGCGCCGCCGAACGCCGCCAGCAGGGCCAGCCGGCCGATCACGAGCGCCACCGCGGCGGCGAACAGCAGCATCCCCATCATCAGCCGGGTATGTGCCACCGCGACCAGCGCACCGCGCTGGTTGCCGCGCCGCGCCGGCAGCGGGCGGGCGACGACCATGGTCACCGTCCGCGACCCGCTTCCCGGCGCGCTCCGCTCATGATGTCACCAAATGTCGTGTCGGACAGCAGCTGGCGGTCCAGCATCGCCACCGCCTGCGGCCGCACCTTCGCCACCGCCGCCGTCGCTCGCGCCGCCTGGGCGAGTCGCGCGATCGCCGGAGCGTCGCGGCCGCTGGGCGCAACAGCGCGAATTGCAGCATCGGTGATGACCGGGCGGACCGGAGCGAGCGCAGCAACCTTGATCACTGCCGATGCCGGTGCCGGTGCCGGTGCAAGCGCGGGGGCCTGCGTAGCGGCGGTCACCTCGACTGGCGTAGGGGCGGCCTCGAGGGCCATCGCCGGCACGACCAGCGCCGCGACCTTCACGCCCGGCAGCCCGACCGCGTAAGGGTCGAACGACGCAAGCGCGGCATCGTCGTGCAGGAACTGCGCGGCCGTGGGCGCGGCGAGCGACAGCGTATCGCCGTTCCACCGTTCCAGCTGCGCCAGATTGGCCCGCGTGTCGAACTCGGTTTCCAGCGCGCGGATATCGCGCTCGGCGGCCGCGATCGAGCGGTTCAGTACGTCCAGCTTCTGCCGCTCGGACGCGACCCGTGACGAGACGAGGTAGAAGCCGAGCACGACCACGGCGAGTGCCGCCAGCCAGCCGATGCCCTTCAGGCGATACGCCGCCGTCATACGCCTACTCCTACTGGTTCCGACCATGCCGCCGCGGTTGTCCGCCGCGCCGTCCGCAACGTCGCCGAGCGCGCGCGCGGGTTGCGCGCCAGCTCGGCCTCACCGGGGCGCACGGCCTTGCCGACGCCCTCGAAACTCGGATCGCGCTCCGCCGGTCCGACGGGCAGATGTCGCGAGCCGCCGGGCGTGGCACCCGACCGGTCGCGCAGGAACCGCTTCACCAGCCGGTCCTCCAGGCTGTGGAACGTCACCACCGCCAGCCGTCCGCCGGGTTTGAGCACGCGCTCGGCCGCTGCCAGCCCGTCCGCCAGCTCGTCCAGCTCGCGGTTGATGTGGATGCGGATCGCCTGAAACGTCCGCGTCGCGGGGTCCTTCTTGTCGTGCGGGCGCCAGCCGAGCGCGCGCCGCACGACGCGCGCCAGCTCGCCGGTACGGGTCAGCGGCCGGGCGGCGACGATCGCGCGCGCGATCCGCCGCGACTTCGGCTCCTCGCCGTAGCGGAAGATCACGTTCGCGATCTCGTCCTCGTCCGCCTCGTTGCAGAAGTCCGCCGCCGACGGTCCGATCCGGCTCATCCGCATGTCGAGCGGCCCGTCCTGACCGAACGCGAAGCCGCGCTCCGCCTGGTCGAGCTGCATCGACGAGACGCCGACGTCCATCGTCAGCCCGTCGACCGGCTAGGTCACCGCCTGTTCGAGCGCGTAGAACTTGCCCTCCACCAGCGTAAGGTCGTCCAACGCCAGCGCGCGGCCGGCGGCGATCGCATCGGGATCGCGATCGAAAGCGATCACGCGGGCGCCCCTTTGCAGGAGCGCCCGCGTGTACCCACCCGCCCCGAACGTCGCGTCCACTATTCGCTGGCCGGGGGAAGCAGCGAGCGCGGACACGACCTCGTCGAGGAGGACCGGGATGTGTTGGGGGGCGGCGTTCACAGCTGCGCACCCCGTTCGGCCATTTGGAACTCGGCCATCTCTTTCACGACGTCGGGATAGTCCGTCGTCTCGATCAGCGTCTTCGGGTCCCAGATCTCGATCATGTCCAGGACGCCGTAGAAGAAGGCGTGGCCCTTGATGCGGGCGTAGTGGCGCGGAAAGGCGGGCATGATGAAACGGCCGGAGCCGTCGAACGGCACCGCTTCGCCGGCCGCGGCGCGACGCTTGATGTTGTAATCCAGCTCGCCGTCGTCGGCGGTGTTCTCCGCCTCGCGCTTCTCCAGCTTGGCGACCAGAATATCGAGATAGGCAGGGTCATAGGCGACCAGGCAACGGTGCTTCTGATGCGTGCCGACGATCACCGTGCCGCCGTCCTTGCCGTTCGCCTTGGGGTAGTTGGCGGCGAGCGTCTGGCGGAGGGCCGCAGGGATGGAAACGCGGCCCTTGTCGTCGACAAGGCCGATGCCATCTCCTTGATACCAGCCTCGATTCGACAACGCATACATCCCCACCAGCGGGGCATGCATCCTCGTTGCGAGAAGCGACGTTCGTCGCCTCCCGCCCGCGAACGACGCGACCGAAGAGAATGCCCCTGCTGTTACCTGGGTGTATCTCGGAGCATTCGGGGATGCAACGGGATTTTAGGGGATTTCAGGGGAATCCTGTTGATGATTACGCATGAGGGTGCGTGCAGCAGCCCGCCGGGCAACTCGGCCCGACAGACATCTCGATAACGACTGAATCAGTGGTCCGCGGCGGACTCGTTCTGACCGCCGGGCGACACGCCCATGTCGGCCAAAGGCTCGCTGGATGCCGCATCGTTGCCTAGCGCCATGTTGGCGACCATGTCGGCCTTGGCGCCACCCGGGGCGCTGACCGGTCGCTCGCGGCTGGCGGAGCCGAGCACGGCACTGGCGAGGGCGATCAGCAGCACGACGACCGCCAGGCCGATCGCTCCGACCTTCACGCGCTGGCTGGTCTGAGGTGAAGACGCCATGCTCAAGCCGCCAGCGTATCGAACCCGATCAGACTTGTCGAATCTTCGTCTTGGCGCTCCGAAGATCGTCAGCTCAGCCCCTTCCCCGCGCGCCACTCCGGATTGTACAGCGTCGACAGGTAACGAAACCCCGTATCGCACAGGATCGTCGCCACCCGGCTTTCCGGACCCAGCTGTCGCGCGAGCCGCACCGCCCCGGCGATGTTGATCCCCGACGACAGGCCCAGGCACAGGCCCTCCTCCTCCAGCAGCCGCCGGGTCCAGTCCCAGCCTTCCTGATCCGAGATCCTGAACTGCGTGTCGATCGGCGCGCCTTCCAGATTGGCGGTAATCCGCCCCTGTCCGATCCCCTCGGCTACCGATGACCCCTCGCTGCGCAGCTCGCCATGGGCGTACCAGTCATACAACGCCGCGCCATGCGGATCGCTGAGCGCGATGCAGATGCGCTCGTCCTTGGCCTTCAACCCGAGCCCGACGCCTGCCAGCGTGCCGCCGGTGCCGACCGCGCAGGTAAACCCGTCGATCCGGCCGTCCATCTGCGTCCAGATCTCCTCCGCCGTTCCGGTCACATGCGCGCGCCGGTTGGCGACATTGTCGAACTGGTTCGCCCACACCGCGCCCGGCGTCTCCTCCGCGAGGCGCCGTGACGTGTGCACGAAATGGCAGGGTGACGAATAGGGCGCGGCCGGCACCAGCACCAGCTCCGCGCCCAGCGCGCGCAGCGTGTCCATCTTCTCGCGCGATTGCGTCTCGGGCATGACGATGATCGTCTTGTAGCCCTTTGCGTTCGCCACCAGCGCCATGCCGATGCCGGTGTTGCCGGCGGTGCCCTCGACGATGGTGCCGCCCGGCGTCAGGCTGCCCCGCGCCTCATGGTCCTCGACCATCGCCAGAGCGGCGCGATCCTTCACCGACGCGCCGGGATTGGTGAACTCGCACTTGCCGAAGATGTCGGCGCCGGCTGCCTGGCTCGGGCCGGCGAGCCGGACCAGCGGCGTGTTACCGATCAGGGCGAGCGTGTCGGGAAGCGTGGGCATGACGACCGTGTATTCGGTCCCGCGTCCCTGGCCAAGCAACCTCGCCTGCGTTGCCGCGTAGTGTCACCGATGGTAGAATCTTCGCTGAAGGAGGTAGACATGGCATCACAGCTGAACATCAAGGACGATGCTACCGTCCGGGAGGTGAGAGAGTACGCTGCCCAAACCGGGCGCACGGTGACGGCCACCATCCGCGAGGCGGTCCGCAACGATCGCAGCCGTCGCGAGGAGGAGATCGCCGAACGGATCAGGCGAGCCAACGAGCTCATCGACGAGGTCCGCCGGAACATGCCGCCCGAGACCCGCGCCATGACATCGTGGGAGATCATGGAGTCGATCTACGACGATAACGAGCCGGACGGCTTCGCGCGTTGATCATTGACACCTCCGCCCTCGTGGCAATGTTTGCAGACGAGCCCGAGCGACCGCGCTTCCTCCTGTCACTTTCGCGCGCACAAGGCCGCTTGGTTTCGGCAGGTTGCTGGATGGAGTTCGGCACGGTGCTGGTGCGGCGGTTCGGCATCCGGACGCCTGCCACCGTCCAAGCCAGCTTCGCAGCAGCACTCGACATCCAGACGTCGCCTGTCGAGGAGCGGCAGGCCGCTGCTGCCGCGCTCGGCTATGCGACCTACGGCCGCGGCTCCGGTCATCGCGCCTGCCTCAACTTCGGCGACTGTTTCGCCTATGCGCTATCAAAGGTGACCGGCGAGCCGCTGCTCTTCAAGGGCAACGACTTCAACCACACCGACTTGCTCCTCGCGCCGGAATCAGCGTTTCCGCGCTGAACCCAGCAATGCTGTCCTACAAGCGCGCGTTCCGCTAACGTTCCGCAATCATGCCTGCGTCCGAGTCGTTTGCCGCCATCGAACAGACTGACGCGAAAAGACGCGATCTGCGCGACCTTTGGGAAGTGTCGCCCGATCTCCCTCCCCGCCCTTTGCGGTGGCTGTTCCTCGACCTCAACTCCTACTTCGCCTCGGTCGAGCAACAGCTGCAGCCGTCGCTGCGTGGGCGTCCGATCATCGTCGCGCCGGTCGGCTCGGACACCACCGTCGCCATCGCCGCGTCGATCGAAGCCAAACGGTTCGGCATCAAGACGGGCACCCCGGTCTGGGAGGCGAAGCAGAAATGCCGCGAGCTGATCGTCACGCCCGCGCGCCACGAACGCTATGTCGAATTCCACGAGGCGATCGTCGCCGAGGTGTGGAAGCACATCCCGGTTACGCAGGTCTGCTCGATCGACGAGATGGCCTGCCGGCTGCTCGACAACGAGAACGGTCGCGAGGCCGCGATCGCCCTGGCGGGGCGCATCAAGGCCGGCATCCGCGCGCACGTCGGCGAGCGACTGACCTCGTCGGTAGGCATCGCCCCCAACCGCCTGCTTGCGAAGCTCGCGTCCGATCTGCAGAAGCCGGACGGGCTCGTCGTGTTCGAGGCGCGCGACCTGCCGCATGCGCTGTTCCCCCTGGGCCTACGCGAGATCGCCGGGATCGGCGCGAAGATGGAGGCACGGCTCGCGCGCGATGGGGTCAACGACATCCGTCAGTTGCTTGCCCGCCGGCCGCGCGACGCGGGGCACGCCTGGGGCGGGCAGGACGGCGATCGGCTCTGGTATCTGCTTCACGGCGTCGACCTCCCGAACAAGCCGACGCAGAGCCGCACGATCGGCCACAGCCACGTCCTGTCGCCCTCGCACCGTGGCACCGAGCCCGCACGTCTGACCGCACGCCGGCTCGCGCTCAAGGCGGGGAGCCGGCTGCGCCGCAAGGGCTGCCGGGCGCGGCTGCTGATCCTTCACGGCAAGTGGGAGGATGACAAGACCAGCTGGCGCGCCTCCATCAAGCTGCCGGCGACCGAGGACAGTTTCGTCATCCTGTCACGACTGGATGCGCTGTTTCCACAGCTGCTCGACGCCAGCCGCCGGCGCACCGGCGGCTTCCGGCTGCGCATGATCGGCGTGACGCTGGCCGAGATCGAGCCGGTCTCCGGCGAGCAGGCGTCGCTATGGGCGCACCTCGACCCGGAAGACCCGCTCGCGCGCGAGACGCGGGGGCTGCAGCTCAGCCGCGCTATGGACCGGATCAACGAACGCTGGGGTCGCAACGCGGTCAGCGTCGGGCCGTTGGGCGGCGGCCGCATCGACCGGGTCGGCACCAAGATCGCGTTCGGCCGCATTCCGGAACTGAGCGAGTTCCATGAATGACGGTTCTGTGTCGGTCTTGACGACTTATGCTGCATGCGCGAAGCAAGGCTCGTCATGAAGAACGCCATTCTCCTCCTCACCGCCGCGGCCCTGCTGCCGCTGGCCGCCTGCAACTCCAAACAGGAAGCCGCCAACGCCGCCGCCGCGGCGAACGAGGCCGCCGCCGCCAACCTCGCCGCGATCGAGCTGCCGCCCGCAATCAAGGCGGACAAGAGCTTTCGCTGCAAGGACAACAGCCTCGCCTTCGTGACTTTCTTCGAAGGCGACACGCAGGCGGTCGTCAAGGATGCCGCCGATGCCACGGGCACGCTGCTCAAGGCCGCGACCGCCGGCGAGCCGCTGACCGCAGAGGGCGGGTGGTCGATGACCGGCGATAGCGAAAAGGGCGTGACCCTGACGCGGCCCGGCAAGTCGGCAATCGAATGTCACTCCTGATCCGATGACGGCCACCTCGTCATCCCGGCGCAACGCCGGCATGACGAGGGTCACCTGCTGACGCGCATGGACCAGCTCGACCCACAGCTCGTGCTGGGCGCCTATGCGGTCGGCGTGTTCCCGATGGCGGATGCGCGCGAGGCGCGCTCGGTCTATTGGGTCGAGCCGCGCCGGCGCGCCGTCCTGCCCCTCGACGGCTTTCATCTCGGCCGCTCGCTTCGGCGCACGCTCGCCGCCGATCGTTTCCGGGTCACGGTGGACAAGGCCTTCCCGCAGGTCGTGGCCTTGTGCGCCCAATCCGCATCCGACCGCCCGGACACCTGGATCAACGGCGCGATCGAGCAAGTGTTCGGGCAGTTGCACGCACAAGGCTTCGCCCATTCGATCGAATGCTGGGATGGCGATCGGCTCGCCGGTGGCCTTTACGGACTGGCGCTGGGTCGCGCCTTTTTCGGCGAATCGATGGTCAGCCGCGCCACCGACGCCTCAAAGGTCGCGCTCGCCTGGCTGGTCGCCCGCCTGCGCGTCGGCGGCTACTCCCTGCTCGACTGTCAGTTCCAGACCGCGCACCTCGCCAGCCTGGGCGCGAAGGAGGTCGATCGCGCCGACTACCTCGTGGCGCTGTCCGCGGCGTTGACCGGCTTCGTCGGCGTGTCCGCCGCCACCGCGCCGGCACCACCGGTCGACTTCTTCGCGTTGGATGGTGGCGCGGAGGTGGCGAGCCGCTCCGTCTCCGGTCCGCTCACGGGAAAGGACATCGTGCAGCTCTTGACCCAGACGTCATAGACGGGGTGCTGCACCACATTGATGTTCGGGCGTTCCTTGTAGAGCCAGCCGGAGAACGGCCGTCGCCACACGCGATCGACGCCCCGGATGTCGACCTGCGCAAAGGCGCCGGTCAGCTGCTCGGGTTCCCACGGCGCGGTACGCTCGCACGCGCGCAGCCGGATTCGCACGTCCCCGATCTCCACGCCTTGGCCCGGCTTCAACGTCACGTCGCGCGCATCGCCGTTGCGCTTGTTGAGCAGCCCCAGCACCGTCACCCGCTCCGCCATCGGCGTCGTGCCCGTCGTGGCGATCGTCGGCGCGTCCATGCGGACGGTCTGCACCGTCTCCGCCCCGGCCGCGTCGTCGGCGAGGTCCTGCACCACCGCCGGCGCGGCATCAGGCCCACGCCACGCGCGCCAGCCGAACCATCCGGAAGTCGCCAGTGCCAAAGCGAGCAGCGCGGCCGCGAGCCAGCGCAGGGGCGTGCTCACTCGTCAGGCACCCACGCTTCGTAGTCGCCGGTGGCCGACGCGCGTCGTCCGCCCTTCTCCAAGGCGCCCGCGGGCCGATAGGCCAAGGGGGTGCCGGTCATGTTGGCGACGGCCGGCTTCTGCCAGCTACGCGCGACGGGTAGCGTCTGCGCGGGCACGTCGTCGAGTTGATGATGCAACCATGCGAACCAGTCGGGCGGCACGCGGCTGCCGTCATTGGCGCCCTGATAGATCACCCAGCGGCGCGGGTTGCCATGCGTGTCGCGGCCGCCGACCCAATATACATTGCCCAGTGCGTCCTCGCCCACCCGCGTCTTGCCGCGAAGGCCAAGCATGGTTCCCCAGCTGGCGCCGTTCCACCAGGTGAAGGGGTTGAGGTTGATGCCCATGATGATGCCGTAGCGGTGCGGCCCGACGGGTTCAACAGCGGCGACATGCCTAGTCGCATCGCGCCAGCAATGGCGGCTAGCGCCCCGGCCAGCTCACCTTGTCGCCCTCGCTCACCCCGGTCTCCGCGGCGCGGCCGCCGACCAGCTCCAGTACCGCCGCCACCGGTTCCCCCGACGCGATCGGCGTTTCCGAAAAGGGGATGGTGTTCTCGGCCAGGCGCGCGATCGTGCCGTCCGCGCGGATGAAGATGATGTCGAGCGGCGTTGGCGTGTTTTTCATCCAGAAGCTCGCCGGGCGCGGCGCGCCTCCGCCGGGGGGATAGGGCCAGAACAACATCCCGCCATTGGGCTTCAGGTCGGTGCGATACATCAGTCCCCGCTCCTGCGCGGCAGCAGTTCCCACCACCTCTACATCGAAGCGGTGGGTGCCGCCCGGCCCCGTGATCGTCACCGGCAGCGTGCGCGTGACCGTTCCGGTCGCCGCAGCATCGGTGTCGCCAGGCGTGCAGCCGGAGGCCGCGAGCGCCAGCATTGCGATCGCAAGTCCGAGCCTCACCGGTCCTCCTCGATCGCTAC
Source organism: Sphingomonas bacterium (assembly GCF_028292945.1). GTDB lineage: Bacteria > Pseudomonadota > Alphaproteobacteria > Sphingomonadales > Sphingomonadaceae > Sphingomonas. Next base: position 7,350 of record NZ_JAQGLJ010000109.1, on the reverse strand, counting down.
CGCAAGTGGTCCCTTGCGGCCCTCAACGACCCGCGCGCGCAGCGGCTGGTCCGGTTCGACCGCATGGACGTCACCCCGGCGCAGCGTCTCCATGTGGACGAATACGTCCGCGCCATCGGCGGACCTGATCAGGAAACCATAGCCCTTCAGCCGATTGAACCATTTCACCGTCACCCGTTCGAACGGGCCCGCCATGTCGACCAGCGCGGCCGGATCGACGCGCTCCCCCTCTCGCGCGCGCCGTGGCAGCGGTTCGGCGACCGCGTCGGTCAGATCGATCGCGGTGATCTCGCGCGCCTGAAAACCGCGACCGCGCTGCACCGCCAACGCTTCCACCCTGGCACCTTCGGGAAGCGAGCGGCGGCCGTGCGGCTGCAGAACGGAAAAGTGGATCAGCACGTCGCCGATCGCGGGATCGTCCGCCACCGCGAAGCCGAACCCGCGGGTGACATCGAACCATTTCACTACGCCCGCTATCGCGACCGGATCAGGCACGCCGACAGGCGCCAGCGAACCGGCGTCGAAATTCTCGTCGAATGGTCGCGTCTCGTCACGCATACACGCTACAAACCCCTGGAGGCGTGCTATCGACCCCAGCGCCGCGCCGCAATCGGTAGTCGGTCAAAACCTAACGCAGGTCGTCCAGGGACGGGTCAACTCCGGGGGGCAAAGCGAGGACCCGGCGCGAGAGGTCCAAGGGGTGCCCCGCACGCAGCATCGCCCCGAGCTGCTTGTCGTACGCGACCCGATCCGAGGACCGATCGAGTGTCTCGCGTGCCCATGGCCCCAGCCGCTTGCGCCGCGCGAACGCCAACGCCGCCTCGACCGCGCGTGCCGCCACGTCGGGGGCCACCGCCTCGCGATCGGCCTCCTCCACCCGCGCCTGCATCAGCGCGCCCGACACGCGGCGTGCGCCGAGGCCGCGCCGGTTGAGCGCCGCCGCCTTGCCCTGCGCCCAGGCGAGATCGTCGACATAGCCCAACGCCGCCATCCGCTCCGCAAGCGCTGTCGGGTCCGCCGGCGTGCCCTCCCAGCCCCGCTCGCGGATTTTGCGCCGCAAATAGTCGGACAGCTTGCCGCGCGTCGTCGCGAACCGCTCCACATATCGAAGCGCGAGGCGCTCCAGCGCAACCGTGTCCAATGGCGGCAGTTGGGATCGAGGCGGTTTCATGCGCCATGTTTGTGCCACAGTAGCACCCGATTGCGAACGCGGCACGGCAAGATGCACATGGGCGAATGAGCGGTCGGGCTACATAAGGATCATCATGGCGAGCGACCCCCCGGCCGGCACCCCCGCCCTGACCCCGACCTTGACCGATGACGGCCGACCGCGCCGGTACGCCGACTTCGCGACCTTGGGCGAAGCGCTGGACTATGCCGCCAACGGCAAGCGCGGCCTGAACTTCCATGACCCGCGCGGGACGTTGACCCGCCCTTACCCATTCAGCGAACTTCGTGCCGATGCGCTCGCCGCTGCGGGACGGCTCGTCGCCGCCGGTATCGCGCCGGAGGATCGCGTCGCGCTGGTTGCGGAGACCGGGCCGGAGTTCGCGGCCCTGTTCTTCGGCGCGATCTATGCCGGTGCGTGGCCGGTGCCGTTGCCGTTGCCGACCTCGTTCGGGGGCCGCGAATCCTATGTCGAGCAGTTGCGCGTGCAGCTGGCCAGCTGCGATCCCAAGCTGCTGCTGTTTCCGCCAGAACTCGCCACCTTCGCAACCGAGGCCGCCGGACTGGCAGGCGTCGAGGCGATCGACTGGGTAGTGTTCGCCGACAGCGTCCCATCCGAGGCGCCGCTGCCGCAGGCCGACGGTGCCGACATCGCCTATCTGCAATATTCCAGCGGCTCGACGCGCTTTCCCCACGGCGTTGCGATCACGCACCACGCCCTGCTCAACAATCTTGCCGCGCACGGCCATGGCATGCTGTTGCAGCCAAGCGATCGCTGCGTGTCCTGGCTGCCCTGGTATCATGACATGGGGCTGGTCGGCTGTTTTCTGTCGCCCGTCGCCAATCAGGTCTCGACCGATTACATGAAGACGGAGGATTTCGCGAGGCGTCCGCTCGCGTGGCTCGATCTGATCACGCGCAATCCCGGCACCTCGCTCTCCTACTCCCCCACCTTCGGCTACGACATCTGCGCCCGCCGCATGTCGTCGCAGACCAAGGCCTCCGAACGTTTCGATCTGTCCCGGTGGCGCGTCGCGGGCAATGGGGCGGACATGATCCGGCCCGATGTGATGCAGGCCTTCGTCGATGCCTTCGACCATGCGGGCTTCAAGGCTTCGGCCTTCCTTCCCTCCTATGGACTGGCCGAGGCGACGCTCGCGGTGTCGCTGATGCCGCCGGGCGAAGGCATCCGGGTCGAACTGGTCGAGGAGACGCAGCTGTCTGGCGGCGGCGATCTGGGTGGCAGCGGCGGTCCTCGCCCGCCCAGGTTCCGCGCGATCGTCAATTGCGGCAAGCCGGTGCGCGACATGACCGTCGAGATTCGCGAAGAGGACGGTGCGCTTCTGCCGGAAGGCGCAATCGGCAAGCTCTGGTGCAAGGGGCCATCGGTGATGGTCGGCTATTTCCGCGACCCCGACGCGACCGCCGCGTGCATGGGCGATGGTTGGCTCGATACCGGCGATATGGGCTATATGTCCGACGGCTATATCTACATCGTCGGTCGCGCCAAGGACATGATCATCGTCAACGGCCGCAATCACTGGCCCCAGGATATCGAATGGGCGGTGGAGCAGCTGCCCGGCTTCAAGGCTGGCGACATCGCCGCGTTCGCGATCACGACGCCGTCGGGCGAGGAGACGCCCGCGGTGCTGGTGCAGTGCCGCAGCCTCGACGACGCCGAGCGCGGCCGGCTCCGCGACGAGATCCGTGAGCGCGTCCGCTCGGTGACGGGCATGAACTGCGTCATCGAATTGATCCCGCCCCGCACGCTGCCACGCACCAGCTCGGGCAAGCTCAGCCGCGCCAAGGCGCGCAACCTGTACCTCGCGGGCGAGATCAAGCCGTACGACATCGCAGCCTGACCCCTGGCGCGGACCCCGTGACCCACTCAACATCGTCATTATTTGCGCGGCGGGGGGCGTCGGAAACCAAGCGATAACCTACTGTCGCTAACAGGGAGACGTGGCCCAAGTCTCCTCTCCCGCTGCCGGACCCGTCGGGTTCTCGCTCCTGACGCTGCTTGGGCTGAAGGAGGGGGCCGATCCGGCCGAGTGGGGCCGCATCCGCGCCACCCAGCTACAGGCAGGGCGCGAGCTGGCGCTGTTTCTTCTCGGAACGAACCTTGTCGCCGCGGTCGGGACCCTGTTGCTGTTGTCGACGACGGTGCCCTGGTGGCTGCTCGCCGCCTGGTCAGTCGCCACCTGCGTGATCGCGACGCTCGTCACCGTGCAGCGGCTCGCCTCGCATCATCGCTCCGACGGTTACGCCCGTCAGGAGGACCTGCGCGCCACCGTATGGGGAGGGCTCGCGTTGGGAATCGCCTGGGCCATCGTTCCGGTCGTGCTGGCACCGCATGCGCCGGTCGGCGCGCTGGCTGGGCTGGGTCTCATCCTGGTGGTCCTGATGAGCGCGGCGGCACTGGCGATGGCCCCGCTCGCCCTGGCCACACTCGCCTTCCTGGCGACGGTTGGCCTCAGTCTGGCCGGCTCGCTCAGCTGGCACGGCGCCCCTGCCGCGGCTGGCGGCGTCGGCCTGTTCGTCGCGATCATGACGCTGGTCTGCGCCGGCCGCGCGCGCAGCCTGGTCCTGATCCGCGCCGCGCAGATGGCGCTGGAAGAGCGCGACGAGACCGTCAGCATGCTGCTGCGCGAGTTCGAGGACCAGAGCGCCGACTGGTTGTGGGAGACCGACGCCGCCCGCCGGGTCATCAAGGCCTCGCCCCGCTTCGCAGTCGCGTGCGGGCTCGACTCGCTCTCGATCAACGGCATGCCGTTCCTGCAGGTGCTCGCCGGCCCGACTTGGGAGAATGGCAATTTCGCGAGCGGGCTGCGCGTGCTGGCGGAGAAGCTCAAGGCACGCGAGAGCTTCCGCGATCTCCGACTCCCCGTGCATATCAACGGCGAAGAACGCTGGTGGGAACTGTCCGCCAGTCCGCGCCAGGACGAGCGCGGGGCGTTCACCGGGTTTCGGGGCGTCGGCTCCGATGTCACCGAACAGCGCGCGTCGGCCGACAAGATCAACCGCATGGCACGGTTCGACACGCTGACCGGCCTGCCCAATCGCCTGATGGTCAACGAGACGCTGGTCCGGGCAATCAACGAGGCGGAGAAATGGGGCAAGCGCTGCGCCTTCATGATGATCGACCTTGATCGGTTCAAGGCGGTCAACGACACACTTGGTCATCCCGTCGGCGACCGGCTACTCAGCCGCGTGTCGGAGCGCCTGGCACAACTGATGGGCGACAATTCCATGTGCGGCCGGTTGGGCGGCGACGAGTTCGCGGTCGTGGTGCGCGACGCCACGGACACCGCCGCAGTGGAAAAGCTCGCACGCTCGATCATCGAGACGCTGTCGCGTCCCTACGAGGTCGACCAGCACACGCTGTACATCGGCGCATCGGTCGGGCTGGCCACCGGCCCGCGCGACGGTCGCAGTGCGGAGATGCTGATCCGCTCCGCCGATCTGGCGCTGTACCGCGCCAAGGATGCCGGCCGTGGCGTCTTTCAATCCTACGAACCGGCATTGCACGTCCAGGCCGAGGAGCGCCGCGTGCTGGAAATCTCGCTGCGTGGCGCGTTGGAGAAGGGCGAGATGCACCTCCACTATCAGCCGGTGGTGGATGCGGGCACCGGCCGGCTGACCGGCTTCGAGGCGCTGCTGCGCTGGCAATCGCCCGAACATGGCAATGTCAGCCCGGCCAAGTTCATCCCGCTTGCCGAAGAGGCTCGCCTGATCGAGCCGATCGGGGCCTGGGTCCTGCGCACCGCCTGCCACGAGGCGGCGCAGTGGCCACATTTCGTGCGGGTCGCGGTCAACGTCTCGGCGGAGCAGTTACAGAACCCGCAATTCGTTTCCACCGTGACGTCGGCCCTGGCCAATAGCGGCCTGCCCGCCGAACGCCTCGAGCTGGAAGTCACCGAAAGCGTGTTCATGCACGAGGAGCTGGGCGCGACCAAGGTGCTCGACCGCGTGCTCGACCTGGGCGTGAAACTGAGCCTCGACGACTTCGGCACCGGCTATTCGTCGCTCGGCTATCTGTCGCGGACGCGGTTCTCCACCATCAAGATCGACCGCAGCTTCGTGCAGGGCGCGGCCAAGGGTGTCCGCGAGGCGATCGCGATCATCCGCGCGGTGGTGGCACTCGCCAAAAGCCTGGGCATGGCGACCACGGCCGAGGGAGTCGAAACCGAAGCCGAGCATGAGCTGGTCCAGGAACTGGGTTGCAGCAAGGTGCAGGGATATTTCTTCGGCCGCCCCCTGCCCGTGGCCGAAGCCCGCGAGCTGGCCAATCGCCAGTACATGGAGCGAAACGCCGCCTGATCGGCTGAATGAGCCTGACCCGCAGCGGTGCCGCTCGCCCGCCTGACGTCAGCAACCGCGCGAAGACCATCGCTGCTTGCCCCGGTTGAACCGATGCCGCAGCATGGCGTGAACCGCGAGGCGTTGTCATTGTCCGTACCTGCGACGATCTGGATGGCGATCGCCGGAAACGCGAACGATCGTGCGCAGTGGAGCGGCACGGCGGCGCACCTGATCGAAAGCGCGGGATCGGAGGGGCTGGCGTTCGACGGGCTGGTACTGGATCGGCCTGGCGAGCGGCTGCGTCGCGCCTGGAACCTGATGCGGCTGCTCCGCACCGGCAAAGTCGGCGGCTTCCAATATTCGTCGCTGTTCCTCGACCGGCTGTGGCGCGGTCAGCCGCTGGCCGGGCGGACGATCATGAGTTGCTATCAGGTGCTGCCGGACCGCGTCATCGACGCCCCCGATCTTGCCCGCTGGTATTATGTCGACGGTACGCTGACGCAGCTCTGGGCCTCCGCCGACTACACGCCACGCCCGCTGCCGCCGTCCGTTGTCGAGGAGACCCTGGTCCGCGAGCGGCGCGGCTACCATGCCGCTGCCGGCGTGATCTGCCACAGCAGGTGGGCCGCGGACAGCGTGGTCGCCGACTATGGCGTTTCGCCCGAGCGCGTTCATGTCGTCGTGCCGGGCGCGAACCTCGAGCCCGACAGCTATGGCCGGTGGCATGGTCAGCCTCGGCCGCCAACGCCCGGAGGACCCTTGCGTCTCGTGTTCGTCGGCATGGGCGGGATGCGCAAGGGCTTGGATCGGCTGATCGAGGCCATGCCGATCGCGCGCGCGGGCGGCGCGACGTTGACGCTGACGGTGATCGGCTGCCCGCCGGATGCGCTACCGGCCCCGCTCGCTGCCACCGCCGGGGTCGAGTGGCTGGGCCAGATCGACAAGCGTCGCGACGCTGACCGTTTCGTGGCCGCCGTCGCAGGGGCGGAGGTCGGCTGCCTGCTCAGCCGGGCGGAGTTCGGCGGCATGGCGCAGCGCGAATACGCCGCGCTTGGGCTTGCCGCTATCGGTCCGGCGGTCGACGGCGCGCCCGAACATGCCGGCCCCGGCGCGCTGCTGGTGGCTGCCGACGCCACTCCGGCGGACATCGCCGCGCTGCTGGTCGATCTCGCTCGGCGCGGCGACGCCTATCACCGCCTGCGCGATGCCGCCTGGGCGGCGCGCGACGAGGCGAGCTGGGCAAATGCAGCGAGGCGGCTGCACGCGATCGTCAACGGCTAGACCCGATCCAACGCTGCCAGATCGGCCCTCCCCGGCGGAAGCAGGGGAAGCACCTAGTGCGGTTTGATCGTCCGCTAGATGTGGATCGGCTTGCCATAGGCGGCGAGCACGCTCTCGTGCATCATCTCGCTCAGCGTCGGGTGCGCAAAGACCGTCTCCATCAGCTCCGCCTCGGTCGTCTCCAGCTGGCGCGCGACGACATAGCCCTGGATCAGCTCGGTCACCTCGGCGCCCACCATGTGCGCGCCCAGCAGCTCGCCGGTCTTGGCGTCGAACACCGTCTTGATGAAGCCCTCTGCCTCGCCAAGCGCAATGGCCTTGCCGTTGCCGATGAAGGGGAATTTGCCGACCTTGAGCTCGTAGCCCGCCTCCTTGGCCTTCGCCTCGGTGAGCCCGACCGACGCCACCTGCGGGCGCGAATAGGTGCAGCCCGGGATGTTCGCCTTGTCCATCGGATGCACCCCGGCGTGCCCGGCAATCGCCTCCGCCGCGATCACGCCCTCATGGCTCGCCTTGTGCGCCAGCCATGGCGGGCCGGTCACATCGCCGATCGCCCAGATGCCCTCGACATTGGTCCGGCCATAAGGATCGGTGTCGATA
>NZ_JAQGLJ010000099.1 GCF_028292945.1 Sphingomonas bacterium | reverse complement strand
AGCGGATCGCTTTCCGAGCGCGATATGGCGAGATTGGGATCGTTGATACGAGATTGGAATGCGCAGGTTGCGACTTGATCGGTGCAATGCCGCCAGCGACGCCGAGGTTGCTGAAACGGGTTCAGCATGACGGAGCACGTGGGCCGTGACCTGCTGGGTGCCAGCGGCGTGCTACCACCCGCTCGCACCAAGCATCCTGCGCTAACCACCCCCCGTCATGCTGAACTAGTTTCAGCATCCACGCGCGACGCCCGCCCCGGATTGAGCGGCTCAAAACCATAATCCAACGCCAGATCGCGCCACGCCGGGTTAACGCCCTCGATCAGGTTGATCTTCCACTCGCGATGCCAGCGCTTCAATTGCTTCTCGCGCAGGATCGCGTGCTCCATGTCGCCGAAGAACTCGACGTAGACCAACCGCGTGACGCCGTAGCGGCTGGTGAAGCCCTTGATCTGCCCTTCGCGGTGTTGCCACCAGCGGCCGAGCGGGTCGGAGGTGACGCCGATATAGATCGTGCCGCGGCGTTGGCCGGCTAGGATGTAGACGGCCGGTGTTCTGACCCTCATGCCGCCCCCCGTTTCGCCGCCGTCTCGCGTGGATGCTGAAACGAGTTCAGCATGACGGGCTGCGGGCGGCAACCCTACGGCGCACCCGCCCCCAACCCCTCGAACCCCAACCGCGTCACCCCGGCACCCCGCACCACCCCCAGCACCGCCGCCGCCCGCGCGTACCGGACCTGCGGGTCCGCCCCCAGCACCACCGCCGCGTCCGGGCCGATCGCCGCCAGCCGCGCAGCCAGCGCGGCGTCACTCACCCCCACCCCGTCCAGCGCCACCGCGCCGTCGCGCGCGACCGTCACCCGGTACGTCACCGGCGGCGGACCCGAGACCGGCGCGTGCGCGGGCAGATTCACCTCCAGCTCGGTCACCGCCGCCGGCACCAGCAGGATGAACATGACGATCAGCACCAGCAGCACGTCGATCAGCGGCGTCATGTTGAGCTCGCTGATCGGCCGCCCCTCCTGCACGGCGGCGGCATAGGCGGGCGTCGGACGGCGCATGGCGGCTCTCCTGCTGATGTGATGAGATACACAGAGTGGCCGTCAACCGCGTTCTTCGCCACGGCCCGATGGGCGGCAGGTCGCCCTCCCCCTATGGGACCAGCCCCGCGTTCCGCATCTCGTCCGCCACCGCCGCCAGCCGCGCCCGCTCCGCCGCGGCCGCCTCCGCCTGATTTCGCGCCACCATCTTCTCCATCGCGACGATCTTCTTCTCCAGCACCCTCAGCAGTTCCGCGTCGGGTACGGGCGTGTACCCCGGCAGCGCCTTGCTCTTGAACACCTGTTCGGAAGGCTTGGTCGGATCGATCCCGCGCTCCAGCATCAGCTTCAGCACCGAATCGGAATATTTCCGTTTCACGCCGACCAGCTTGCCGCCCTGGAACACCGGCTCCTCCACGCCCACCACCGCGCGCTGATACGCCGCCTCGACCAGTGTCGGGCGCACCACCGCCAATGCCGCCGCGCAGTCCGCGTCGAACACCGGATCACGCGCGCGCAGGTTTCGCACGGAGGTCATCGACATGCCGACGCCGCGCGCCGCGACCTCCATCGTCGCCTGCCGGGCCACCGCCTCCAGGAAATGCTGCCTGCGCCGCGGCGTCCACCCGTCCCGGCGCACCCGCTTGGCCTTCTCCGGCGGCAGGACCTCCACGCATCCCGCCGGCTTCCTTGCCTCCGCCATCCCGCTACTCCTCGATCGAGTGAGCGGATCAGATATGTCGGCTCTGGGCGTGTAGGACAGCAAATTGCGATCGCCCCCGGCGGAAGCCGCAACATGGCCAGACCCACCGGTCGCCGCTTCGTCGCAACGCCGCAGCCAGGCCACGCCCGATGGCGTTGTGGCCGGAGAACAGCGGGCGCACCCATGCCGCTCCATTGCAGGATCTTCGTCGGCGGCGGGTTCGACGACAACGTCACGCACGTCGTCGAGAGCTATCGAACGCGCTGCGCGGCATCGGCCGCGCCGGAACCGAGCGCTGCGCTGGCTACCGGAGCGCATCTGACGCCCATCTGGGCCCCGGCTTGCGCCCGGCAGGGGCTGGATGACCGCGCACGACCTACCCTTCCACCACCGGCGACGCGAACACCCTCCACACCCTTCCCCGCCCGCAACCCCCTTGCTAAGGCCAGTGCAACCCAACCGCTCCCCCGCGACGTCCCTCCGCGCCGTCGCGACATACGATAAGGACCGCGCATGACCGCCATCGGCCAGGACACGCTCAACACCCGCACAACGCTGACGGCCGGCGGCAAGTCCTACGACTATTATTCGCTCGCCAAGGCGGCGGAGAAATATGGCAACATCGACCGCCTGCCCTTCTCGATGAAGGTGCTGCTGGAGAACATGCTCCGGTTCGAGGACGGCAAGACCGTGACCGAGGCCGACATCCAGGCGATCGTCGACTGGCAGGTCGAGCGCTGCTCCAACCGCGAGATCCAGTATCGTCCCGCGCGCGTGCTGATGCAGGATTTCACCGGCGTGCCCTGCGTGGTCGATCTCGCCGCGATGCGCGACGCGATCACCACGCTCGGCGGCGATCCGGGCAAGATCAATCCGCAGGTCCCCGTCCATCTCGTCATCGATCACAGCGTCATGGTCGACGAGTTCGGCACGCCGCAGGCCGCGAGCCAGAATGTCGACCTCGAATATGCCCGCAACATCGAACGCTACGAGTTCCTGAAATGGGGATCCAAGGCGCTCGACAACTTCCAGGTCGTGCCCCCCGGCACCGGCATCTGCCATCAGGTCAATCTGGAGTACGTCTCGCAGACGGTCTGGTCGTCCGCCGCGCCTGACGGCGCCACCATCGCCTACCCCGACACGCTGGTCGGCACCGACAGCCACACGACCATGGTCAACGGGCTGGGCGTGCTCGGCTGGGGCGTCGGCGGGATCGAGGCCGAAGCCGCGATGCTGGGCCAGCCCGTCTCCATGCTCATCCCGGAGGTGGTCGGCTTCCGGCTGACCGGCTCACTCGGCGAGGGCATCACCGCCACCGACCTCGTGCTCACCGTCACGCAGATGCTGCGCGCCAGGGGCGTCGTCGGCCGGTTCGTCGAGTTCTACGGCCCCGGCCTTGCCGCGATGACGCTCGCCGACCGCGCCACCATCGCCAACATGGCGCCCGAATATGGCGCGACCTGCGGCTTCTTCCCGATCGACGAGCGCACGATCGAATATCTCAAGCTCACCGCGCGTCCGGCGGAAACGATCGCGCTGGTCGAGGCCTATGCCAAGGCACAGGGCTTGTGGCGCCACGCCGACGCGCCCGACCCCGTGTTCACCGACACGCTGGAGCTCGACATGAGCAGCGTCGTGCCGTCGCTCGCCGGGCCCAAGCGCCCGCAGGACAAGGTCGTGCTGACGCAGGTCGACAACGTCTTCAACACCGATCTCGCCAAGGTCTATCACAAGGACCATGCCGAGCGCGTCGCGGTCGAGGGCCGCGATCACGACATCGGTGACGGCGACGTGGTGATTGCCGCGATCACCAGCTGCACCAACACCTCGAACCCCTCCGTTCTGGTCGCCGCCGGCCTCGTCGCCCGCAAGGCGCGCGCGCTGGGTCTCAGCCCCAAGCCGTGGGTCAAGACCTCGCTCGCGCCGGGCTCGCAGGTGGTGACCGACTATCTCGACAAGGCGGGCCTCAGCGCGGACCTCGACGCGATGGGCTTCAACCTGGTCGGCTATGGCTGCACGACCTGCATCGGCAATTCCGGCCCGCTCGCCCCGGCCATTTCCGCCGCGATCAACGAGAATGACCTCGTCGCCGCGTCCGTCCTGTCCGGCAATCGCAACTTCGAAGGCCGCGTAAGCCCCGATGTCCGCGCCAACTTCCTCGCCTCACCGCCCCTCGTGGTAGCCTACGCCCTCAAGGGCACGGTCACTCAGGACATGACCACCACCCCCATCGGCCAGGGCACCGACGGCGCGGACGTCTTCCTCAAGGACATCTGGCCCTCGAACGACGAGGTCGCCGAGGTGATGACCGCCAATATCGACGCCGGCATGTTCTCCGCCCGCTACGGCAACGTCTACGCAGGCGACGGCCACTGGCGCGGCATCTCGGTCGAGGGCTCGGACACCTACACCTGGCGCGCTGGGTCCACCTACATCGCCAATCCGCCCTATTTCGAGGGCATGGAGATGCAGCCGCGCCCCGTGATGGACATCCGCGACGCGAAGCTGCTGGCTGTCCTGGGTGACTCGATCACCACCGACCACATCAGCCCCGCCGGCTCGATCAAGGCGGACTCGCCAGCCGGGAAATGGCTTATGGAGCGTCAGATCTCCCGCGCCGACTTCAACAGCTACGGTGCGCGGCGCGGCAACGACAACGTCATGGTCCGCGGCACCTTCGCCAACATCCGCATCAAGAACGAGATGGTACCGGGCGTCGAGGGCGGGATGACAAAATACGCCGGCGAGACCATGCCGATCTACGACGCCGCCATGCGCCACCGCGAAGACGGCACGCCGCTCGTCATCGTCGCCGGGCTGGAATACGGCACCGGCTCGTCACGTGACTGGGCGGCGAAGGGCACCAACCTGCTCGGCGTCCGCGCCGTGATCGCCGAGAGCTTCGAGCGCATCCACCGCTCCAACCTCGTTGGCATGGGCGTGCTCCCCCTCCAGTTCGCCGACGGTGTCACGCGCAAGACGCTGGCACTTGACGGCTCGGAAACGTTCACGATCGAGAACGTCGCCGCGCTGCGTCCCCGCCAGGAGGTGCAGGTCCACCTCACCCGCGCCGACGGCTCGACCGAGCAGTTCGCGACCCGCTGCCGCATCGATACCGTCAACGAGCTGGAGTATTTCCTCAACGGCGGCATCCTTCAGTACGTGTTGCGCAAGCTCGCCGCCTGACGGGTGGCACCGCGCCGCGCGTAACCGAAGTAGATCAGCAGCCCGATCGCGTTCCACGCGAAGAAGTATAGTTGCGTCTGCGTCGGCAGGCTGACGAACAGGTACAGGCAGCCGACGATGCCGATCGTGCCGACCAGCGTCGCAGCCGGCGCGCGGAAGGTGCGCGCGGCGTCGGGCGCGCGGTGGCGCATCACCAGCATGCACACGCACACCGCCACGAACGCCGCCAGGGTGCCCGCGTTCGCAAGCGCGGCGATCGCGTCGATCGGCATCACGCCGGCGATGATCGCCACCAGCACCGCCGTCAGCCAGGTGATCCGCGCCGGTGAGCCGCGCTTTGAGACGCGCGCGAGGCTCGCGGGCAGCAAGCCATCGCGCGCCATGACGAAGAAGATGCGGCTCTGCCCGAACAGGAAGCCGAGGATCACCGTCGGCAGCGCGATAACCGCCGAGATGGCGAGGAAGGTCGCGAAGCCCGGCTGGCCGATACCGCGCAGGATCAGCGCCAGCGGCTCCGGGCTGGCGGCGAACCGCGTGTAGCTCAGCGCCCCCACCGCCGTGACCGCGACGAGCATATAGATCGCGACGCACGCCACCATCGACCCGACGATGCCGATCGCGAGATCGCGCCCCGGGTTCTTGGCCTCCTCCGCCGCCGTGGAGATCGCGTCGAATCCATAGAACGCAAAGAAGATGATCGCCGCCGCCGCCATCACCCCGCGCTCGACACCATCGGGACTGACCTGCTTGGCAAAGCCATGTGGGCTGAAGGGCTGCATGTTCGCGGCGTCGAAATAGGGCAGAGCCACGGCGACAAAGACCGCGAGCGCGACGATCTTGATCACCACCAGCATGGCGTTGAGCGTCGCGCTCTCGCGGGTGCCGAGCGTCAGCAGGCCGGCGACGACGAAGATGATGACCATAGCGGGCAGGTTGACGACCCCGCCCAGCGAGGGTCCCTCGGCGAGCCATCGCGGAAACCCGAACGGCTCAAGCAGCGGATAGATGTACCCCGACCAGCCGACCGCGACGGCGGACACGACCAGCGAATATTCGAGGATCAGCGACCAGCCGATCACCCAGGCGATCACCTCGCCCAGCACGACATAACTGTACGTGTATGCGCTGCCCGAGGCCGGGATCATCGTCGCCATCTCGGCATAGGCGAGCGCCGCGCACGCGCAGATCGCGCCGGCGATGGCGAATGACAGGATCACCGCCGGCCCCGCGCGGTCCGCGCCGACGCCGATCAGAGTCAGGATGCCCGTGCCGACGATCGCGCCGACGCCCATCGCGACCAGATGTGGCCATGACAGCGTGCGGGCGAGTTGTGGACCCCGCGGTTCGTCGGCGAGCAGTTTCTTGCGGAACAGATCGGCCATCTTACCCCCGTCATGCTGAACTCCGTTTCAGCATCCATGCGACACGTCGCCCGCTTAGCGAGCCTTCTAGGTCGCGCATGGACCCTGAAACAAGTTCAGGGTGACGAGATCAGACCGTAAAACTCTCGCCGCACCCGCAGGCGCCCTTGGCGTTGGGGTTCTCGAACACGAAGCCGGCGGCGAAGTCGTCCTCCACCCACGTCATCGTCGAGCCGATCAGATACAGGATCGAGCCGCCATCGACGAACAGCGTGCCGCCGGGCGTGTCGATGCGCTCGTCAAAGGCTTTGGCCTCCGTCACGTAGTCGACCGAATAGGCCAGCCCGGAACAGCCCCGGCGCGGCGTCGACAGCTTGACCCCGATCGCATCCGAAGGCGCGCGCGCCATCAGATCGGCGATGCGCGCGTGCGCCGAAGCGGTCAGGTTGAGCGCAGCGGGACGTGCACGGAGCGTCGTCGCCATCACAGCATCCCCAATTCGAGCCGAGCCTCGTCTGACATCTTCGCCGGGTCCCAGGGCGGGTCCCAGACCAGATTGACTTCGGCGGTCGCGATACCGGGCACGGCGGAGACGCGCAGCTCGACCTCGGCGGGCATCGACTCCGCGACCGGGCAATGCGGTGTGGTGAGCGTCATCGAGATCGCCGCGTGGCCGTCCTCCGTCACGTCGACCCCGTAGATCAGCCCGAGTTCGTAGATGTTGACCGGAATTTCGGGGTCGTAGATCTCCTTGATCGCCTCGACCACCGCGTCGTGCAGCGCCCCGCCGGGCTCTGCCGCCGGATCGCCCTGCGGCTTTTGCGCAAGGAAGCCCTCCAGATAGTCGCGCTTGCGGTCGAACACCTCAGCGGCCGTCTCGACGCGTACCTTCGGTGGCGGCGTGACGCTCTCGACTTCCTCGACCTCGAAACTGCTCATCCGAAAATCCTTGTCACCCGGTCGATCCCGGCGACTAGCGCCGCGACGTCCGCCGGTCCGTTATAGACGCCAAAACTCGCCCGGGCCGTCGCGTCGATGCCCAGCGCCGTCATCAGCGGCTGGGCGCAGTGATGACCCGCGCGGATCGCCACCCGGCTCTCGTCCAAGATGGTGCCGATATCGTGCGGATGCACCCCCTCGATCGTGAACGACACGATGCCCGCCGAGTCCGCCGGCCCGAACAGCCGCACGGAATTCATTTGCCCCAGCGCCTCGCGCGTCACGGCCACCAGAGCGGTCTCGTGCGCACGGATAGCAGCCAGGCCGATCGCATCGACATAGTTGATCGCCGCGTGCAGCCCCAGCGCGCCGACGATGTGCGGCGTCCCCGCCTCGAACCGTGCCGGCGGCGGCGCGTAGGTGGTGCGCTCGAACGACACGCGGTCGATCATCGCGCCGCCCCCCTGCCATGGCGGCATCGCGTCGAGCAGCTCGGAACGACCCCACAGGCAGCCAATCCCGGTCGGCCCGTACAGCTTGTGCCCTGAAAAGACGTAGAAATCGCAACCCAGTGCCGCAACATTGACCGGCAGGCGGGGCACCGCTTGGCAGCCGTCGAGCAGGATCTTCGCCCCGACGGAATGCGCGATCCGGCTCGCACGCGCGCCGTCGAGCACCGAGCCGAGCACGTTGGAGACATGATTGAGCGCCACGAGTTTGTGCGCGGGCGTGATCATCGCCTCCATCGCGTCGAGGTCGATGCACAGGTCGGGGGTCAGCGGCACCACGTCGATCGCCGCGCCGATGCGCTCGGCCGCCATCTGCCACGGCACGATGTTGCTATGATGCTCCAGCATCGACACCAGGATGCGATCGCCGGCCTTGAGCTGCGTGCCCGCCCAGCATTGCGCGACGAGGTTGATCGCCTCGGTCGCGCCGCGCACGAACACGATCTCGTCCGCGCTGCCGGCACCGATGAACCGCGCCACCCGCTTGCGCGCGGCCTCGTACGCCAGCGTCATGTCGGCCGAGCGCGCGTACACGCCGCGATGCACGGTGGCGTAGCTGGTGTCATAGCCGCGTGTGATCGCGTCGATCACCGCCTGCGGCTTCTGCGCCGTCGCGGCGGTATCGAGGTAGGCCCAACCCGCCGGGATGGCGGGGAAGTCGGCGACGAGATCCAGCGGCTTCAGATCCTCCCCGGGACGGGGAGGGGAACCGTCCGGCGCAGCCGGATGGTGGAGGGGGTTCTCAACCGAGGTCACCGCCCGTGGCACGCCCCCACCATCACTCGGCTGCGCCCAGCGGTCCCCCTCCGCGTAAACGGGCAGGATTTCACTAGGCGCGCTCACAACGCACGCTCCAGCCAGGCATCCGCGTCCGCCTCGAACGCATCGCGCACCGTGTCGTCGCCGATCCGCCCCAGCGCGTCGGCGACGAACGCGCGGGTGAGCAGCGCCTGCGCGCGGGCCGGCGCAATGCCGCGCGATTCCATGTAGAACAGCGCACGACGGTCAAGCTCGCCCACCGTTGCGCCGTGTGCGCACTTCACATCATCGGCGAAGATCTCCAGCTCCGGCTTCAGGTTCACCGTCGCGGTGCGCTGCAGCAGCAGCCCACGCAGCGACTGTTCGCCGTCGGTCTTCTGCGCGTGGCGCGCGACCTCGACGGCGGCGGCGAGGCTGGCGGTCGAGCGATCGGCGGCGACCGCGCGCCAGAGCTGGTGCGACTGGCCGTTTGGCTCGGCATGATGAACGCGCACCGCGCATTCCTGCCGCTGCTCGCCGCGGCACAGCAGCGCGCCGCCGACCTCGGCATAGCCGCCCTCGCCCACCGTCACCTGGCCATCGATCCGCGCGCCGGCATCTCCCGCGCCGAGGAAAACGGTTACAAGGCGTGCGGCAGCGCCGATGCTGGTATCGTCGCGCAGCGAGACAAAGCCGGCGCTCTGCAACAGCCGAACCGACCGATGCAGCCGCGCGGCACGACCGAGCGTGATGCGCGTGGCGCGATTGGTCCAGCCCGATCCGATGTACGTTTCGACGACCTGCGCGACAGCGTCGTCGCCCAGCGCGATCGCGGCGGGCAGGTGATTCTCCTTGCCGGTCGCGACGTGGACGATCTGCACCGGATCGGCGGCGGTATCGCGGTCGAGCCGCAGCGCCCAGCCGAGGCCGCGCGCATGCTTGCCGAGCGCGTGATCGCCCGCCGGGTGGTCCTCGATGGTGACGCCGCCAAGCTCGCTGCGCGACGCGTCGAGCTTGCCGTCGACGAACAACAGGCGCGCGCCGGGCAGGTCGAGCCACTCGTGCGCCGCCGCCGCGACCGGGGCGAGCGCCGCCGCCGCCGACAGCGCGCCGAGGTCCGCCCAGCGCCATGCCTCGGCGCGGGTGGAGGGGAGTTCCAGCAGGGTCATTCAATCCTCCCCGCTCGCGGGGAGGGGGACCGCGCCGAGGGCGTGGTGGAGGGGCGGTGCCCCAAAAGATCACATTCGTGGAGAGGCCCCTCCACCACGCCGCTTCGCGTCGCGGTCCCCCTCCCCGTGCCGAGGAGGATCATCACGCCGCCACCCCGTAACCCTGCCGCTCCAACTCGTGCGCCAGCTCCGGCCCGCCGGTGCGGGTGATGACGCCGCCGTCGAGGACGTGGACGAAGTCGGGCCGCACATAGTCGAGCAGCCGCTGGTAATGGGTGATCAGCAGCACCGCCTTGTCCGGTCGGCGCATGATGCGGTTGATGCCGTCGCCGACGATGCGCAGCGCGTCGATGTCGAGGCCGCTGTCGGTCTCGTCCAGGATCGCGAAGCTGGGGTCGATAATCCCCATCTGCACCATCTCGTTGCGCTTCTTCTCGCCGCCGGAGAAGCCGACATTGACGGGGCGCTTGAGCATGTCGGCGTCCATGTCGAGCTTCGCCGCTTCGCCGCGCGCGAGCTTCAGGAACTCCGCGCCCGACAGCGGCTTCTCGCCACGCGACGCGCGCTGGGCGTTGAGGGATTCGCGCAGGAACTGGACGTTGGAGACGCCGGGGATTTCAACCGGATATTGAAAGCCGAGGAACAGGCCGGCGGCGGCCCGCTCGTGGGGGTCGAGCGCGAGCAGGTCGATCCAGTCGCCGTCGGCAGACGCGGTGGCAACCCCCTCCCGTTGATCCCGAGCCGAGTCACCCCGCTCCCGTTCGTCCCGAGCGAAGTCGAGGGACAATGTGTCTCGACTACGCTCGACACGAACGGAGGTGGTGTCGCCTGCGCCAGTGATAGGGCGGAACCTCACGCTCCCCCCCGTCACCTCATACCCCGGCCGCCCGCCCAGCACATAGCCGAGCGTCGACTT
>NZ_JAQGLJ010000095.1 GCF_028292945.1 Sphingomonas bacterium | reverse complement strand
TTGGTCGCCTGTAGGGCAGCGAAACCTTCAGGGGGCTGGATGCTCCGCCCCTATCGAGCGGCCCACCCCGCGACCTGCGCCGCCACCTGGTTCGCCGCGTCGTTCAGCGCGATTCCGGCCGTCGCCGCGTCGATCGCCGCCACCGGGACCGCCACCTCGAACCGGCGCTTCTCGACCGTCGTGCCACCGCCGCGTGTCAACAGCGCGTCGAAGGTGACGACGGCGGTGCGCGCGGTGGCGTCGAAGCCGAATTGACGCAGCTCGCCACGTAACGACCCCGCCGGGCTGTCGACCGACTGCACGCCCGTCAGCACGACCGTGCCGCCGGCCGTAAGCGTGTCCGCGAGCAGCCGCGCGAACAGACGGGCAGGGGGCTCCACCCACTGCGCGTTCTCGACATAGGCGATCTCGGTCGGGGTAGTCTGGACCGGCACGCGCAGCGCCGCCAGCGCGGCCGGTGTGGTCGGCACCGCCACCACGATCGCCCGCGCCGAAGCTGAACTCTGCGCCTGCCCGACCGTGATCGGTGTGGCGGCGGTCAAGGTCAGCAGTGAAGGCGGCGGCTTGGCACCGAAGCTGAAGCAGGCCGCCAGCGGCAGCGCGGCGCCGAGGACCGGAAGGCGAGCGAGGAAGCGGGTCATGATCACTTGCCCTTGTAATCGGGGAGTTTCGACGAGCCGATCAGCGAGGTGGCCCCACCGCGATCAACCTTTTCGGCGACCGACGACAATGCCGCCGCCGTCTGGCGCAGGTCGTACACCAGCTGGTTCGCCTCGGGGATTGTCTGACGCGAGAAGGTCTGCAGCCCCGGCCGGGCCTCGCCAATCGTCTGGTTCAGCGTTTCCGCGCTTTGCCGCGCCGCATCGATGGTGCGGTTCAGATTTCGCACCGTCGGCCGGATCTCGTCGGCCAGCACGCCGTTGGTTGTGGCCGCGAGCTCGCCGATCTTCTGGCTGGCATCGCCTGCCTGCTGGATGGCGATACGCGTCTGCGCCATCGTCGCGGCGATCTCCGGCCCGCGATCGGCGAGCGCGTCGGTCAGGCGGCTGGTGTTGTTGAGGATACCCGCGATCGAGACCTGGTTGCGATCGCCCAACAGGATCGTCAGCCGCTCCGTCAGGCTCGACAGGCGCTCCAGCAGCTGCGGCGCGGAAGCGAGGATGGCGCCGAAGCCGCCCGCCTTGGGCGGGATCTCCGGGACGCCGTAGCGACAGCCCGGTCCCTTGTCGCCGCCTGGGCACGCAAGCTCCGGCCGGCCCCGGATGCCCCCGTCCAGCGTCACCGTGCTGGTGCCGGTAAAGCTCGCCTGCACGGTCGCGAAGGTACCCTGCAGGATTGGCGTCTTGGGATCGATCGCGATCCGCACCCGCACGAACTGCGGATCGGGCCTGTAGATCTCGATGTCCTTCACCTGCCCTGACGGCACGCCGGCATAGGTGACCGCAGAGCCCTTTGCGACGCCGTCGACCGCCTGGTTGAAGAAGATGTCGTATTCCTTCTCCGACGCGGTGCCGAGCCGCGCCAACCACACGGTGAACAGCGCCAGCACGGCGAGCAGGATCAGCACCACGGTGCCGACCAGGACGTGGTTGGAGCGGGTTTCCATCAGCGTGCCTCTATCTGCGCGGGGACGACCGAGCTGGTGTTCGTGGCGGTCGGACGCGTGTCCGTCGCCTGGTTATGTTCTACGCTCGCCACCGCCGCGCGACCCCGCGGACCCCGGAAATACTCCTGGATCCACGGGTGATCCAGCGCCAGCAGCTCGTCGATCGTGCCGACGGCGATGACCTTCTTGTCCGCCAGCACCGCGACCCGGTCACAGATCGCGTACAGCGTGTCGAGATCGTGCGTGATCAGGAATACAGTCAGGCCGAGCGTGTTCTGCAGCCCCCGGATCAGCTCGTCGAACGCGGCCGCGCCGATCGGGTCGAGGCCGGCGGTCGGCTCGTCCAGGAAGAGCAGTTCCGGGTCGAGCGCCAGCGCGCGCGCCAGGCCCGCGCGCTTCTTCATGCCACCGGAAAGCTCCGCCGGGTATTTCGGCCCGGCCTCGGGCGGCAGGCCGGTCATGACGACCTTGTAAGCCGCGATCTCGTCGAGCAGCGACTGCTTCAGCTCGGGATAGAATTCGCGCAGCGGGACTTCGACATTCTCTGCCACCGTCAGCGTCGAGAATAGCGCGCCGCCCTGGAACAGCACGCCCCAGCGCTTGCGGATGTCGATCGTCTCCAGTTCCTCGCGGTCCAGCGTCTCCTCGCCGAACACCGTCACCTCGCCCGCCAGCGGCGGCTGCAGGCCGATGATCGAGCGCATCAGCACCGACTTGCCCGTGCCGGAGCCGCCGACCACGCCGAGGATCTCACCACGCCGGACCTCAAGGTCGAGACCGTCGTGGACGATCTGTTCGCCAAAGCCGTTGCGCAGGCCGCGCACCGAGATGATCGCATCGTCCTTGCGCCGACGTGAAGGGATGGAAGCCATCAGTTCCACCCCACCCAGGTGAAGAACACCGCAAAGAACGCGTCGAGCACGATGACGAGGAAGATCGCCTGCACCACCGCCGCGGTGGTGCGGCTGCCAACCTGTTCCGCGTCGCCTTCGACCTGCATGCCCTGGAAGCATCCGGCGATCGCGATGATGGCCCCGAACACAGGCGCCTTGATCAGGCCGATATACAGGTCGGTGATCGGCACCACCTCGCGCAGCCGCTGAACGAAGGTGACGGGCGGAATGCCCAGCGTCACCCAAGTCAACAGCCCCCCGCCGATCAACGCCAGCACCGAGGCGTAGAAGCCGAGCAACGGCATCATCAGGATCGCGGCAAGCGTGCGCGGCACCACCAGCGCCTCCATCGGCGAGACGCCGATCGTGCGCATCGCGTCGATCTCTTCGGTCAGCTTCATGGTGCCGAGCTGCGCCGCGAATGCAGAACCGGAGCGCCCCGCGACCATGATCGCGGTCATCAGCACGCCCATCTCACGCAGCGTCAGCCGTCCGACGAGATTGATCGTGAACACCTCCGCGCCGAACTGGCGCAGCTGCACCGCGCCCTGCTGCGCGATCACCATGCCGATGAGAAAGCTCATCAGCCCGATGATGCCCAGCGCCGACACGCCGACCACCTCGAACCGCTGGACGGTGGCGTTGAAGCGAAACCGGCTAGGATGGCGGATGACGTTGCCGAAGGCGATCGTGGTCGCGCCCAGAAAGCCGAGCAGACCGAACAACGTACGCCCGGTGGTCACCACCGCCGCGCCGACTTCGGCAGCCAGCCGGGTCAGGCTGTTGGGTGGCGTCGCGCGGGTGACGACCGGCTGTTCGGCGCGCACCACCTGGTCGAACAGCTGCTGACTATCGTCGTCCAGCCCCGCGACCTGCGCATTGTGCTTCGTGGCAAAGCGATGCACCAGCCAGGCCCCGACCGTGTCGATACGGTCGACAGCCGACAGATCAATGCGCTTGACCGGTCCACCAACCGCGTCGAGCCGATCGGGCAGCCCGTTCAGCCGGGCGAGCAACAGGTCGCCGCGAAAGCGGAGCGTGCCGCCGTCCGCGCTGATCTGCTCGAAATCGGCCATGACGCTCATTGGTCGTTCCCTTGGGGCATCCCGCCGCAGGGAGCAAGCCTAGCCGAGCGCCACGTCCACGCCGTGGATCACCAGCCCCACCAGCCCGCCGACCAGCGTGCCGTTGACGCGGATATATTGCAGGTCCTTGCCGACCGCGTTCTCCAGCCGGCGGGTGATGGTCTGTGTGTCCCAGCTCTGCACCGTCTCTGACACCAGTCGAACGATGCCGTCGCCATAGTCGGCAGCGACACCGACCGCGGCGCGACGGACGAACCGGTTGATCGTCCGCGCGAGCCGCCGGTCGTTCTGCAACGTCTCGCCGAGCTGGCGCAGCACGTCGCCCAGCCGGCCGCGCATCGCCCGCTCGGGGTCGCGCGCGATCCCCAGCAGCCCCGCGCGCGCGGCCTCCCACAACCCGTCGAGGAACCGCTGCAACGCGGGATTGTCGATCAGTTCCGACTTAAGCCGTTCGACGCGCGCGCCCGTCTCGGGATCGAAGCGCAGGTCCCAGGCGAGGATGTCGAGCCCGTTCTCCGCGCGCACGCGCAGCGGGTGCCGAGGGTCCTCGCGCATCTCGGTCAGCAGCTTGGCGATCCCGTCGATCAACCGGTTGGCGATGGTCTCGTCCAGTCCGGTCCAGCGCAGCACTGTCCCCGCCTTGTCGTGGACGATCTGGCGGATCAGGTGATCATTGTCGGCCAGCGCCTTGCCTGCCCAGACGATGGCGGCGTCGAGCAGCGGCTTGTGCCGGTTCTCCGCCATCGCCGCCTTCAGCAGCTGGCCGGCGATCGGCGCCACGGCCGTTTCGCGCAAGCGGTTGGCGGCCGCCGCCTTGAGCATCCCGCCCAGCCGCTGAGGGTCGAGTGCCTCCAGCACCTGCGCCACCAGTTTGGACGCGCCGGCGCGAAACCGGCCGCCGGCGGCCTCCGCCGGGTCGGTGAGCCAATGCGCGACCGCGCCCGCTACGTCCAGGTTGCGCGTGCGCCGGGCGATCACGGCGGTGACCAGGAAATTCTCGCGCAGGAAGCTCGCCAGCTGGTCCCCGATGCGGTCCTTGTTCTGGGGTACGATCGCGGTGTGCGGGATGGGAAGCCCAAGCGGATGGCGGAACAGCGCGGTGACCGCGAACCAGTCCGCCATGCCGCCGACCATCCCGGCCTCCGCGAACGCGCGCACGAAGCCCCAGGCCGGGTGGAGATCGGTCAGTTGGCGGCTGACCAGATAGACTGCAGCCATCGCCAACAGGAGTCCTGTCGCGACCATGCGCATCCGCACCAGTCCCGGCGGCGGGGCGTCAAAACCGGCTCGGGAGCGGATACTCATAACGGCGACAATGAGCGGGGCGCGGGGAAGTTCACAAGCCTGATGACTACTCCGCCGGTCGGGTCGCGTCGGGATCGAACCCCAGCCGTCCCCCCTGTCCGGCAAGCGCGGGGCGAGGCACGGGGCCATCGATCACCGGCGAGCCGTCGTCGCCGGGGCGATAGGTCAGCAGGCGGCGGCCCAGCTTGGCCCCGATCGCCCGCTCGACGCCCAGCGCCAGGCTGAAGCTAGACGGCACGATCAGCAGCGTCAGCACCGTGGACAGGATCAGCCCGCCCATCACCGTGACGCTCATCGGTGCGCGGAACGAGCTGTCGCCGGTCAGCGACAGCGCGGTCGGGATCATGCCCGCCACCATCGCGACGGTGGTCATCACGATCGGCTGCGCGCGCTTGTGCCCGGCGTCAAGGATCGCGTCGAGCCGGCGCACGCCCTTGCTCATCTCCTCCAGCGCGAAGTCGACCAGCAGGATCGAGTTCTTGGCGACGATCCCGAGCAGCATCAGCAGGCCGATATAGACCGGCATCGACACCGGCATGCCGGCGATCCACAGCGCGATGCACGCACCCAGCGGCGCCAGGAACAGTGAGCCGAGGTTGACGAACGGCGGCAGGAAGCGGCGGTACAGCAGCACCAGCACCGCGAAGAGCAGGAAGAAGCCGGCGAACACCGCGACGACGATATTGGTGATCAATTCCTGCTGCGCCTTGGACTGGCCGACCGTCAGTCGGGAAATCCCGATCGGCAGGTTGGCGACGGTCGGCAGCTTGTTGATCTCCTTGAGCGCCTCGCTTTCGATGATCCCAGGCGCGAGGTCCGCCCCGACCGTCAGCTGGCGTTGCTGCGATATCCGGTCGATCTGGGTTGCACCCGCGCCAAAGCCGATGTCGGCGACGACCTTGAGCGGGACGGACCCGCCCGACTGCGTCGGCACTGCCAGGTTCTCGATATTGGCCAGCCGCTCGCGCGCCTGTTCGGAGAAGGTGACGCGGATCGGGATCTGCCGGTCGGACAGTGAGTAACGCGCGGAGTTCTGGTCGACGTCGCCAATCGTGGCGACGCGGATCGCGTTCGAGAGCGCGGCGGTGGTGATGCCGAGATCGGCAGCCAGGTCCATGCGCGGTCGGATCACAATTTCCGGTCGCTGCAACCCGCCCTCGGTGCGCGGGCTTTGCAGCTGGCGCATGCCCTGCATCTCGGCGACAATCTTGTCGGCGGTCGCCTGCAACTGGCCGGGGTCATCGCCGCCGAACACCAGCGTGATGTCGCGGCTCGGCCCGCCCCAGCCGGAACTGTTCTGAAACGAGACGCGGGCATCGGGGATCGCCGCCAGGCTGGGGGCCATCGAACGCTCGAATTCGACGCTCGTCATCTTGCGATCGGGAGTGAGCGTCGCGGTGACGCGGCCGTTGCCGGTAAAGGCGCGCTGATAGACGGACACCACCATGTCCTCGCGCCGCTTCAGCATCTCCGCCACGCGGGTGACGACCGCTTCGGTCTGCAACAGCGTGGAGCCGGGCGGCAGCGTGACGATGACCGTGGAGCGGTCGTCGTCCTGCGGCGGCTGGAACTGCTGCGGCAGCGCCTGGAAGATCATCACGGTCGCGACGAGGCACAGCGCCGCGATCCCCATTACCCAGACGCGATGATCGAGAAAGCGAGCCGCGCGGCGGCCGAGCCAGGTCCGCGCCCGTGCCTTCGCCGCACGGAAGCGGCTGATGTCCACCGTCCAGCGCAGCGTGCGCATGTAGAAGCGCATGACCGGCCCGTCCTGATAATCGGCATGGCCGTGGCTCTTGAGCATATAGGCGGCGACCATCGGCGTGATCAGCCGCGCGACCGCGAGGCTCATCAGCACCGCCGCGACGACGGTGAGCCCGAAATTCTTGAAGAACTGCCCCGAGATGCCCGGCATCACCGACACCGGCATGAACACCGCGACGATCGCCATGGTCGTGGCAAGCACCGCCAGCCCGATCTCATCGGCGGCGTCGATCGACGCCTGATAGGCGGTCTTGCCCATCTTCATGTGCCGGACGATGTTCTCGATCTCGACGATCGCATCGTCCACCAGCACACCCGCCACCAGGCTGAGCGCCAGCAGCGTCATCTGATTGAGGCTGAACCCCATCAGCTCCATGAAGAAGAAGGTGGGGATCGCCGACAACGGGATCGCAAGCGCGGAGATGGCGGTCGCGCGCCAATCGCGCAGGAACAGGAACACGACGAATACCGCGAGCACTGCGCCCTCGATCATCGCCTCAAGCGCGCCCTCATAGGCGATCTCGGTATCCTTGACGCTGGTCGACAACAGCGTGAACTTGACCCGCGGGTTGCGCTTTTCCAGCGCTTCGAGCTTCTTTTCGGCCTCATGGAACACGGTCACGTCCGATGCCCCCTTGGTCCGCTTGAAATCGAACGAGACGACCTGCTTGCCGTCCATCGCCGCCCGCGAACGCTGTTCGGCGAAGCCGTCGCGCACGTCGGCGATGTCGCGCAAGCGGACGGTGCGGCCCTGGCCGACGCTAATCAGCGTGTTGCCCAGCGCCCACACGTCCGTCGCATTGCCCAAGACGCGAACCGACTGCTCGGTGCCCGCGATGCGCGCGCGGCCACCGGTGGCGTTCAGGTTCGTCTGGCGCAGCTGCGCGTTGATCTGTGGTGCGGTCAGCCCCAGCGATTGCAGCTTTACGGGATCAAGGATGACGCGGATCTCGCGACTGACGCCGCCGTTGCGCTCGATCCCGCCCATGCCGGCGATCGACAGCAGCTCCTTGGTGACCGTGTCATCGATGTACCAGCTCAGCTGCTCGATCGTCATGTCGCTGGTGGTGGCGGAAAAATTGGCGATGTCGTTTTCGGTAGTGTCGACGCGGCCGATCTGCGGCTCCAGGATGCCGTCGGGCAGGTTGGAGCGGATCTGCTGGATCGCATTGCGCAGATCGTCGACGGCGCGATCGATATCCGCGCCGATCTTGAGCTGAAGGACGGTGTTGGTGGAGCCCTCCTGCACGGTCGAGCGCAGCTCGTCGACGCCCTGCACGCTGCGCGCGGCCGCTTCGACCCGCTTGGTGACCTGCGTCTCCAGCTCGGTCGGCGACGCACCCGGCTGGCTGATCGAGACATAGGCGACCGGGAAGTCGATGTCGGGGTTCTGATTCACATCCAGCCGCATGAAGCTGATGATCCCGGCGATCGTCACCGCCAGGAACAGCACGATCGGCACGACCGGATTTCGGATCGACCAAGCGGAGATGTTGCGAAAGCTCATGTCAGCTCGCCTTGGTTGCGGGGGCCGACGCGCCCGTTCGGACCTGCATCAGCGGCTTGACCTTCTGACCGGGCGACAGGAACGCACCGGCGGCGACCACCACCCGCTCGGTGCCGGTCAGCCCGTCCAGGATGGAGACACCCTGATCGGTCACGCCGCCGGTCCTGACCACGCGCTTCACCGCCTTGTCGCCGGCATCGACGATGTAGACGTAATTGCCCGCCCGATCGCTCTGCACCGCCGATTCGGGCAGCATCGGCACCGTGCTGGCGCCGGCGACGATCCACGCGGTCGCAAAGCCGCCGGGGCGCAGCGCGACGTTGTAGGGCAGCGCGATGCGCGCCACGCCCTGGCGCGTCTGCGGGTCGATCACGGGCGAGACCTGCCAGACCTGACCGGCGAACTTGGCCTCCGTCCCGACCGGGGTCACGCTGGCGCGGGCGCCGGCGCGCAGCCCCGCCAGATCGGCCTCGGACAAGGCGGCGCGCATCTCCATCTCGCCGCCCTGCGCCATCCGGAACAGCACGCCCGAGCCGGCGCTAACGATCTGCCCCGGCTCCACCTGTCGGGTCAGCACCAGACCGGCGGCGGGGGCACGGATGTCGAGTCGGCTGGTGGAAGCACGCTGCTGCCCCAGTTGCGCCTGCGCTACACGGACGCGGGCGGCGGCGGCATCTCGCGCGGCGGTGCGCGTTTCGATATCGGCGCGGCTGACGAAGCCGTTCGCCACCAGCGCCTGCGCACGGGTCAGCTGTGCCTGCGCAAGGTTGGCATCGGCCTGTGCTACCCGAATCTGCGCGGACAGGCTGTCGGCGGTCTGCATCTGTACCGATCGGTCGACGGTGGCGAGCACCTGCCCTGCGCTGACCCACTGGCCCGGGTCGACCAGCACGCGCGTCACGCGCCCGCCCTCGCCGGCGACGCCGACCGGCAGCTCGCGACGTGCGGCGAGCGAGCCGTTGGCGGTGATGACGCGGTCGACCGTCTGCCGGCCTGGCGCCATCACGGTGACAGGCGGAGCCTGCTCGGCTCCAGGTCCACGCTCGGCCGCCGGTTTGTCGCCGCCCCGACCGAAGACCACGTACATCCCCAGCAGAACCGCCAGCACTGCCGCGATCACCGCGATCCGCCGTCCGCGCCGCGGTTTCGCGACCGCGCCGTCCAACGCCAGCCGTTCCTGCCCGATCTGTCCCGACTCGTGATCCATGCGCTCGCCAACAGCCTCTGCCGCGCGACCGCGCCGCTCTTCGCCATGTGTATTAGAAGAATATATCACTTCACTCAAGAGCTCGCGGAACGGGCGCGCAGGATCGTTCAGCGTGGGTTGCGGTTGGTGAAGGCAGGCGCGAAGCCAGACATCCGATAAAGAAGGGGAATTCGCATGCGTATGAGCACCTTCCTGGCGCTGCTGGCGCTGACGCCCGCCGCCGCCTTTGCCCAGGCAGAGCCGGGGGTGCAGATGGTGCCGGTCGCCGGCACGGTGCTGGACGTCAGCGCGCAGGGCCGCGTCTCACGCGTACCAGACGTGGCGACGATCCGCGCAGGCGTCGTGACCCAGGCCG
Organism: Sphingomonas bacterium; assembly: GCF_028292945.1. Taxonomy (GTDB): domain Bacteria; phylum Pseudomonadota; class Alphaproteobacteria; order Sphingomonadales; family Sphingomonadaceae; genus Sphingomonas. The sequence goes on along the minus strand of NZ_JAQGLJ010000095.1, from coordinate 15,018 downwards.
TCACCGCCGCCGCTGCGCTGGCCGACCAGGCGAGCGCGATGAGCCGCGTGCTGGCGGCACTGCGCCGCGCCGGCGTGCAGCCGCGCGACATCGCGACGGCGAACGTCGGATTGAGTCCGCAATATCGCTATGTGGAGAACCAACCGCCGCAGATCACCGGCTATCAGGCGACCAACACCGTCGCCATCCGCTTCCGCGACGTCGCCCGTGCAGGCGGCATTCTGGACGCGCTGGTAGCGGCGGGCGCAAATCAGATCGACGGGCCGAGCCTGACGGTGGATCAGCCCGACGCGGCGCTGGACGAGGCGCGCACGGAGGCAATCAAGATCGCCCGCGCCCGCGCCGAACTCTACGCGCAAGCAGCGGGGCTGCGGGTGCGGCGGATCATCTCGATCGCGGAAGCCGGCGTCAGCTCGGGCGGGCCGCGTCCACCGGTCGTATATGCCCGGATCGCAGCCGCCGATGCACGTACCGAGATAGCCGCCGGAGAAGCGGAATTGAGCGTATCCGTGCAGGTCCGGTTCCTGCTCGACTGACGCCAAAAAACCCGCGCAGGTCACCCCTGCGCGGGCCTTGTCGGGACTGGGTCAGCCGATCAGCGGACCCGGCCGCGCCGAACCAGGTTGACGATCGCCAGCAGGATGATCGCGCCGACAAACGCGGCAAGGACCGCGCCGATGCTTGGCGGCCAGCTACCCAGCGTGTCCGAGCCCGGGAACAGGAACCCGAGGACGCCGTTGCCGATGAACGACCCGACGATGCCGACGACGATGTTCAGGGGAATACCCTGTTGCGCATCCGTCCGCATGACGATGCTGGCGAGCCAGCCGACGAGTCCTCCGACGATGAGGACCATGAGAAGCCACATCATGATGTCTTCCTCCCGTGAAAAACCCGCGCCGATCTCTCGACACGGGTTTGTTCAAACGCGTCTCAGCCGATCAGCGAACCCGGCCGCGGCGGACCAGGTTGACGATCGCGAGCAGCACGACGGCGCCGACCAGCGACACCAGGAACGACGTGATGTTCAGCGGTGCGTTGTTGATCGAGCCGCCGCTGACGACCAGACCGGCAATGAAGGCGCCGACGATGCCGACGATGACGTTCAGAAAGATGCCCTGCTGCGCATCGGTCTTCATGATGATGCTGGCGAGCCAGCCGACCACGCCGCCAACGACCAGCCAGATGAGAAAGTTGATCATGTTCGCCCTCCGTTACCCGGCCAGAACGCGCCGGTGTTGAAGAGCAAGACTCGCGAAGTGGCGTTTCTGTTCCGCTTCGACAACGAATACCTTGCCGCGACCTCAATACTTGTGCTGGCGCTCGTACAGCGAGCGATAATGCTGGATGCGGGTGACGCGCAGGCCCGGCATCCCCGAGCGATCGATCGCGCGCTGCCAGCCGGCGAACTCTTCCACCGTGAGGTTGTAGCGCTCACACACTTCATCGACCGACAACAGCCCGCCATTCACGGCCGCCACCACCTCCGCCTTGCGGCGCACGACCCACCGCGTGGTCTGTGGCGGCGGCAAGGAGTCGAGCGTCAGCGACTCGCCGAGCGGCCCGATCACCTTGGCGGGGCGGATTTTCTGGTGTTCCATCATCAGCTAAAAACCCTTGGGGGCGATGGCCCCATCGTGTGTCGTTGAAGACGGCAGATACTTGCCGCGCTTGAAGATCGGCTGAAACGCCTCGGTAAACGGCGTCTTCATGGTTCCTTCCACCGGCGATACGTCGCAGCCATGGGGCCGTTGAACGCGCCGTGGAGCGGGCGGAACAGCACCGGGTCCGCCACATACAGCCCCGCCTGCGCCAACGCGGTCGCGCTCGCCGCCTGACGCTGCGCGACGCCGACCATCAGCACCGCCAGATCGTGCGGCAGGACGGTGACCTCGCAAGCGCGATCAAAGGAGAAGTGAAGATCCAAGAGTTTGCGACGAGTCCATGTAGGGGACCGTCGCGGTAGACCGGCCGTCGTGAAGGGCGGGTAAAACCGAACGCAAGGCTTCGTTGACCTTCCCTAACGTGGGTTGTGCCTTATGTGTCGACGCTGTGGACGCCGCGGATTTTCAGCTTGGCCCGGATCTGGCCGGCAAACGCATCGTGGTGGCGATGTCGGGGGGCGTGGATTCGTCCGTCGTCGCGGCGCTGGCGGCGCAGACGGGCGCGGAGACGATCGGCGTCACGTTGCAACTTTATGATCATGGCGAGGCGGTCGGCCGCGCCGGTTCCTGCTGCGCAGGGCGCGACATCCGCGACGCGCGCGCGGTGTGCGACCGGCTCGGCATCGCGCATTATGTCTTCGATCACGAGACGCGCTTTCGCGAAACGGTGATCGACCGTTTCGCCGACGAGTACCTTGCCGGCCGCACGCCGATCCCGTGCGTCCAGTGCAACATGGGGCCGAAGTTCACCGATCTGCTGGGCTTGGCGCGGGAGTTGGGGGCGGACTGCCTGGCGACCGGTCATTACGTCCGCAGGGTCGAGGGCCGCAACGGCTCCGAGCTGCACCGCGGGGCCGACCCAGCGCGTGACCAGAGCTATTTCCTGTTCGCCACCACGGCGGAACAGCTCGGCTATCTTCGCTTCCCGCTGGGCTCGCTACCAAAGGCGCGGGTGCGCGAGATCGCGGCCGAGCTGGGGCTGGGCGTCGCCGGCAAGGCGGACAGCCAGGACATCTGCTTCGTTCCGGACGGCGATTACGCCGCGCTCGTCCGCAAGCTGCGCCCGGAGGCGGACAGCGCGGGCGCGATCGTCGACCTCGAAGGCCGCACGCTGGGCGAGCACCCCGGCCTGATCCACTACACCGTCGGCCAGCGTCGCGGGCTGACGCTGGGCGGGGGAGGGGGCGAGCCGCTGTACGTAATCCGCCTCGAACCCGAGTCGCGCCGCGTGGTGGTGGGGCCCAGGCGGGCGCTGGCAGTGGAGGCGGCGCGGCTGAGCGGGGTCAACCGGCTCGGGGACTGGTCCGGTCGGTTGACCGCGAAGGTGCGCAGCCTCGCCAAGCCGGTGCCGGCGCGATTCGACGGCGAGATGTTGGTGTTCGATCAGCCGGAGTACGGCGTCGCGCCCGGGCAGGCGGCGGTACTGTACGATGGCGACCGCGTGCTGGGCGGCGGCTGGATTGCGGAGACGGTGGCGAGCACTCCCCTCCCGCTCGCGGGAGGGGCTGGGGGAGGGCTTGTGACAAGCGGCGTCGTTCCCGAACAGGCCCTTCCCTAGCCCCTCCCGCAGGCGGGAGGGGAACTCGGCCGTGTCCCTTCCGCAAGCGGGAGGGGAACTCAGCGAACCTCCCGCGCCGCCCCTCGGAATCTCTCCGGCTGGCAACCCAGCACCGGGTCGAGCGTCGCGGTCCGGCTCGCGATCAGCGGCACGTACGCGGTGACGCTCTTCCTCGCGGCATCCTCCGTCAGCCGGATCGGCTCCATCCCCGCCTCGAAGTCCGTCCGGCACTGCGCCAGCGGCCGATTGCCGATGAACCGGCACGCGCACGCGACGCGAGCCGCATAGCCGACGCCGAGCTGGAGTTGCGGGGTGAGGGAGCGGACGTAGAGCCACGCGGCCAGCGCCGCCGTCAGCAGAATCGCGGCGAGCGCGAGAAGGATTGAGCGTCTTGCCAGCATCGCCCGACACCGTATCGTGGATGCCGTGATCCGCAAGCTTGCCCTGCTTCCGCTCGTACTCGCAGCCGGCGACGCGCCGTCGTCGACGACGCCCTTCTTTGAGTCCCGCTGCCTTGGCGTCGATGCGTCGCGCAGTGCAGAACCGGTGCGCACGCTGTTGCGCGATCAAGGCGAAACGCGCGCGATGCTCGTGCTCGCCGATGGCTGCCGTGTGTTGAAAGCCTACGGACCAGGCTATTCCGACCAGACCCGCTTCATCAGCTGGTCGATGGCGAAGACCGTCACCGCGATGCTGATCGGCGCGCTCGTCACCGACGGGCGGCTGCAACTCGATGCGCCCGCCCCGGTCGCGGAGTGGCGCGGCACGCCCAAGGCGGCGATCACCTTGCGCCAGTTGCTGCAGATGCGATCGGGCCTGCGCCATATCGAGGTCGGCACGCCGGTCGAGAACTCGGACACCAACCAGGCGCTGTTCGTCAGCGGCACGAACGCGATGGCCGCCTACGCCATCGCGCAGCCACTGGAGAGCAAGCCGGGCGAGGCGTTTGAATACAGCTCGCTGACCACGATCATCCTGTCGGAGATCGTCGCCCGCGCGCTCACCCCCTCGCGCGAACCGCGCGTGCGCGCCTCTGCGTACCAGCGGTTCGCGCAGGAGCGGCTGTTCGGCCCCGCCGGCGTGACCAGTGCGGTGCTGGAGTTCGACGGCGCGGGGACGCAGATCGGCGGGTCGCTGATCCATATGACGCTCGACGACTGGGGCCGGATGGGGATGCTCCTCCTCGACGGCCGCAGCCGCGAAGGCCGGGCGGTGATCGCGCCCGGCTGGCTCGCGTTCCTGAAGGCGCCGTCCGCGAACCCCGAATATGGCGGCCAGACCTGGCTCAACCGCCCCGGCAGCGACGCCCCCGTGCTGTTCCCCGGCACCGGTCCGGCGACGGCGGTGTCGATGGTCGGGCATCTGGGGCAGTACGTCATCGCCAGCCCCGACAGCGGGCCGGGTCGCGGTGTCGTGGTGGTGCGGCTGGGGCATACGCCCGATGGCGAACGCGGTCCGCTGGTCAGGACGCTAGGGCAGGTGGTGGCCGGCTTCGATAGGCGCTGAAATCCTCCCCCTTCACGGGGAGGGGGACCGCGCCGCGCAGTGGCGTGGTGGAGGGGGCGGGCCGCGAGCGAGCCGCCCGTCGAGAGTCCCCTTCGTCAGCCGCTGCGCGGCTGCCACCTCCCCGTAAACGGGGAGGATCTCACGGCAACAGGAACGTGCCCTCGATCACCGTCACGCACGCGCCGCCGAGCACCACGCGATTGTCCTCCAGCGAACAGCTCAACCGCCCGCCGCGCGCGCTCGCCTGGAACGCATTGAACCGCGTCCGCCCAAGCCGCTCCGCCCAATAGGGCACCGCGACGGCGTGCGCGGACCCGGTCACCGGGTCCTCATGGATGCCGAACCCCGGCGTGAACACGCGGCTGACGATGTCGCTCGCCGAGTCTGCATCGCCCGGCGCGGTGATCACCGCCACCATCGGCTCGAGCGTCGCCAATGCGGCGGGGGAGGGATCGAGCGCGCGCACCGCATGGGCGTCAGCCGCGACGATCAGCGCATAGCCCTTGTCGTGCCACAGCGTCGCCACCGGATCGGCCACGCCCAACGTCGCCGCGACATCGCCCAGGTCCTTCGCCGCCGGCGTCCAGGCGGGCAGCGCCAGCGTGTAGCCAGCGTCCACCCGCGCCACTTCCAACACGCCCGCCTGCCGGGTCGCGAACGTCACTCGCGTCCGCGCATCTCCCGACGACAACACGAAATGCCCCGCCGCTAGTGTCGCATGCCCGCACAGCGCCACTTCCGCGGCCGGCGTGAACCAGCGCAACGCGAAATCCGCAGCCACTCCATCCGACACCAAAAACGCCGTCTCGGACAGGTTGTTCTCCGCCGCGATCGCCTGCAGCGTCGCGTCGTCCAGCCACGCTGTCAGCGGCATTACCGCCGCCGGATTGCCCGTGAAGGGTGCATCGGCAAAGGCATCGATCTGCGCGAAGGGTATTCTCATGTCAGTTTCCCCTTCCGCCCGCGCGACGGGTTAGGCGAGGGACTGTCACGGTCCATCGCCACGGACCTGCCCTCCCCCAGTCCCTCCCGCAAAGCGGCAGGGGAGCACCGCAGCGCATCACACCCGCTTCCCAAACCAATGCGGCGTCACCTCCGCCTCCACCAGCGGGTTGTCCGTGTCGACATGACCCTCCGGATCGAGGTGGATCAGCGTCTCGACCTTGGGAAAGGCGCGCTTCAGCGCCGCCTCGACGTTTTCGACGATGTGATGCGCGTCGTGGACGGTCAGGCGCGCGTCCACCTCCATGTGGAACTGCGCGAAGTCGTGGCTGCCGGCGCGGCGCGTGCGGAAATCGTGGATGCCCTTCAGCCCCGGTTGGCGAGCGGCGACGTCCAGAAAGGCCGCGCGCTGCGTTTCCGGCCATTCCTTGTCCATCAGCATGTCGACCGCGTTGGATGAGGCGCGGATCGCGTTCCAGGCCAGCCAAAGCGCGATCAGGATGCCGAACACCGGATCCGCCCAGCGCCAGCCGATCAACTGATCCAGCGCTAGCGCCACGATCACTGCGCCGTTCAGCAGCACGTCCGACTGATAGTGGACGTTGTCGGCCAGAATCGCGACCGATCCCGTGCGCCGGATCACGGTGCGCTGATACCAGAGCAGTGCGCCGGTCGCGACGATGGCGACCAGCGACACGCCGATCCCGAACTCCGCGTCCTGCGGTTGGGCGTCCGCGCCGATCGCCCGCACCGCACGCACGCCGATCGCCACCGCCGACGCGGTGATCAGCGCGACCTGGAACAGCGCCGCCAGCGCCTCCGCCTTGCCATGACCAAAGCGATGGTCGTGATCGGCGGGCTCCGCCGCCAGCTTGACGCCGTACAGCGTCACGAGGCTGGCGAGCAGGTCGAGCCCGGTATCGGCCAGGCTGCCCAGCATCGCCACCGAGCCGGTATGCCATGCCGCCCAGCTCTTCAGCGCGAGCAGGAACAGCGCGACGCCGACGCTCGCCAGCGCGGCGCGGATCGCGAGTGGTATGATGCGGCGACGTTCGTCGAGGGTCATGGGTAGAGCAACCCTTCGGTCCAGCCGCCTGCCCCGGCCCCAGAGCCGGGGTCACCAGCACGGGTGAAGACGCGGCGCTCATGTAGGCGCGCTTCGCGATCCTGCCAGAACTCGATCGTGTCGGGGACGATGCGATACCCGCCCCAATGCGCCGGTCGCGGCACCGGCTGCCCCTCGAACCGCGCTGCCGCGTCGGCCACGCGGCGTTCGAACGTCGCGCGCGCATCGAGCGGCCGCGACTGATCCGACGCCCAGGCGCCGAGCTGGGAATCGCGCGATCGCGACGCGAAATACGCATCGGACTCGGTGTTCGTCGCGAGATTCACCGCTCCCTCGATGCGGATTTGCCGTCGCAACGATTTCCAGTGAAACAGCAACGCCGCCTGTGGGTTCGCATCGAGGTCGGCCGCCTTGCGACCCTCGCGGTTGGTGTAGAACACAAACCCGTCCGAGCCATGGCTTTTCAACAGCACCATACGTGCAGACGGTCGGCCGCTCGCGTCCGCCGTCGCCAGCGCCATCGCGTTCGGGTCGTTGAGCTCGCTCGCGCGTGCCTCCGCGAACCACGTGTCGAACAGGGCGAAGGGATCGGTCATCTCGTCGACCTATAAACCGGGGTAGCCCGAGTTTCCATAGCGCGGCAGGCGCCGGGGCAGGCCAGATCGCGCCGGCCCGCGATCATAGTCGCAGGACCGACCTTTCGAGAGCGACGCGCTCGCTATACCGATCGACGAGATAGTCGGCGTTGCCCCGCGTGAGCAGCGTGAACTTGACCAGCTCCTCCATGACATCGACGAGCCGCGCGTAATAGTCCGATCGCTTCATCCGTCCGTCCTCGTCGAACTCGTCATAGGCCTTGGCGACGGACGACTGGTTGGGAATGGTGATCATCCGCATCCACCGACCCAGGACGCGGAGCTGGTTGACCGTGTTGAACGATTGCGAGCCGGCATTGACCTGGCACACCGCCAGCGTTCGCCCCTGAGTGGGCCGAACGCCGCCGCTCTCCAGCGGCAGCCAGTCGATCTGACTTTTAAAGATGCCCGTCATCGCGCCGTGACGCTCGGGAGAGCACCAGACATGCCCCTCCGACCACAGGGACAGCGCGCGAAGCTCGGCTACCTTGGGATGAGCCGGCGCCGCGTCGTCGGGCTGCGGAAGACCACGCGGATCGTAGATCCTTGTCTCCGCGCCCATGTGGCGCAGCAGCCGGTCGGCCTCCTCGATCAGCAGACGACTGAAGCTGCGCTCGCGCAACGAGCCGTAGAGCAGCAGGAAGCGAGGTGGATGGGTCGCGGGCGGGATGTGGTGCAGCCTTTCGAAGACAGGGCGATCGACGCACTCGGTCGACAGGGCGGGAAGGTCGTTCATGCAATCCTCGTTTGGAGTCGGTCCGCCGATTGGCAAGCACTGATATTTCCACTAAAGTAGAATAATGGAAAGCCGACAAGCCGCCGATGCGCTGGGGGCGCTCGCGCACGAAGGTCGTCTGGCGGTGTTCCGTATGCTGGTCCGAGCTGGGAGCGGAGGGATCGCTGCTGGCGAGATCGCGCGCCAGCTGGGCGTGCCGCCGAACTCGCTGTCGGCCAACCTCATGATATTGAGTCGTGCGGGGCTGGTGACGTCCCGGCGCGCGGGTCGATCGATCATCTACAGTGCGGAGTATAACCGCATGGCGACGCTGCTCGGCTATCTGGTCGAGGATTGCTGCCTGGGTTCGCCCGAAATCTGCGCCCCGCTGGCGGCGGTGGTGGCGCGCGGCTGCTGTCAGCCGGCGAGCATGCCGTCGTGACATCGCCCAGTCTCAAGCCGTCAGCAAGCCTCGAGCCGCCGTTGCAGCCGTTCGATCTGCCGCGCCGCCTCGTCGCGGAGGCGCTCGGCACCGCGCTGCTGCTGGCGATCGTAATCGGCTCGGGAATCATGGGCGAGCGCCTGGCCGGCGGCAATGTGGCGATTGCGCTGTTGGGCAACACGATCGCGACAGGCGCGGGGTTGGTCGTGCTCATCACCATTTTCGGCCCGCTCTCCGGCGCGCATTTCAATCCGGTCGTGACGCTGGCGTTCGCCATGCGACGCGAGCTGAGCGGACGGATCGCGGCCGCCTATGTCGGCATGCAGATCGTCGGTGCGATCCTGGGTGTTTGGGCGGCGCATCTGATGTTTGGTGAACCGGTGGTGCAGGTCTCGGCCAAGCTGCGCGACGGCCCGGCTCAGGCCTGGTCCGAAGCGGTGGCGACGTTCGGCCTCCTCGTCGCCATCTCCGGCGCGCTGCGGTTCCGGCCCGACGCGACGCCGGCGATCGTCGGGCTCTACATCACCGCCGCCTATTGGTTCACCGCATCGACGTCGTTCGCCAATCCGGCGGTGACGCTCGCGCGCGCGTTCAGCGACACGTTCGCGGGCATCGCTCCCGCATCGGTGCCGGTGTTCATCGCTGCGCAACTCACCGGTGCCGCACTCGCGGTGACATTATCCATTTGGCTGTTTCGGCAGGAGCCTGCGCGTTGACCGACTTTCCCATTACGATCTTCCACAATCCCGCCTGCGGAACCTCGCGCAACGTCGTCGGGATCGTCCGCGCGGCTGGCTATAAGCCGACGGTGGTCGAGTATCTGAAAGCAGGCTGGACCCGCGAGCAGCTGGTCGAGCTACTCGCCGCCATGGCGCTCCGGCCGCGCGACATTCTGCGCGAGAAGGGCACGCCCGCCGCCGAACTCGGGCTGCTCGATCCCTCGGTGCAGGACGAAGACATCCTGCTCCAGATGGTCGCCCACCCGATGCTCGTGAACCGCCCCATCGTCGCCACCCCTCTGGGCGTGAAGCTGGCACGGCCCTCCGGAGCGGTGTTGGACCTGCTCGACCGTCGCCCGGAGTCCTTCACCAAGTAGGATGGAGAGGTCGTCAAGCTGGCGCACGGAACGACTCTCCTCGCCAACGATTGAATCGCCTTCGCAACGATAGGGCATGACATGGCGGCGCGCGCGTATTGGCAGGGACAGATCCGGCTCGCCCTGGTGTCGATCCCGGTCGAGATCTATTCCGCCACCAAATCAGGTGCTTCGATCAGCTTCAAGCAAATCCACGAACCAACCGGCAAGCCGATCCATTACGAGAAGGTCGTCACCGGCGTCGGCCCGGTCGATGTCGACGAGATCGTCAAGGGTTACGAGGTCTCCAAGGGCGAATATGTCCTCCTCGACCAGGACGAGATCGACGCGGTCAAGCTGGAGAGCAAGAAGACGCTGGAGCTGACCCAGTTCGTCGACGCACATGAGATCGACGTGCTGTATTACGAAAAACCGTACTTCGTCGTCCCCGCCGACGATCTGGCGGAGGAGGCTTTCATCGTGCTGCGCGAGGCGCTGCGGCGCGCGAAGAAGGTGGGCCTGGGCCAGCTGTCGATGCGCGGCCGTGAATATGTCGTCAGCCTGAAGCCATGCGGGCGCGGCATGGTGCTGGAGACGTTGCGCTATGCCGACGAGGTCAACAAGGCGCAGAACTATTTCCGCGAAATTCCCGATCAGCAGCCCGACGCCGAGCTGCTCGACCTCGCCACCGCGCTGATCGACCGCAAGACCGCGCCGTTCGACGCGCAACAGTTCCACGACCGCTATGTCGATGCGCTCAAGGCGCTGGTCGAGCGCAAGCGCGCGGCCAACGGCAAGAAGATCATCGAGGACAAGGAGACCGGCGGCGGCCGCTCCGGCAGCAACGTCGTCGACCTGATGGCGGCGCTCAAGAAATCGATGGAGAAGGGCGGGGGGGGCACCACGACCGGCGCTGCAAACGATACCGACGCGCCGGCTAAGAAGTCTCCTGCAAAGAAGCCGGCCGCGAAAAAGCCTGCCGCCAAGGCAGAGCCGGAGCCAGCATCCGCGAAGAAACCGGCGGCGCGCAAACGTGCCTGAGGACGCGCTCGCCAGATACAACGCCAAGCGCGATTTCGCGAAGACCGCCGAGCCCGCCGGCGAGATGGCAAAGGCGCGCGGCAACAGCTTCATGGTTCAGAAGCACGACGCCTCGCGGCTGCACTGGGATTTCCGGCTCGAACTCGACGGGGTGCTGAAGAGCTGGGCGGTGACGCGCGGCCCCAGCCTCGATCCCGGCGAGAAACGACTGGCGGTCAGGACGGAGGACCACCCGCTCTCCTACGCAACGTTCGAGGGCACGATCCCCAAGGGCGAATATGGCGGCGGCACGGTGATGCTGTGGGATCGCGGCACCTGGACCACCGTCAAGGGCAAGGACCCGAGCAAGACGCTTGCCGAAGGACATCTGCACCTCGTCCTCGACGGTGAGCGGATGCGCGGCGAGTGGATGATGATCCGATTGAAGCCGCGCGGGAAGGAGAAGGGCGAGAACTGGCTACTGCGCAAGATCGAGGACGATCACGCCGGCGGCACCGACACGCTGGTGGAGACCGCACTGACGAGCGTCGCCACCGGCCGCACGATGGAGGAGATCGCCGCGGGCAAGGTGGCGAAGGCGATGAAGCCGGCGAAGCCACCGGCAGCCGCGCCACAAGCTGCGTCTAAGCCAAAGGCGCGAAGTTCTGGTCGAAAGCTGCCACCGCCAACCTTCACCGAACCCCAGCTCTGCACGCTCGTCGACACCGTCCCCGCCGGATCCGGCTGGTTGCACGAGGTCAAATATGACGGCTACCGCGCGCTGATCGCAATCGGCGGCGGAAAGGCCAAGGTCCACACCCGCTCGGGCCTCGACTGGACCGACAAGTTCTCACGGATCGCCGACGCCGCCGCCGCGCTGCCGGTGCGCTCGGCGCTGATCGACGGCGAGATCGTCGCGTTCAAGGATGGCAAACCCGACTTCTCGACGCTCAAGAACGCGATCGCAGACGGCGGGGACATGACCCTGTTCGCGTTCGACCTGCTTCAGCTCGACGGTGCCGACCTGACCGGCCTCACAACCGTCGAGCGCAAGGAACGCCTGCGCCCGCTGATCCCCGCCGGCGAGGACCGCATCCTGTTTGCGGAGCATGTACTTGGCCCGGGCGAACCGCTGTTGGCGAAAATGTGCGCCGAAGGGCTGGAAGGCGTCATCTCCAAGCGCGCCGACGCGCCGTATCGCGGCGGCCGCGCCAAATCGTGGCTCAAGGCAAAGTGCACGCTCCGGCAGGAGTTCGTGATCGTCGGCTGGACGCCGTCCGACAAGGGTCGCGGCTTCAGGGCGCTGCTGCTCGGCGTCAACGGGCCTGACGGGCTGACCTATGCCGGCAAGGTCGGCACCGGCTTCGACGCGCGGCTGATGGACGACCTGTCCGCGCGGCTCGCCAAGCTTGCGCAGAAGGAGCCAACCGTCGCCGCTCCCCGCGCTGCCGTGCGCGGTGCGCACTGGGTGAAGCCGCAGCTCGTCGCGGAAATCGCCTACGCCGAGGTCACGCCCGACGGCGCGCTGCGCCATTCCAGCTTCCTGGGCCTGCGTGGCGACAAGCCCGCAGCCGAAGTGGTGGCGGAAACGCCCGAACCTGCGCCCGCTGCCCCGGTATCTACCGTTAAGGTGTCGAGCCGCGACCGCGTTATCTTTCCGGAGTCCGATGTCACCAAGGGCGAACTCGCTGATTATTACCAGATGATCGCCCCGGCTATGTTGCCGTGGGCCGGGCACCGCCCGGTAAGCCTGGTCCGCTGTCCGCAGGGGCGCGGCAAGAAGTGCTTCTTCCAGAAGCACGACGCCGGCACGTTCGGCGATCACGTTCACCACGTCGCGGTCAGCGAAAAGGGCGGTGACGAGGACTATCTGTACGTCGACTCCGCCGACGGACTGGTGGCGTGCGTGCAGATGGGCACAATCGAATTCCACGGCTGGGGCAGCCGCGTCGACGCGCTCGAAAAGCCCGACCGACTGGTGTTCGACCTCGACCCCGACGAGGGGCTTGGCTTCGACGAAACGAAGAGGGCGGCGGAGTACCTGCGCGATCAGCTCGCGGAGCTGGGCCTCGCCAGTTTCCCGCTGCTGTCGGGCGGCAAGGGCGTCCACGTGGTCGTGCCGCTGCGCCCCCAGGCCGAGTGGCCGGCGGTGCGGGATTTCGCGGAGCGGTTCGCGCGCGCGCTGGCGCAGGCGGAGCCCGACCGCTTCGTGGCGGTGATGACCAAGGCCAAGCGCGTCGGCCGCATCTTCATCGACTATCTGCGCAACGGGCGCGGCGCGACGGCGATCATGCCCTACTCCGCCCGCGCTCGGGAAGGCGCGCCGGTCGCCGCGCCGGTGAGCTGGACGGAACTGCGCGCACTCGACACCGCCGCGCGCTACGGCGTGCGCGACGGCGCGGCGCTGTTGAAGCGGGTGAACAGCCGCGCTTTGCAGGGCTGGGGCGTCGCCGACCAGGTGCTGCCTGATCTCTAACTTCCCTCTCCCCTCCAGGGGAGAGGGAGAGCCGCGTAGCGACGAGCGAGAGGGGTAGTGTTACCCGGCAGGCGGTAGCCTACTGCCCCTCTCCCGCCCTCGCTGCGCTCAGGCACCCGCTCCCCTGAAGGGGAGGGAAAGGTTGCATCGCAGCACCCGATGGTGGACCACCCCACTCAATGGCGACGCTTCCCGCCCCTGTGTTCGACGCCCATAGCCACGCCGCGCGCTGGCTCGCCGACTATCGCACCCGAGCGCCGGCACACGATGTGCTCGCGTCCAGCAACGACCCGGCCTGGCTCGCCATGCTCGCCGAGCTCGCCGCAGTCGCGTCGGACGATCTTGGCCACGCCCGCGAGCGCGTCCGGCGCCACGCCGCCGACATCGGTCTGGGCTTTCGGATCGTCGGCGAGGCGGAGGAGCGGCTGTGGCCCGTGTCCCCGGTGCCGCTGCTCATCCGGGCCGCCGAGTGGAACGGCATCGCCGCCGGCATCGCGCAACGCGCCGAGTTGCTGGAGACGGTGCTCGCCGACCTGCACGGATCGCAAACCCTCGTAGCGAACGGCAGCCTGCCCGCCGCGCTGGTCGCCGGTAGCCCGCTGTTCCTGCGGGGCATGATCGGGCTGGAGCCGCCGGGTGGTCGCCACCTCCATTTCGTCGCCTTCGATCTCGCACGCGGCCCCCATGGCGAATGGCGCGTGCTTGCCGATCACCTCCGCGCACCCGTCGGCGCGGGCTATGCGCTGGAAAACCGGCTTGCGGTCGGCCGTACCCTGGGCGGCCTGCAGGATCGCCTCAACGTCCACCGGCATGCGCCGTTCTTCGCCGCCTTGCGGGCAGGCCTCGCGGCGCTGTGCCGGCGCACCGACCCGCGCATCGGGCTGCTGACGCCGGGCCGTTACAGTCCGAGTTACGCCGAGCAGGCGCATCTTGCCCGCTATCTCGGCTTCCTGCTGGTCGAAGGCGCGGACCTCGCCGCGCTGGAGGGCAAGCTCTACGTCCGCACGATCTGCGGGCTGAAGCGCATCGATGCGCTGTGGCGGCGGATCGATCCGCGCCTGCTCGATCCGCTCGCGTTCGACAGCCATTCCCAGATCGGCGTTCCCGGCCTGATCGACGCTTGGGCGGAGGGCAACCTGGTGTTGTCCAACGCGCCGGGTGCGGGCGTGCTGGAGGCGCCCGCCTTTGCCGCCTTCCTGCCCGGCCTTGCAAAGGAACTGACCGGCGCGGCGCTGCGGCTTCCCAACATCGCGACCTGGTGGTGCGGCCAGCAGCGCGAATGCGACGCCGTCGTCCGGGACCTCGATCGGCTCGTCATCGCGCCTGCCTTTGGGCCACCTCCGCTGGGATTGCCGGCAGGTCGCGCCGTGCATGGGGCGGAGCTGACCGCCGAAGGTCGCGCTACGCTGCTCGCGGACATGGCGCGGCGACCGCAGGATTATGTCGGGCAGGAGGTCGTGCGCCTGTCCACCATGCCCGTGGTGGCGGAAGATGCGTTGGTCGCGCGCCCGTTCACGCTGCGCGTGTTCGCCACGCGTGGCGCGGACGGCGGCTGGATCGTGCTGCCGGGCGGGTTCGCGCGCATTGGTGAAGGCGCGGACGCGCGCGCGATCGCGGTCGGCGAGGGCATGTGGTCCGCCGATGTCGCGGTGCATGGCGAAGAGCCGCAGGCGCCCATGTCGCTGCTGCCGTCCGCCGATACGCTCAACATCCGCCGCAACCCCGGCACGCTGCCCAGCCGGGTGGCCGACAACTTCTTCTGGCTTGGGCGCTATCTGGAACGTGGCGAGGCGCTGCTCGCCGCGATCCGCCTGTTGCTCGGCCATTCGATCGACGCGGACGGCGGCGCGGCGCTGGCGCCCGCCACCGTCGGGCGGCTGGTCGGGCTGATCGTCGGCGCCGGCGCCGCGCCGCATCCG
>NZ_JAQGLJ010000050.1 GCF_028292945.1 Sphingomonas bacterium | reverse complement strand
TCGGGCCGACGGACAGTGCCGATCTGCTGTCCACCATAGAAGCGCGGCACCTCCACGCCGATGCTGCCGATCCTGGCGATGCTGGTGGCGGGGCACATGGCCTCGCGCGGCGGCGGGCAGGGGGGCTGGGCGGGATATTAGGTTCGGTGCTGGGCGGCATGGGGGGTGGCCTGCCGAGGGGCCTGGGCGGGATGCTCGGGTCGATCTTGGCTGGGCGGAGATAGGGATGCCGTTGAAAGCGTATCCATCCTTGGACGATATCAGTGGCTGGAGGGTGCAGGCTCCCTTGCAAGTCGACGCTGGTGACGCTCGATTGCAATCAGGAGAAAGAAGAACATGAGCAGCAGGAAACCGCCCAGTACTACCCCGACCTGAAGAAGGGTCGCGCGCCCCTCCGCCTTACCGATCAGGATTGACTCGCGCTTCGCGTCGGCTTCGGCGGCGTTGCTGGCGCGACGCTCCGCGAGCAGGCTGAAATAGCGGTCTTGGTAAGCCTTGATGACTTGGCTAGGGCTCTGCACGCCGTCAGGGTAGCGCATTGTATATACTGTCGCGTTGTAGGGAATGGGGACCTGCCGGGTCACCGCACATCCTATCGGTGACTCGTACCATGCGGGGCAGGTGGTGCTTAGCGAATCCCAGCCACGGCGAGACTCGTAGCGGACCCGTTCAACGCGCGACGCGACCCGAGCTTTTCTCGCGCGACGGTATGCTTCAAGCGTCTTCTGCGTCTCAGCCAAATCGGCAGCGCTGGCGAGCGTCGTGAGATAGGTTTCCAAGTCTGCGCGATCCGTGTCGAACGACAATTCCCCATCTGCGATCGCCCTTAACCGGCCAGCGGTGTCAATCGTCAGGTCATCGAACTCTCCGACCGTAGGCTTCTTGTCGTCCGGCCGCTGGAAGCGCTCGAATTTTGCCCGGTACAAGCCATGATATCGCTTGGCAAAGTCATCATAGAAGCGCCGCTGCGCCGGAGAATTCCGGGGCACCTCGACTGTCGTCGACACGGCCGAAGCGGAGTTCGCCGATCCTGCCAGTTCGTCGGCGGCGACGGTGCTCGCCTGCTCCACCACCGAGTTGGGAGATTGCGCAATCTTGTACAGCGCAGTGGCGGCACCAATCGCTGCCAGCACCAACAACACTGTCGCTACGATCAGGATAGCCGCGCGCAAGACGCGCAAATAGATCACCTCCGCGCGATCCAATGCTCGTGTCACACGCCCGCCGGGCGTCGCGACCATTGCTTCTTCCATAATTCAGCTCCCGCGCCTTCGTCTGGGCGCAGGAGTGAGGATCAAGCGTCGGGGTTGCGCGAGTCAATGGACCGGGTCGATTATTGCGGATTGTTAACGCGGCTTCGATGCGCCGCGAGATGCTCGCCTTCAGTTGTTTACCGTCACAAAACTATCCATCACCCGCTTCCTTCCCGCCTGGTCGAAGTCGATCTCCAGCTTGTTGCCTTCGATCTCGGCGATATCGCCGTGGCCGAATTTCTGGTGGAAGACGCGCTGGCCCACCGACAGGTCGGTGCGGCCGGGGTTGCCGAGGCTGATCGCGGGGCCGCGGGACTCGACGATGCGGGACGGTTCGCGGGTGAAGGTGCGCGCGGTCCAGCTGCCGCCATCGACCTTGACCGGCTCCAGCGTTCCGGCGGCGCGTTGCCAGCCGGGGCCGCGGCCGGAGCCTCGCGTGACGTTGGCGAAGGGGTCGGCGTTCTCGCTCCAGTTCGCGCGCCAGAGCGACTCGCCGCCGCTCATCGTGGTTTCCGTCTCGATGTGATCGGCTGGCAGTTCGGCGACGAAGCGTGAGGGCAGCGACGAGGTCCACTGGCCGTAGATGCGGCGATTGGCGGCGTGGAGGATGACCGCGCGGCGGCGCGCGCGGGTGATCGCGACGTAGGCGAGGCGACGTTCCTCCTCCAGGCTGCGCGTGCCCCCCTCGTCGAGTGCGCGCTGCGAAGGGAACAGGCCTTCCTCCCAGCCGGCGAGGAAGACGGTGTCGAATTCCAGCCCCTTGGCGGCGTGGATGGTCATGATCGTGACCTGCGGCACGCGCTCGCCGCCTTCGCGCTCCATCACGAGGCTGACATGCTCCAGGAACGCCCCGAGCGACTCATATTCCTCCATCGCGCGGACCAGCTCGGAGAGGTTCTCGAGCCGCCCGGCCGCCTCAACCGACTTCTCCGCCTGCCACATCGCGGTGTAGCCGCTCTCGTCGAGCAGTTGGCGGGCAAGCTCCGGGTGGGGCAGCTCGCTCGCCATGTCGCGCCAGCGGGCGATGTCGCCGATCAGCCGGCCAAGCGACTTGCGCGCCTGCGGGGTCAGCTCGTCGGTGTCGAGGATGCGCGCGGCGGCGATCGTCAGCGGCGTGCCCGCGCGGCGGGCGAGCTGGTGGAGCTTGGCGAGCGCCTTGTCGCCGAGCCCGCGTTTGGGGGTGTTGACGATGCGTTCGAAGGCGAGGTCGTCGGCGGGCTGGTTGACGATGCGCAGGTAGGCGAGCGCGTCGCGAATCTCGGCGCGTTCGTAGAAGCGAAAACCGCCGACGATCTTGTACGCCATGCCGATGGCGATGAAACGGTCCTCGAACTCGCGCGTCTGGTGGCCGGCGCGGACCAGGATCGCGATCTCGTCGAGCGACTTGCCGTTTTTCTGGCACGCCTCGATCTCCTCGCCGACGCGGCGCGCCTCTTCGGGGCCGTCCCAGACGCCCAGCACGCGGACCTTCTCGCCAGCGTCAAGTTCGGTCCATAACTGCTTGCCGAGGCGGCCGGAATTGTTGGCGATGACCCCGCCGGCCGCTCCCAGGATGTGCGGGGTGGAGCGGTAGTTCTGCTCGAGCCGGATCACCTTCGCGCCCGGAAAGTCGTGCTCGAAGCGCAGGATGTTCTCCACCTGCGCGCCGCGCCAGGAATAGATCGACTGGTCGTCATCGCCGACGCAGGCGATGTTCTTGCGCTCCTGCGCGAGCAGACGCAGCCAGAGATACTGGACGGAGTTGGTGTCCTGATACTCGTCGACCATGATGTATTTGAAGCGCTGCTGGTAGAGCTCCAGCACCTCGCGATGGGTGCGAAGGACGACCAGCATGTGCAGGAGAAGATCGCCAAAATCGCAGGCGTTCACCGCCTTCAGCCGGTCCTGATATCGCTGATACAGCTCGCCGCCGCGACCGTTGGCGTATCGTTCGCTCTCGCCGGCATCAATGTCGGCGGGGACCAGCCCCTTGTTCTTCCATTCGTCGATAAGGCCTGCCAACGCCCGCGCGGGAAAGCGTTTCTCGTCGAGATCGGCGGCCAGGATGAGCTGCTTGAGCAGGCGGAGCTGGTCGTCGGTGTCGAGGATGGTGAAGTTGGACTGCAGCCCGACCAGCTCGGCATGGCGGCGCAGCATCTTCGCACCGATCGCATGGAAGGTGCCAAGCCAGGGCATGCCCTCCACCACGTCGCCGACCAGCCGCCCGACCCGCTCGCGCATCTCGCGCGCGGCCTTGTTGGTGAAGGTGACGGACAGGATCTCGGACGGCCACGCCAGCTTCGTGAACAGCAGGTGCGCGAGCCGCGCGGTCAGCGCGGCGGTCTTGCCGGTGCCGGCGCCCGCCAGCATCAGCACCGGGCCCTCGGTCGTCAGCACCGCCTCGCGCTGCGGCGGGTTGAGCCCGCGAAGGTAGGGGGGGTCGGCGAGGGCGGTGTCGGTCGAACTGTGGGTCACAGGCGAACAGCTAGGGAACGGGTGAGTTGGGAGCAAGCTTTTGCGGGTTGCGCCGGTGCGACCCGCGTGAGAACATAGCGGGAACAACCGGGAGAATGCAGGTGAGCGAATCGGGCAGATGCCGCTGCGGTGCCATTCGGTACACGGTGGAGGGCCAGCCGACGCACAGCACGATCTGCTGGTGCAGCGAATGCCGCGCGTCGGCAGGGGCGCCGGCGGTGGTCTGGACATTGTTCGGGCGCGACAAGGTGCGGATCGAGGGCGACCCGCGATCGTACGAATCGTCGCCAGGCACATTCCGGCAGTTCTGCGGCACCTGCGGGACGGGGCTGTTCTACGTCAACGAGGCCATCTTTCCCGGGCAGATCGACCTACAGGCGGCGACTCTCGACGATCCTGACGCCTTTCCGCCACAGGCCCACATTCAGGTCGCAGATGCACCGGCATGGCGGGCCGGCATGGCTGCCATGCCGGCGTTCGGCCGCTATCCGCCGATGCCGGGCTGAATGGGGGCGTGGCGGAGCGGGTTGGCGCTGCCGCTCACGATGGTCCGTCAGGCAGCAGCGTTGCGTTACATCGGTGCAAGGCCCTGTCCGAGCCTTGTGACGGGGACGCTGTTCAGCGACGATGGTCGGGCAACCGCAGGGAATCTTGGCCAAGCAGGATATCAGCGTCGAGGATCTGGTTGGCATGATCAGCCGCCGCGAGCTTCGCCTGCCGAGATACGGCACGACTATGTCTGTCGCTCAATCACACGGGTGCAGCGCATCGCGTCGAAACCCACCATTTCTCGACGGCATGCCCCAAAGGGCTGCGGACGATTACGCCCGCCTCTCTCGACGGTGACCGCGACAAGTTCGAGCGACACCTGCGCACCGTCTTGGCGAACGCATTCGGGCGAGCGCGGGCGCTCGGCCTCGCCAAGGTCACGTTCCCGTCGATCGACGGCGTCGAGGTCTGCCGCATCGAGGTCGCAGCAGGCACTGCCATTGTTTGTTCCGGCCACCGACAAGAACGGTGGCAAATCCCGGAGGTTCTGCGTCCGCAACGGCAACGCGTCGGATGGTCCGGATGGCTTCCAGCAGGCAGCCTATATCAGCAAGCGTTTTCCCGGCTTCAGCGGAGCCTGAAATGAAGAAGCAGGCAGTTGCGCCACAGCCGGCTAGACCGTCATCCGCAGCAGCGTCAGCTTCGCCTTGCCGTGGACCCGTTCGGCGTCGATCGTGAAGCCGCCGACCTCGACCGCGTCGCTCTTGGCGGTCTCGATGCTGACCCAGGTGGCGGGCCCCGTCCAGCCGAGCCGCGCCAGGCGCTCAAGCGCGACGACGCCGGCGCCCGTGCCATAGGGCGGATCCATCAAGATCAGGTCGAGCGGCTGGGCGGCGGGACCGAGCGCCAGCACGCTGCCGGCGCGGACGTCGGCCTTCAGGCTGAGCTTCGTCAGATTGGCGCGGAGCGCGTCCAGCGCGGCGCCGTCCTGCTCGACGAACAGGCACGATGCGGCGCCACGCGACAGCGCCTCGATGCCGAGCGCACCGGACCCGGCGAACAGGTCCGCCACCGCAAGTCCGTCAAAGCTGCCGAGGCGGCTGGTCAGCATGGAGAACAGCGCCTCGCGCACCCGGTCGGCGGTCGGGCGGGTGGCGTCGCCCTTCGGGGAGAGGAGAGGTCGGCCGCGCAGGGTGCCGGCGATGACGCGCAGGGACTTGTTCACGCTTCGCCGTAGTCTTGCCGTGGGGAACGGCCAAGAGCCGGAGCCTGACGCAGCGCGCGAGTGGGAGCGAGCAGCCGGTTTACCGCTAGCGCTTGCCCGGACGTCGCGGGCCGGTCTTTGGCTTCGGCTTGGCCCAGCCGGTCTTGCGCTCGATCCTGGCGGGGCGGGGCGGGGCGACCGCATCCGCTGCCGGCTCGGTCTGCGTCCGCTTGTGAGGATTCGCCCTCGAAACCACACTTACAGGAGCAGGCTTGGTACCGTTGGTCGTCCGAACTCCACCTCGGCGCAGGCCGGGGTCCAAAGACGGTTCGCCTTGTCCGGACGAAGCACGCTGAGCAACAGTAGGCGATCGACCTGGTGGCAGAGTATCCGGTGTCGCGGGGAGCGTCGCGCGTGAGCCGCCGCGTTGGCCAGACGTGGGCGCCTTCCGGTCGGACTGCACCGCGACCTGACCCCGGCGTGACCCTACGGTCGCCTGCGGCTCGCCAGGGTCGCGCATCTGGCGAGGTGAACCCGCAGTTTGCGACCGTCCGGCGGGGCGCATCTGCGCCGGCGTTGGCTTCGCGGGCGGGCTGACGGCAATCCGCGCTTCATCGGCTCGCCGCCTGCCGCCCAGCGTCTGGCGGAACGCGACCAGATCGGCCTGTCGAACCTCGCCCACCGCGCCGGGCGGCAGATCGGCGAGGATGAAGGGGCCGTAGCGCGTGCGGATCAGGCGGCCGACCTGCAGACCCAGATGTTCGAGCACCCGGCGGACTTCGCGGTTCTTGCCCTCGGTCAGGATCATTTCGATCCAGGTATTGGCGCCCGTTCGACGTTCCAGATTGGCGTTGATCGGGCCGTAGCGGACGCCGTCGATCTCGATGCCCTCCATTAGGGTCTCGAGTTGTGCCTGGCTGACCTGTCCGTAGCAGCGAGCGCGATAGGCGCGTTCGACGCCGGTCGCGGGCAGTTCCAGCTGCCGCTTCAGCCCGCCATCGGTGGTGAGCAGCAGCAACCCTTCGGTGTTCAGGTCGAGCCGGCCGACCGGCACGACGCGCGGCAGGTCGGGGGGCAGACGATCGTAGATCGTGGGGCGGCCGCGTGGATCACGCTCGGTGACGAGGAGGCCGGTGGGTTTGTGGTGGAGAAACAGGCGCGCGGGGGCGGGCTGCGCGACCGGCGTGCCGTCGACCGTCACGCCGTCGAGCGACGCCAGCACGGTCGCGGGCGTGTCGATCACGACCCCGTCGCGGGCGATGCGACCCTCGGCGATGTAGCGCTCGATCTCGCGACGCGACGCGATTCCGGCGCGCGCGAGTAGCTTGGCGATGCGTTCGCCTGCGGCAGGAATGTCGACGGGCCGTGTCATGCGAGCGGCTGATACAGCGAAACTGTCGCGCCCGCGCCGAAATCTTTGCGACTCGGGGCCGGCCTGCGCGTTATGCAGCGATCAAAGGGGTTTCGTCATGTTCGGCCACAAGAAGCGGCACATCGTGCGATTGCTGCTCGTCGAGGACGAGCCGCTGGTCGCGTTCGACAATGAGCACGCGTTGTCCGACGCTAAGTTCGAGATCGTCGCGACGGTGGATCGTGTCGCGACGGCGCTTGCGGCGATCGAAGCCGGGGGGGATATCGACCTGGTGGTCGCCGACGTACAGCTTGCGGACGGGTCGGGCATCGATGTCGCGCGCGCCGCGCGCGAGGCCGGGTTGCGCGTTCTGTTCGTCACCGGCTCGTGCCCCGAGGGAGCGGAGACGCTGGCGGAGGGCTGGCTGGCAAAGCCTTATTCGCCCAAGGATCTCGTCGCCGCGATCCAGGTGATCGAAGCGCGGGTTGCGGGGAAAGCGCGGAAGCGGTTGCCGACGGGCTTCGAATTGTTCGAGGCGGCATGACCTAGCCTGGCTGGCTCAAAGACACGCCTCCACCTCATCGTGAAACGCGCGGATGCCCGTTTCCAGCGTGCCCAGCGTGACGCGGTCGAGCGCACCTGACGCAAGCCCCTGCTGGCCCAGCGCGGCGGCGCGAAAGTCCTCAGCTGCGAAGACGCCGCCGTCGAGCAGGTTCCAGCTCTTTTCCCAATGGGCGCGCGCTTTTTCCGTCGCCGGCGGCTCGGGGATGAGCATGAAGTCCTCGACCAGCACGCGATCATGCGCCTGCGGCATCAGCACCATCAGGTTGACGTAGTCCGGGCTGACGATCAGCACCGTGCCGGGGAACATCTGATAGGTGTAGGTGATCGCGCGGCGCAGCGTCGGCCAGTCCTGCGCGCTGACCGCGGCGGCATCGATTTCGCGCCCGACGGCGGAGCGTTGGTGCGGGCCGAGCTTGTCGCCGGTCGACACGCCATCCTTGAAGAACGGGCCGATCGTGGCGGCATGCAACCGCTGAACATGGTAGCTTTCCAGAAAGGCATCCATGATGAGCTTCCAGTTCGCCGCGACGTCGTGCGTGCGGCGGCGGAACAGGTGCAGGCCGGCCAGACCGAACGCATCAAAATCGTGACCGAGTTCGTCCGCCGGCGCGAAATCCGCAGCTTCATCGAACGAGAACCAGATCAGCCCACCCGCTTCGCGCGTCGGCAGCCGCTTGAGCGCGAACTCCGCCTTGTCGAGGCCGGGAAAGCTGTCCGGTCGCGGCAGGCCGGTCAGGCGGCCGTCGAGGGCGTAACTCCACGCATGGTACGGGCAGACCAGCCGCGGCGTGCAGACCGGCTCCGTGCCTTCGACGAGCCGCGTGCCGCGATGACGACAGACGTTGACGAAGAGGTGCGCCTGCCCGTCGGCATCGCGCGCGATCAGCAGGGGCTTGCCGAAGCCGTCGTGCGGAACGGCCATGTTGCGCTCCGGCAGCAGCGCCGACGGCGCGATCACCAGCGGGGCGTGGGCAAAAACGCGCTGCTGCTCGGCCACGTGGCGCGCCGGGCTGGTGTAGGCGTTGGCATCGACGTGCGTGATGCCACCATCCGCGCGCGTGCCACCCTCGGCAAGCAGCTTAGCCAGTGCGAGCTGTCCAGCGGTGGGGCGGGTCTCGATGACGGTCGCCATGGGCTATCCTCTCCTTCTTTTCGCGCTAGTGTCCGCGCAATCGGGATCGGGAGCAAGGCGTGGCGGAACAGGTGGCGGCGACACGCGTGAAGGGATGGCGCCTGCTGCGCGCGGCGCTGACGAGCCGCAAGACCGCGACCATGCTGGCGCTGGGGTTTGCCTCCGGCCTGCCGTTCGTGGCGCTGATCGGAACGCTGAACGCCTGGCTCGGGGAGCGGCAGGTGAGCCTCGCCACCATCGGCGTGCTGTCGTGGATCGGCCTCGCCTATGCGTTCAAGTTCCTGTGGTCGCCGGTGGTGGACCGGACGCGCCCGCCGCTGCTGGCGCGGCTGGGCCGGCGCAAGTCGTGGCTGGTGCTGTGTCAGCTCGCGCTCGCCGCGCTGTTGATGGGCATGGCGGCGACCGATCCGGTAGCCGCGATCGGCAGCTTCGCGCTGCTCGCGGTCGTTGCTGCATTCTTTTCCGCCACGCAGGACGTGGTGATCGACGCCTGGCGGATCGAGATTGCCGATGGCGTGGATGATGCAGGCGGTGCGACGGTCGAAGTGCTGTCGGCGATCTATCAGCTCGGTAATCGCACGGCTGCGCTTGCGGGCGGGGCGGGGGCGCTGGTGGCGGCGGCGCGGATCGGCTGGCCGGCGGTGTACGCGACCATCGGTGGCGTGATGGTGCTGCTGGCGCTGGCGACGTTGCTCGCGCCCGAGGCGGTCCCGCCGGAGGAGGACGCGGCAGAGCCGCTGGCGGGGCATGTCGTGCCCGATCGGCGACGGCGCGCGGTTGCGCTGGCGGTGGTGGCGGTCGGCTGGGGCTGGGCGATCTGGATGCTCGGCAGCTTCATGGTCGCCGCGCTGACCCCGCTTGCACCAGGCGAGAAGGCAGCGTCGGCGGGCGACTTCACGAAGTTCTGGGGGCCGTGGATCGTGGTCGCGACGGTGGTGGTGCCGGCGATCGTTGCGGCCTGGGCCAACGGCTATGCGATGCCGAGTGCCGGGGCGGCGGGCAGCGCCGGGCGACGTGCGGCCGACCACGTCTATCGCGCGCTGGTGCTGCCGCTGTCGGAGATCGTCGGACGGCTGCGCTGGGGCGCGATCGTCGTGGTCGCGCTGATCCTGTCGTACCGGATCGCCGATTCGATCTGGGCGCCGTTCGCCTTTCCCTTCTATCTCGAATTCCTCAGCTATTCGAACGACGAGGTGGCGTTCGCGTCCAAGATCTTCGGGGTGCTGATGACGATCGCGGGCGTGGCGCTCGGCGGGCTGATGTTCGCGACGCTTGGGCGCATGCCGACGATGCTGGCGGGCGCGATCGCGGCGGCGGCGACCAACCTGCTTTACGCCGATCTGGCGCTGGGCGGGGCGGGGATCGACGGCTTCGCGGCGCTGTTCGGGCTGGATAGGCTCGGCGCGGATCAGCGCATGGTGCGGCTGTGCATCGCGATCGCGGGCGAGAACATCGCCGGTGGCCTCGCCGGGGCGGCGTTCGTGGCGTACATCTCGTCCATCGTGGCAAAGCAGTATTCGGCGGTGCAGTATGCGCTGCTGTCGTCGCTCACCTTCCTCGTCGGCGCACTGGGGCGCGCGGCGATGGGTGAGGCGATCGGGCAGGTCGGCTATGCCAGCGTGTTCCAGTTCACCGCCGCGCTGGGGCTGATCGCGGTCGGGCTGGTGCTGGTCGAGTGGTGGCGCGGTGCGCCGCGCGCACCGGAGGTGGTGGCGGTCTAGTCGGGCAGTTCGTCGTTGAGCCGCAGCGCCTCGCCGGCGAGGTAGAGGGAGCCAGCGATCAGGACGACGGGGGTGTCCGCCTGCGCCACTGCCGCCGACAGATCGGGCGCGATTGCAGCAGGTAAACGAGCATTTCTCGCAAGGCTGGCGAGGTATTCGGGCGCATGATGGGTGTGCCCCGGCGTCGGCACCGCGATAACTTGCGAGACGGCAGGGGCAAGTGCGGCGAGCACCCCGGCGGCATCCTTGTTCGCCAGCATTCCCAGGACAAGCGTCGTCGCGCGGCCCTGCGCCAGCTCCGCGAGGGTGTCGGCGACCGGAAGCGCGGCGCTCGGATTGTGTGCGCCGTCGATCCACAGCTCGGCCTCATCCGGAAGCATGCCTGCTAGTGGGCCGGGCCGCAGCCGCTGCATCCGCGCCGGCCAGCACGCGGTCGTGGCGGCTGCCTTTAGCGCCGCGGGCGGAATCTCGATGGCGCGCTGCCGGCGCACCATGGCGGCTGCCAACGCCAGGTTGGCCATTTGATGGTCGCCTGCCATTTCCGGAAAAGGCAGGGCGATGCTGCCATCCTCATCACTAATGAATACCCGACGCAGGCGGGGGTTCGCGCCGAGATTCCAGCGTCGCCCTGCCGGGTAGAATGGCGCACCCGCCCGCTTTGCAAGATCGGCGATCACATCGTTGATCGGCGCATCATAGTCCATCGTCACCAGCGGCACGCCGCACTTGGCGATGCCCGCCTTTTCCGCCGCGATGGCGGCAAGCGTGTCGCCCAGGAACGCCTGGTGGTCGACGCCCAGGCCTGCGATTCCGCACACCGCCGGGGCAGGCAGAACGTTGGTTGCATCGAGCCGCCCGCCAAGCCCCACTTCGACGACACAGGCGTCGGCGGGTTCCCGGGCGAAAGCGAGGAACGCAGCCGCGGTCGTGACTTCGAAGAAGCTCGCGTTGAGATCTTCGGCGACGTCGAGCACCTCCGCCAGCAGCGGGGCGAGTGTGGCGTCCTCGATCAGCGCGCCGGCGAGCCGAATGCGCTCGTTGAAGCGGACGAGGTGCGGGCTGGTGTAGACATGGACGCTGCGGCCGGCCGCTTCCAGCGCGGCGCGCAGGAAGGCGCAGGTGGAGCCTTTGCCATTGGTGCCGGCGACG
This sequence comes from Sphingomonas bacterium, assembly GCF_028292945.1. Classification (GTDB taxonomy): domain Bacteria; phylum Pseudomonadota; class Alphaproteobacteria; order Sphingomonadales; family Sphingomonadaceae; genus Sphingomonas. The sequence goes on along the minus strand of NZ_JAQGLJ010000050.1, from coordinate 20,096 downwards.
TGGAACACCGGCGGGAGGTGTCGGTGCGGGTCCCCGAGCCGCGCGAGCAGGCGGGTGATGCGATCGAGGCCGAGCGTGTCGGCTCCCGGCCCATGCGCGAACAGGCGGTCGAGCTGCGCCTGCACGGCCGGGTCGGTGGAGGTCGCGGTGTCGGGCATGCGTTAGGTGCCGAGCCGCATTTGGAACACTCTCGTCATGCTGAACTTGTTTCAGCATCCATGCGTACCATTCGACCCACAGGCGAACGCCGCTGATTGAAACGGTCGCGCATGGACCCTGAAACAAGTTCAGGGTGACAGAGCCTCACGCCGCACGCTGCTCGCCGGCGGTGAGATACCCGATCACCGTCGCCAGCCGCTCCTTGAGCTGGTGGCGACGGACGATCATGTCGATCAGGCCGTGCTCCAGATAATATTCGGATGTCTGGAAATCGTCGGGCAGCTTCTCGCGGATCGTGCTCTCGATCACGCGGCGTCCGGTAAAGGCGAGCGTCGCCCTGGGCTCGGCGATCTGCACGTCGCCGAGCATCGCGTACGCAGCCATCACGCCGCCGCTGGTGGGGTCGGTGAGGACGACAATATAGGGCAGTCCCGCCTCGCGGAGCATGTCGATCGCCACGGTCGAACGCGGCATCTGCATCAGGCTGAGGATGCCCTCCTGCATCCGTGCGCCGCCCGACGCGGTGAAGACGATGTAGGGGCAACGCTCGCGGATTGCGTTTTCGACGCCGCGGACGAAGGCCTCGCCGACCGCAAGCCCCATCGATCCGCCCATGAACGCGAAGTCCTGCACGCCCACCACCGCCGCGTGACCGCCAATGCGGCCATAAGCGTTGACAAAGGCATCCTGCTCGGACGTGTCCGCCCGTGCGGCCTTCAGACGGTCGGCGTACCGTTTCGAATCGCGGAACTTGAGCGGGTCCTCCTGCACCTTGGCGGCGGCGATCACCTGCCAGCTACCCTCGTCGAACAGCTGCGGGAAGCGCTCTGCCGGCCCGATGCGGTCGTGATGGTCGCAGCGGGGGCAGACATAGGCGTTCTCTTCCCACTCCTTGGAAAAGACCATCTGCTCGCAGCCCTTGCACTTGTGCCAGAGGTTGTCGGCGGAAGTCTTTGGTTTCGTGCCGAACGGCAGCGCGTTGCGGACGGAGTTGAGCCAACTCATGCGGCGAGGTCCTTGGGGCTAGCGTCGATCGCGGCGCGGAGGCTGGCGACATAGGCGCGGACGTGGGCAGGGGCATCGGTGCCGTGCCGCGCAACCAGTTCCACTATCGCGGAGCCGACCACGACGCCATCCGCGACGCGGGCGACGGCGGCGGCCTGTTCAGGGGTGCGGATGCCGAAGCCGACCGCGACGGGCAGCTCGGTGGCGGCCTTGAGGCGAGCGACGGCCTGCTCGATCGAGCCTGACTGCGCCTGTTGTAGTCCGGTAATGCCCGCGACGGAGACGTAGTAGAGGAATCCCGACGCGCCGTTCAGCACCTGTGGCAGACGAGCGGTGTCGGTGGTGGGGGTGGCGAGGCGAATCGGGTCGATGCCGCGTGCGCGCAGCGCGGGGCCGAGTTGGTCGTCCTCCTCTGGTGGCAGATCGACGCAGATCACCCCGTCGACGCCTGCGTCGGCGCAGGCGTTCGCGAACCACTCGGGGCCACGGCGGAGCATCGGGTTGGCATAGCCCATCAGCACCAGCGGCGTGTCCGGGTGGCGTTGGCGAAACTGCTTTGCGATCAGCATGATGTCGGCCGTTGTTGTGCCCGCGTCCAAGCTGCGAATGTTCGCCGCTTGAATGGCAGGGCCGTCCGCCATTGGATCGGTGAAGGGCATCCCGAGTTCGATCACGTCCGCCCCGCCCGCGACTAGCGCATCGAGGATGGCAGGCGTTGGCCCGTCGCCGGCGGTGACGAAGGTTATGAGGGCGGGCCGGCCGCGGATGAAGGAGGCTGAGAGGCGGATCATGTGTTCCCCTCCCGCCTGCGGGAGGCGAGCTTCATATCGCCACCCCGAGCGCCTCGGCGACGGTGAAGATGTCCTTGTCGCCCCGCCCGCAGAGGTTCGCCAGGATAATCTGGTCTGGGCGCATCTCCCTTGCCTTGCGCGCGACCGCCGCGATCGCGTGCGAGGGTTCGAGTGCAGGGATGATGCCCTCGGTGCGGCAAAGCAGTTGAAACGCGTCGAGCGCTTCGGTGTCCGTGGCGCTGTCGTACTGAACCCGACCTATGTCGCGCAGCCAGGCGTGTTCGGGACCAATGCCGGGGTAATCCAGGCCAGCGCTGATCGAGTGCGCCTCGGCGATTTGGCCGTCCTCATCCTGCAACAGGTAGGTGCGGTTGCCGTGCAGCACGCCGGGAAAGCCGCCCGCGAGGCTCGCCGCGTGCTGCTTGTCGAGGCCGTGTCCGGCCGCCTCGACGCCCAGCATCGCCACGTCGGCATCGTCGAGAAAAGGATGGAACAGGCCGATCGCGTTCGAGCCACCGCCGATCGCCGCGACCAGCAGGTCGGGGAGGCGGCCGGTGCGCGCCAGCATCTGCGCGCGGGCCTCGATGCCGATCACCGACTGGAAGTCGCGGACCAACTCCGGATAGGGATGGGGGCCCGCGGCGGTGCCGATGATGTAGAAGGTGTCGTGGACGTTCGCGACCCAATCGCGCAGGCCCTCGTTCATCGCGTCCTTCAGTGTCCGTGCACCTGAAGTCACGGCGCGAACTTCCGCCCCTAACAGCTTCATGCGAAACACGTTCGGCTGCTGCCGTTCGATGTCGCGCGCGCCCATGTAGATGACGCAGGGCAGACCGAAGCGCGCGCACACGGTGGCGGTCGCGACGCCATGCTGACCCGCACCCGTCTCCGCGATGATGCGCGTCTTGCCCATCCGGATCGCGAGCAGGATCTGGCCGATGCAGTTGTTGATCTTGTGCGCACCGGTGTGGTTGAGCTCGTCGCGCTTGAACCAGACCTGCGCACCCATTCCATCGGGCGCGCTGTCGCGGAGTGCCTGCGTCAGGCGTTCGGCATAGTAGAGCGGGCTGGGGCGCCCGACATAATGCTCCATCAAATCGTCGAACTGGGCCTGGAACGCGGGGTCAGCCTTGGCCGCGCGATAAGCGACGTCCAGCTCCAGGATGAGCGGCATCAGCGTCTCGGCGACGTAGCGGCCCCCGAACTCGCCGAAATGGCCGCGTGAGTCCGGCTGCTGGCGGAAGGAGTTGAGGACGTTCATCAAGGCGGCGTTTAGGGTGGGCATCGCAAGCTGTCACCCTCTCCGACGGAAGCCTGGTCCGGCGCGGCCGACTGGGTCCCGGCTTCCGCCGGGGAGGAGCTAAAATGCCGAGGCGACCTCCTTTAGAAACGCGGCGATCAACCCCGCATCCTTCACCCCCGGCGCGGTCTCCACCCCCGAAGACACGTCCACCAGCGTCGCGCCCGTGCGATGGATCGCCTCGCCGACATTGCTCGCGTCCAGCCCGCCCGACAGCGCCCAGGGCAGCGGGTGGCGGAAGCCTTCGAGCAGCGTCCAGTCGAACCGCACGCCCATACCGCCCGGCAGCGCGGCATCGTCCGGCGTCCTGGCGTCATAGAGGATGCAATCGGCCGCCCCGGCGTAGCCGCGCGCCTGGTCGAGGTCGGTGCGGCTCTTCACCGCGACCACCGCCCATAGCTTCCGCGCAAATCGTGCGCGAACGGCGGCGGCGCGGTCGGGCGTTACGCGATGGAGCTGCACGGCGTCGAGCTGCCCGGCCGCGATGCTGCGTTCCAGCAGCTCGTCATCGGGATCGACATAGACGCCGACCCTGGTGACATGCGGCGGCACGCGTGCGGCGAGACCTGCGACGGTGTCGAACGACACCGCGCGCGGCGAAGGCGGAAAGAAGTTGAAGCCGAGGTGGCTCGCGCCGCCGCCGATCGCCGCGTCGACCGTCTCGGGCGTCGACAGGCCGCAGATCTTGGCGGTGATGGGCATGGTGCGGCTATAGAGCGACGGGGTGGAGGAGCAACCGGAACAGTTCATGCCGTGATCGGCTGCGTCGGGTCGTCATTTATGATCCAAGGCCACCAATCAGCCTTCCCCGGCTTCTGCCGGGGAAGTGCTTCATCTGCACTGAGTCAGGGTCTAGAGCGTCGCCCCGATCGCACGCGCGGCGGCGTCGGGGTCCTCGGCCTGGGTGATCGGTCGCCCGATCACCAGGATCGAGGCGCCGGCGTCCAGCGCCTCGCGCGGCGTGACGACGCGCTTCTGATCGCCGGACTTGCCAGCCGCCGGACGCACACCCGGTACGACGAAGAAGCCCTTGGGCCACGCGGCCTTGGCGGCGGCGACCTCAGCGCCCGAGCAGACGATGCCGTCCAGCCCGGCTTCGCGCGCCAGTTCGGCGAGACGCACGACCTGATCGTGCGCGGAGCCGGTGACGCCGGTGGCGGCGAGGTCCTGTGCGTCGAGGCTGGTCAGCATGGTGACGCCGACCACCTTCGTCGCGCGCGGTGCGGCAGCCCTCGCGTCCTCCATCATCGCCCGACCACCGGCGGCATGAACGGTCAGAATGGCCGGTTCCAGCTGAGCGAGTGCCTGCACCGCCTTGGCGACGGTGTTGGGGATATCGTGCAGTTTCAGGTCCAGGAAGATCGGCAAACCAAAGTGCGCCATTTCGCGCACCCCCGCCTGGCCATGCGCCGCGAAGAACTCCAGCCCGAGCTTCAATCCGCCGACATGATGACGCACCCGCGCGGCGATCGCCTGAGCCCGCGCGAGATCGGGCGTGTCGAGCGCGACATAGACGCGGCTCGTCATGCCTGCGCCGTCGGTTCGGGAGCGGGCAGCATCGGCTCCGTACGCGGCTCCGTCGGCAGGCTCATCCGCAGCGCCTCCACCGTGCGCTCGGTGGTCTGCAGCCGCTGCCGCAACCGCCAGCGCGCGGTGACGTGGTAGAGCAGCATCGGCAACAGCCCCAACAGGAACGTGACGAGCAGCAGGAAGGGCAGGTTCACCAGCGCGACCAGCCCGCCCCAGAGGTGGATCTCGACGCGCGTCCAATTGCCGAAGGTGAACACCGCGGCGAGAAAGGCGAGCAGGCACCAGAACAGGTATTTGAGAAACTGCATGGCGGCGGAGGGTATCGCGATTGGCGGCGGGATGCCAGCCCGCCGGTCACCCCGGCGGGCTTAGCCGATCTCTTCACGCAAGGACGCGATCAACGGTGCGATTGCGGTCAGCCGCGGTTCTTCCGCGTCCAGGATGGCTTGGAAGGCCTGGCGCTTGAACGCAGTGACGCGGCCGGGCTTGAGGCGCTTGGGCGCGGTGGAGACGGTGATGTCGATCAGCCGCTCGGCACCGTGCAGACGGCCCCACAGATAATCGTTCTCCCGATACGCGCGGCTGAAGAAGGCGCCGAAGTTGTTGAACTGAATACCCTTCAACGTCGCCTCGGCCCCGCCGGTCCGGATGGAGGTCGCGTCGTCGGGCGCGATGCGATCGACCTTGATCGGGTCGAACTCATCCAGCCCCTCGCCCTGCAACAGCGGCAGCGTGGCGACGTCGAACCACGGGAAGCCGAGATAGGTTAGCAGCAACGGACGGCGCTGCACGATCGGCAGGTTCGCCAGCGCCCTGGCGAGGCTCGCATCGGTCTCCGCATCGAGCCCGGTGAGATCGAGCGAGTCGAACAGCGCGTCGAGCAACGCAGGCCAGTCGGGCCGGGCACGGCGCAGTAGAGGCCGGAGCCTTCGGTGCGTTTCCGCGCGTTGTCGCTCTCCATAGCGCGCCAGCGCCGCGTAGATCGCCTCGCGGGTCGGGGCGAGCGCCTCTTCCTCCCCCTCGTGCTCCACCTCCGCCAGCCGACGCGCGAGCAGGCGCAGACGTCGGATGCGATAGCGCAGGTCGAATCCGCGGAGGACCGCGACGGTGGTTTCCTCGTTACCCGCCGGCCGCCGCCTCGGCATTGCTTCGCCGAGCGCGAGCGCGAGCGCCTCCGGAGTGCGGCGATCATGCACCGCCGCCAACAGCTCCGCCAGCGTGTCCACCACACCGGTCAGCTTGAGGAGGGTGTAGGACGTATGCGCATAACCGGCGTGATCGACCGCGGCGGTGTGCGCGCGCCGACGCCAGTCGCCAAGCCGTGCAGGCGTCGGTAGCTCCCTGTCCAGCTCGTCGCCGAACACCGCGCCGACCTCCGCATCCACCGTCGGGCGGATCGCCGCCAGAATGCCGCGCAGCCGGTGCGTGCGCATGGACCGCGCCGCGATCGCCTCCAGATTGTCGCGGATCGGCTGCTGGCGCGGCAGGTCGCTGAGCGCCCCGAGGATGGTCTTGAACCAGCCCGGCTCCTCGCCGGCCGTGCGCGGTCGCAGCTTGTTGCGCGGCGACGGGTCGATGTACACGAACCGGCGGTCGACCTCGCGCTTGGCGGGTCGCTGTCTCAGGGCTTCGATAGCAGGGCGGAACGGCGCGTTGGCGAGCACGGAGCCGTCGATCAGCACCGCCTTGTCCGCCGCGCCGACGGCGTCGTGGCGAGGAAGGATGCGGGCGAGGAACGCCTTTCGGCCCCGCCAGGTCTTGCGTCGTTGCTTCAGTACGCGGTCAAGTTCGCCGACGGTGAAGGGCGGAAAAGCGCCGGGAAAGCTGGAGGTCGCGCGCGCGGCAAAGGCGAGTTCGGGCAGCGCAGCGAGCGAGTCGCCCACGCGCGCGTCGTCGGTGAAATGCACCACGACACGATGTTCGGTCTCGATCACCTCGGGCGGCGAGTTGAGCCGCAGCCGCTCGGGGTGGCCGGTGAAGTCGGTGACGGTGACGAACAGGTCGAGCGGCTGCTCGGGGGGCAGCAGGCGCGGACCGCGCGGTGACGACGCCATCGCGTCAAGCGCGTCGAGCAGCAGCCCGGTGAACCCCGGTCCCGAAAACGGCGGTTCGAACCAGCGCGATCGGATCAGATGCGAGAGCTTGGCGCGCACCTCGCCCTGGGTCGCCTCGTCCAGCTCCTCCATACCACGCCCGGCCGCCATCCAGGCGAGCGGCCTCGCCCACATCTTCGAGAAGCGCGACGCCGGCGCGGCGTCGGTATCGATCAGCGCCTCGACATCGGCGGATGTCAGCCACAGGTCGGTAAGCGGGTCCAGACTTTGCCCCGTGGCGATCGCCTGGGCGAGGAAGATGCCGTTGATCCCGCCCGCCGACGCGCCCGCGATGATGTCGGGCAGCACCCGGATGCGCAGGTCCGCCTCGCGCTCCAGCTCTGCGAGCAGTGCCTGATACACGCCCTGGCTGCCGCTGCCCGGCGCCGCGCCGTCGTGGACCGCGCGGCTGGCGCAGGCGAGCCGCCACACCTCCTTGGTGATGCCGTGCATGTAGACGGCGAGGCTGACCCCGCCGTAACAGACCAGGGCGAGGCGGAGCTCCTTTTCCCTCATTTCCCCTCCCGCTCGCGGGAGGGGAAAGGGTCGGGGTGGTCTGCGGGAGCTGCGTCCGGTTCAGGCCCAACCCCGACCCCTCCCGCAAGCGGGAGGGGAGCAACGTCCAGCACCGCCCAGATCGGCAGGTGATCGGAAGCGATGCGGGCGGCCGGGGTGGTGTGAACGCCACAATCGACGACCGTCAGGTCCGGCGAGACCATGATGCGGTCGAGCCGCCCCATTGGCTTGCGCGCGTGAAAGGATGGGCCGGTCTCGGCGGAGCGATAGTGGCGGTGGAAGTCCCGCAGGCAACCACCGGCGGCGGTCCATTCGTTGAGATCGCCCATCAGCACGGTCGGGCGGACCTCCGCCGCGTGATCGACATGCGCCATGACCGCCGCCGCCTGTCGCCGGCGCCACAGGCCGGACAGGTCGAGGTGCATGCCGACGACGCGGATCGCGACACCTTGCGGCAGCGTGACATCGGCCGTGACCGCGCCGCGCGGCTCCAGCGCGGGCAGGTGGACCGGCCCGGCGCTCTGCACGGTGGCCGCCTTGCGCACCAACAGCGCGTTGCCGTGCCAGCCCATCGAGGCGGCGCGCATCCCCAGCGCCACCGCCTGCCAGTCCGATCTTTCGTCGAGCAGGTGCGGCGAGATGACGCAGCTCCGCGCGCCGAAGCGCCGATCCGCCTCCTGCAGCGCGATCACGTCGGCGTCGATCTCGCGAAGTACGTCCAGGATGCGTTCGGGCGACCGCTTGCGGTCCAGTCCGACGCCCTTGCGTATGTTGTAGCTGGCGACTTTTATCATTCCCCAGTTCGTAACGCGGGGGGAATGAAGGTGGTTGCCTTCGGCGCGCGCGTCACGGGAGTAAATCCCGTGACGTCGAAGCTCCGCTGGGCCGAGCCCGGCCGCGTTCGGCAGTCTCCTACGCAGCTACGCTGCATGCGTGCTGCCGTCGCGGTGCCGGTTGCAGGAATCGAACCCGCGACATCCAGTTTACAAAACTGGCGCTCTACCAACTGAGCTAAACCGGCCCGAACCGTCCTTGGTTCAGGAAAGCGCGAAAATCCAGTGGCGGTTGGTCGCATTTGACTGGGGCGCGTCGGGGGGGCTGATAGGCTGTGTCGAAATAGGGGAGGGCGAGATGCGGAAATTGACCTGGCTGGCGGCGGTGGGCGTGATCGCAACGCCGATGATGGCGCAGGCGCAGCAGCGAACGCCGGAGGATTATGTCTGCCTGCTGACCGGCAGATGCGGGCCGGAGGCCGGGTCTGCCGCACCGCCGGAAAGTGGCCCGGGGAAACGGTTCGCCCTTGCCACGGCACCAGCCGCGCCGGTCGACTTGCGGCTGACCTTCGCCTCCGGCTCGGCTGCGCTGTCGGCGACCGCACAGCGCGAAGCCCGCGCCTTGGCGGCGGCGCTGGCGCGGCCGGCGTTGGCGGTCCGCCGCCTGCGGATCGAAGGGCATACCGACTCGGCCGGGCGGCGCGCCACCAACCTGGCCTTGTCGCAGCGGCGCGCGGCGGCGGTGGTGGCCTATCTCGCGACGCAAGGCGTGGCGCGGGCGCGGCTCACCGCGATCGGGTATGGCTCGGGCCGCCCATTGCCCGATCTGCCGCCCGGCGCGGCCGCCAATCGGCGGGTGGTCGCGATCCTGTTACCCTGAGGCCCCTCCGGCGGTGATTACAGCGCGCAGCAGGTCGGGTCCGCCCTGTCGGCGCGGCGGTGGCGCCAACTTGGCGAAACGGAGCGCCAGCACCAGCGGCATCCAGCCCTCTTCGGGGTCGGCACGAACCAGCGAACGCGACAGCTTCCAGTCGATCGGCACCATGTCGATCTGCCGATCTTGCAGCGCAGCGCAGTTCTCGGCGGGCGAGGTGACGAGATACTCTCGACAACCGAGCGGCCGATCGGCGTGGATCGTGCAGGCTTCGTCCTCGAGGAAAGGACAGGGGATCGCGAGACGGAAGTAGCGCATGCCTTGGTCCGCCGACCTGATCGTGGACGGATCGGACAACTCGCTCAGGAGCCCCGCCGCGTCGAGCGCCGCCAGCGCGGCGTCGAAGCGCGCGCGCACGGCCAGGCGGCGCTCCGCCGGCAGCGCGTCGACCACCGCCGCGAGGTGGCGCGCTTCGCTGCCTGCGACCGGCACCAGCTGGCGACAGCACGCGCCGCAGCCCGCCCGGCAGGAGATCGTCTGGCCCGCCGCTTCGACCCGCGCCGTGCCGCGCGCGGCGAACAGACTGGCGAGGCCCTGCAGCACGGGCAGCAGCTCGACCATCGTCGTTGGGCCAGCGGGGATGGTGATCTTGAGCGTCAACGACGCGCCGCCCGCGGTCAGCTCGATCGTTGCCGTGGTCAGCTCGGCATGGCGAGCCGGATCGACCGATAGGTGGACGGTGTGGCCGGCCATGCGCATCGGTGAACGGTACAGCCGCGAAACGACCCCCGCAAACCGGCGGGCATGCCGATCAGGGGCGTTCGCCGAACTTCCGTCGCACGCTGGACGTCGCCGCGTCCCACCACGCGCGGAAGATCACGAGGCGGACACGATCCGGGTCGGTGCTGGCATAGCGGACCAGCAGGCCGGACCAGTTCGCGTAAGGGGTGTCTGCCAGAAGGTGGCGGGATCGCTCTCGATCAACACGGCCTTGTCCTCGAACGGGCTGCGGACATGGAAGCTGTCGGGCTCGTGCCCGGTCGACACGAACATCCGACCGCCTACCTTGATCGAAGGCTGGCGATAGGAGGTGGCGGCTTCCGCCCCCGGCAGCGTGAGCGCGAAGTCGGCGACATCTTCCCAGCTGTTCATAAGGTCACTCCCCCGGAGTTCGCGGCGGGCGTAACCCTGGCTCACTGGCGACCCTGTCCGTCTCCCGCTCGCGGAGAAGGGCTGGACCTCCGCTCGTTCCACCATGCCATCCGTTCCGCGACGCGCTTTTCGAACCCGCGGTCGGTGGGCTCATAATAGGTCTGCGGCTCCATCTCGTCGGGCCAGTAGTCCGCCCCGGAGAACGCGCCGTCCGTGTCATGATCGTAGGCATAGCCTTTGCCATAGCCGAGATCGCGCATCAGCTTGGTCGGGGCGCCGAGGATGTGCTTGGGCGGGCTGAGCGAGCCGTTCGCCTTGGCGCTCGCCCACGCCGCCTTTTGCGCGGCGTACACCGCATTCGATTTGGGTGCGGTCGCGAGGTACACGCACGCCTGCGCGATCGCCAGCTCCCCTTCCGGGGAGCCGAGGAAGTCGTACGCGTCCTTGGCCGCGATGCACTGTAGCAACGCCTGCGGGTCGGCGAGGCCGATGTCCTCCACGGCGGCACGCGTCAGGCGGCGGAGCACATAAAGCGGCTCCTCTCCGGCCGTCAGCATGCGCGCCAGATAGTAGAGCGCCGCCTGCGGATCGGACCCCCTGATCGATTTGTGGAGCGCGGAGATGATGCCGTAATGACCCTCGCGGTCCTTGTCGTACACGGCGACGCGGCGTTGCAGGAACTCGCCCAGCGCGCGCGCGTCGAGCGGCGCGGCGAGGCCTGCGGCGAACAGCGTCTCTGCCTGGTTGAGCAGGAACCGTCCGTCGCCATCGGCGCTGGCGATCAGCGCGTCGCGCGCCTGGCGGTCCAGCGGCAGCGGGCCCGACAGGCCCTCGGCACGCGCGAGCAGGCGCTCCAGTGCGGCGTGGTCCAGCCGACGCAGCACCAGCACCTGCGCGCGGCTCAGCAACGCGGCATTGAGCTCGAAGGACGGGTTCTCGGTGGTGGCCCCGACCAGCGTGACGGTGCCGTCCTCGACGAATGGAAGAAAGCCATCCTGCTGCGCCCGGTTGAAGCGGTGGATCTCATCCACGAACAGCAGGGTCTTGGCCCCCGCGCGTCCGTGCTCGCGTGCTTCCGCGAACACGCGCTTGAGATCGGCGACGCCGGAGAACACGGCGGAAATCGCCACGAAGCGAAGTCCCACGGCATCGGCGAGGAGCCGTGCAATGGTGGTCTTGCCGGTTCCGGGCGGCCCCCACAGGATGAGCGAGGACAGCCGCCGCGCCGCAACCATTCGCCCGATCGCGCCGTCGGCCCCGGTTAGATGCTCCTGCCCGACGACGTCGGCGAGTTGTCGTGGCCGCAGGCGGTCAGCCAGCGGCGCGTCGGCTGGTGACGGCTCTGCGGGCAGGGGTGGATCAAATGCGGCGAACAGGTCGGCCATGAGCCGCCGATACGTCTGCCCGGCGCACGCGTCACCCTGAACTTGTTTCAGGATCCATGCGCGTTCCGGGGCTCCGCTTGAAAACGAAGCGGGTGGGAGGGCGGGCGTGGATGCTGAAACGAGTTCAGCATTACGTAGAAGAAAGTCAGCAGTGCGTAAGATATATCGCAGACCGCTCTTGCATGACCATCAACAAGATATATCTTAGCTGCATCGTGCTATACGGAGGCTTGTCATGCATTTCCATTTCAGTCGCGGTTGCGGATCACGAGGTCGTGGCGATCGGTGGGAGCACTTCGCCACTCGCTTCGCAGCCAGGTTCGACGAGGCCCAGGGTCTTGGCCGCGGCTCCAGCGGCCGCGGCCGCCGGATGTTCGACGGCGGCGAGCTGCGGCTGGTGCTGCTCAAGCTGATCGCCGACGAGCCCCGCCACGGCTACGATCTCATCCGCGAGATCGAGGAGCTGACCGGCGGCGCCTATGCCCCCAGCCCGGGCGTCGTCTACCCGACGCTGGCGCTGCTCGACGAGATGGGCCTGATCGAGGAGCAGCGCTCCGAAGGTGCCAAGAAGCGCTTCGCCTCTACCGAGGAGGGCCGCAAGCATCTCGACGAGAAGCGCGCCGAGGCCGATGCGCTGATCGCGCGCCTGACCGAGCTGGGCGCGCATCGTCAGCGGTCGGACCGTGGGCCGGTGCGGCGTGCGATGGGCAATCTGGGGCAAGCGGTCGGTAACCGCGTGTCGCGCGGCGACTGGTCCGACGACACGCTGCACGATATCGCCGCGCTGATCGACGAGGTGGCGCAAAAGATCGAGCGGCTGCGTTGATCGCCGCCGTCGCCACCGTACCGACCCAATCGGCGAGCCGCTATCTGCAGCAGGTGTGCAAGCACTGGACGCACAATCTGCAGGTCTCGTTCACCGCCGACCATGGCACGGTCGCGTTCCCGAAGGATGCGCGCGGGGCGGACTATCCGGCCGACGCGCTGGTCACCTTCGACGCTACCGCCGCCGCGCTGGCCATCCGCATCGATGCAAGCTCGGCCGAGCAGATGGCGGGGCTGCAAGGAGCGGTGGCCCGCCATGTGGACCGGTTTGCGTTCCGGGAGGCGCCGCTCAGCTTTGATTGGCAGCCTGGGTAGCAAGCTCCAGATACACGTCCAGCACCGCCTGATTGGCCGCATCCCAGCGATAGCCTGACGCCTTGTGGTGACCAGCCGCACCCATGCCTGCTCGCAGGTCGGGTTGCGCGACGATGCGCGCGATCGCATCGGCATAGGCTTCGCAATCGCGGGGCGGGACCAGGAAGCCGGTGATGCCCGGCTCGACCAGGTCGATTGCGCCGGTGGCGTTGGCGGCGACCACCGGCACGCCCGCCGCCATCGCCTCCAGCGTGACGTTGCCGAACGTCTCCGTGACGCTGGGGTTGAAGAACACGTCCATCGACGCGACCGCCCGGCCGAGATCGTCGCCAGACTGAAATCCGGCGAACACCGCGTCGGGAACCTGTTCGGCGAACCAGGCCTGCGCCGGCCCCTCGCCGACCACCAGCGTGCGTGCGGGAACGCCGCGGCGGCGCAGCTTCGCCATCACCTCCGCGAACACGTCGAGGCCTTTTTCCTTCACCACGCGCCCCAGGAAGCCGACCGCCACGTCATCGTCGCCCAGCCCCAGCGAGCGGCGCCAGGCGAGATCGCGCCGCGCGGGCGTGAAGCGGTCATGGTCGATGCCGCGCGACCAGATCGCCATCGGCGTCTTCACGCCCCACCCGCGCACCACCGCCGCCATCGACTCCGCGGGCGGCATGACGCGGTCGACCCGTTCGTAGAAGCGCTTCTGCACGCCTACGAGCAGCGGCTCGAGCATTCCGGCGTGGTAGTATCTGAGGTAGGTTTCGAAGCGCGTGTGGAGCGACGCCACGCACGGGATGTGCCTCGCGCGTGCCCAGCTGACCGCGCGGTGGCCGAGGATGTCGGGGGCGGAGAGGTGGACGATCGTCGGGCCGAACGCTTTCAGGTCGCGCCGGATCGCACCCGGCAAGCCCAATGCCATGCGGTACTCGCCGCGCTCGCCCGGCAGCGCGATCGAGCGGACGCTGACGAGATCGCCCGTGTGCTCGAAGGCCGGCACGCTGGTGGTCGGTGCGTAGATCCGCACCGCGACACCGTGGCGCAGCAAGAACCCGACCAGCAGGTTCAGCGCCTGGGTAGGGCCATCGCGCGTGTAGTTGTAGTTGCCGCTGAAGAGCGCGACGCGGAGGTCCGACGGCTGCATGGAGGCGGGCCTTAGCCCTGGCCTGCCTGGATTGCGAGGCGGCGCTAACGCATCCCCGCTAAAACCCAGCGCACGGGCAGGACGTAAGTGGAACGTAGCCCGTTTCCACTCTTGTCGCGAGGGGGCGTGAAGCGGATCTTCATGGCCGCCTTGCATGTGCCGGCGTTAAGCTCGGGTCCTGCAGACGACAGAACGCGGCAGCCGTCTACCGCGCCGGATCCGTTTATCTTGAGCAAGGCGATAACACGGCCGTAAATACGCTTCCTCAGCGCTTCCGGTGGATATGAACTAGCGCCGAACTGCTCGGCAGGGTCGCCCACCAGTTGGGAGACACCCTCACCAGGAACCGGGACAATGCCCCAGGACCTCTTTAGCCGATCAGTGCAGGTCTGTAGCGCCGCCTTCGCGGACCGCGCCGCGACAATGATGAAGCTGCGATCGATCGGCTTGGCGGCAATCCGGAGCACGTCCTGGTCGTTCAGCTGATCCAGTAGATCCCGTTCCACGGTCAAACGGGTCACCCGTCGCTTAGACAGCTCCGAGCGAACGGAGAAATATCTGCCCGCATACGGCTTGGCGGGCGCGAGAAGCTGGGCCGTGTACTCGCCGTCAAACTGCCGGCCCGAGGCGTCGCCACCAATCACGTAGAGTTCCATCGTCGGCAGATCGAGCAGGGGCTTGAACACCAAAGACAAAGCTTCGGCACCGGACGCATAGTCGATCTGCAACAGACACATGCCGTCTTCGCCCTTGACCTCCCAGGACCCGTTCGGAGCAAGGGCGGGCTGCGGCGTTGCGGCAACGAGGAGCGAAGCGGCAAAGATCGACATGACAACCCCAGCGTGAGTTGCGCAGTTGATTGCACGCCCCACAAGCACGTTCAAGCAATGTTCCCTCTCGTTGATGAGATGCTACAGACGCTCACATGGCCAAACCTCAGAAACGCTATGTCTGTCAGGCGTGCGGCTCGGTCGCGTCGCGCTGGGCCGGGCAGTGCGCGGACTGCGCGGAGTGGAACACGCTCGTCGAGGAGGCGGGGACGTTAGCGACGCCGTTCCAGGCCAAGCACAATCTGCAGGGTGGCGGACGGGTAGTGACGCTGACCGCGCTCAACGCGCCCGCCGTGCTGCCCGAGCGGCGGACATCGGGGATCGCGGAGCTGGACCGGGCGCTGGGCGGTGGCTTCGTCGAGGGGTCGGCGACGCTGATCGGCGGCGATCCGGGGATCGGCAAGTCGACGCTGCTGCTGCAGGCGGCGGCCCGGATGGCGCTGGCAGGGGCATCCGTTGCATACATCTCGGGTGAGGAGGCCGCTGACCAGGTGCGCCTGCGCGCGCAGCGTTTGGGGCTGGGCGATGCGCCGGTGCAGCTCGCCGCCGCGACATCGGTGCGCGACATCCTGACCACCTTGTCGATGGGGCAGCCGCCGGCGCTGGTGGTGATCGACTCGATCCAGACGATGCATTCGGACCTGATCGAGGGCGCACCCGGCACCGTCAGCCAGGTGCGCGCCTCGGCGGGCGAGCTGATTCGCTTCGCCAAGGAGCGCGGCTCGGCGGTGGTGCTGGTCGGCCACGTCACCAAGGACGGTGCCATCGCGGGCCCGCGCGTGCTGGAGCACATGGTCGACACGGTGCTGTCGTTCGAGGGCGAGCGGTCGCATCAATATCGCATCCTGCGCGCCAACAAGAACCGCTTCGGCGGCACCGACGAGATCGGCGTATTCGCGATGGAGGCGGGCGGGCTGGCGGAGGTGGCGAACCCGTCTGCCTTGTTCCTGACGCATCGCGACGAGGGCGTAACGGGTGCGACGGTGTTTCCCGCGCTGGAGGGCACGCGGCCGGTACTGGTAGAGATCCAGGCACTGGTGGTGCGGCTCGCCAGCGGGGCGACCCCGCGTCGGTCGGTGGTGGGGTGGGACGCGGGGCGGCTGGCGATGGTGCTGGCGGTGCTGGAGGCGCGCTGCGGGCTCTCCTTTTCCGCCTGCGAGGTGTATCTGAACGTCGCCGGCGGGTATCGCGTGCAGGATCCCGCCGCCGACCTGGCGGTCGCGGCGGCGCTGGTGTCGGGGCTGAGCGAACGACCCGTACCCGCCGAAGCGGTGGTGTTCGGCGAGATCGCGTTGTCGGGCGAGATCCGTCCGGTCGCGCACGCGCCGCTGCGGCTGAAGGAGGCAGGCAAGCTCGGCTTCGAACGCGCGCTGCTGCCGGCCGGTGCGAAAGGGGAGGGGATGCGTCTTTCCGGGTTCCGCACGCTGGCGCAGTTCGTGGATCATCTGTTGGGGCGGTAGCTGAAAACCCTCTCCCGCCTGCGGGAGAGGGACAGGCTTGCGCGAGCGAGCCAGGGTGAGCGTCTGACGCGGGTTCGACGGGGCTGCCCCTTCTAATTGCACGTCGTGCCCCCACCGTGCGGCCTGTGGCGGCTGTCCCTCTCGGGCCTGCGGGAGAGGGGTGGCGGTGGCCTCTTCAGCCCTCTACCTACCTCCCATGGGTCTCACCGCACTCGACATGCTTGTTCTGATCGGCGTCGCGCTGGCGGCGTTGCTGGGGTTGAAGCGCGGGTTCATGGCCGAGGTGCTGTCGCTGGGCGCCTGGGTCGCGGCGGTGCTGGCGCTCAAGGCATTTCATGCCCCGCTGACGCAGACGCTTAGCGGCACGATCGGCACGGTGTCGGGCGCGGCGGTGCTGGCATTCGCCATTCTGACCGGCGGCACCTTCCTGCTCGGACGAGTGGTCGCGAACGCGATCGGCAATCGGACCAAGAATTCGGTGCTGGGTCCGGTCGACCGCGCGCTCGGGTTCGGATTTGGAGCGTTGAAGGGCGTGATCCTGGCGAGCCTCGCCTTCCTGCTCGCGGCGCTGGTGGTCGACACCGCGCGCGGCGGGCGGCTCAACCGGCCGGAGTGGATGACCAAGTCGCGAACCTACCCGCTGCTCAACGCGACCAGTGCGGGCATCGCCGACATTCTCGACCGCCGCCGCAAGGGAGAACCGGTGTTCGGCCCCCGGCCGGTCAAGCCGAGCGCGGGCGCATGAGCGCGCCGCTGTACAACACCGACATCCTGCGTCTCGCCGCGAGCATCCCGTTTCACCAGCGTCTGCCCAACCCACAGGGCAGCGCGGAACGGCGTTCGCCGATATGCGGCAGCCGGGTGACGGTGGATGTCAACCTGGCACCCGATGGCAAGGTGGCCGAAGTGGGGCTGCTGGTCCGCGCATGCGCGCTGGGGCAGGCGTCGTCGTCGCTATTGGCCGCTGCCGTGGTCGGCCGCACCCCCGCCGAACTGGCCGCCGAGCGCGACACCCTGACCGCCTGGCTCGCGCGCGAAGGAGCGCAGCCGGAATGGCCGGGGGTGGCGGTGCTCGCCCCTGTTCTTGACTATCCGGCTCGCCACGCGTCGATCCGATTGGCGTTCGAGGCGGCGGCTGCGGCGGCTGCGGCGGCCGAACAGGCGGCCATGATCGAGGCGACGCATGGCTGACCTGTTCTGGCCGCTGCAGCAGTCGCGGTCATGGCTGGTTCACCACGTTCACGATTCGTCGGTCGTGGAAGGCGCGGTGCTGCTCGGCTTCGGGCTGCTGTTCGTGCTGATCTTTCGCAAGCTCGGGCTCGGCGCGACGCTGGGCTATCTGGTCGCGGGCGCGGTGATCGGGCCGCAGGTGCTGGGTCTCGTCGGTGGCGCGGAGTCGAAGATCGTCACGGCGGAGCTCGGCATCACATTGCTGCTGTTCATCGTCGGGCTGGAGCTGAACCCGGCCCGTTTGTGGAAGATGAAAGGCGAGATCTTCGGGCTCGGGCTGGCGCAGGTGGCGCTGTGCGGGCTGGCGGTGACCGCGATCGTCGCGTTCGGGGCGGGGTTCAGCTGGCAGGCGGCGCTGGCGCTGGGGCTGCCGCTGGCGCTGTCGTCGACGGCGCAGGTGCTGCCGATGCTGCAGTCGTCGGGGCGGCTTCGGACGCCGTTCGGGGAGCGGGCGTTCTCGATCCTGCTGTTCCAGGACCTGTCGCTGGTGCCGCTGATCACGCTGATCGCGGTGCTGTCACGCAACCCCGCCGACGCAGGCGGGCCGCCGGGGTGGGTGCTGGGTCTCAACACGGCGCTTGCCATCGTCGGGCTGATCCTCGCCGGCCGCTTTCTGCTTCGGCCGCTGTTCCGGTTGATCGGCAATCTGGGCGAGCGCGAGATGTTCGTGTTCGCCGCCCTGTTCACGGTCGCGGCGAGCGCCGCCGTCATGGAGCTGCTCGGCCTGTCCACCGCGCTCGGCGCGTTCATCGCCGGCGTGATGCTCGCCGACACGCCGTACCGGCACGAGCTGGAGACGGACGTGGAGCCGTTCCGGTCGGTGCTGCTCGGCCTGTTCTTCCTGTCGGTCGGCATGCTGCTCGATCTGCGCGCGATCGCCGAGCGGCCGCTGTTCGTGCTCGGCATGGCGCTGGCGCTGATCGCGGCCAAGGCGGGGATCATCACTGCGATCGGCGCGGCGATGAAGATGGGGTGGCGCCAGGCGCTGGCGCTGGGCCTGCTGCTCAGCCAGGGCGGCGAGTTCGGCTTTGTCCTGTTCGCGCAGGCGCAACAGGGACTGCTGATCGCACCCGAGGCTGCGAGCCTGTTCGGCGCGATCATCACCTTGTCGATGGCGACGACGCCGTTCCTGATGAGCTGGACCCGCCGGATCCGGCAACAGCCGCTGGCCGCGCGGGGCGAACGCGACGGTCCGGTATCCGACGGCGCCAACGCGCTGATCGTCGGCTATGGCCGGTTCGGCCAGACAGTCGCGCAGATGCTGATCGCGCAGGGCATCCCCGTGACGCTGATCGACACCGACATCGAGATGATCGACGTGGCGGGCGAGTTCGGCGCCAAGGTCTACTATGGCGACGGCACGCGGCTGGACCTGCTGCGCCAGGCGGGCGCGGCGGAGGCGGAGCTGATCTGCTTCTGCCTCGACGGCGACCAGATCACGCCCGAGCTGCTGGCGTCGGTGAGCGACACATTCCCGCATGCCACCGTGTTCGTGCGCGCGTTCGATCGGCGCGCGGTGATCAAGCTGGCGGGCGCCCCGATGGAATATGCGGTGCGCGAGGTGCTTGAGTCGGCGGTGGCCATGGCGCGGCGCGCGCTGCTGTCGGTCGGCGTCGACGGACCCGATATCGACCGTGCGGAGGATCGCTTCCGCAAGAACGACCGCGAGCGGCTGCGCGCACAGATTGATACGGGCGACCTGCGCGCGGCGCATGAGGTGATGCTGCGGCAGGAACAGCGCGAGAGCGCGACGTGAACTGGTTGGGCGTGCTCGCCGCGCTGTCCGGGGCGGTCGCGATCGGGGCAGGGGCGTTTGGCGCGCATGGGGCAGGCGAGCGCGCGGCATCGCTGCTGCGTACCGGCGGCGAGTATCAGCTGATCCATGCCGTCGCCGCACTGGTGGCCATGCAGCTCGGCGCGCGGGGCCCGGGGTGGCTGTTCGTCGCCGGCGCGGCGTTGTTCGCCGGGTCGCTGTACGCGCTGGCGCTGGGCGGCCCGCGCTGGCTGGGGCCGGTGACGCCGCTGGGCGGGGCGACGATGATCGCCGGCTGGCTGTGGCTGGCGTGGCAGCTCATGCGGCGTTGATCCAAACGCTTTCGTGAGCGTTGAGGCGCGCGACGTGTGACGGGAGTATCGGGTGCGACGATTGCTGATCGCGGCGCTGCTGGCTGCGGGCTTGCCCGCCTGCGACTTCGCCAAGCCCAAAACCCCCGCCGCCGATGAACGCAGCGCCAAGGACCGGCTTGCCAACGTCCGCCGGCTGAAGCGGGCGTGCGGGTCGGCGGAGACCTATGACCGGCTGAAAGCCTATGCCTTCGACGAAGCGACCAAGATCGGGCGCGGCAAGCCGGCGATGCTGGACCAGATCGCCGCCAGCGTCACCGTGCGCATGGAGAATCCGGTCGCGAAGAGCCGCGACGAGAAACTCGACGTGACGGTGTGCGAGGGGCATCTGGTGCTCGACCTGCCGCCGGGGCTGGAGGATGCGTTCGACGGCGATCGCCGGCTGGAGGCGGACGTGGAATATGCCGCACAGGCCGCGCTCGACGGCAGCGGCCTCGTCTATCAGATGCAGGGGGCGGAGCCGATCATCTACCGGCTCGCGGCGCTGACGCTGCGTGCGCCGGGACCGGGTGCGCCGGTGGTCGTGGCGAGCGCGCCGCCGCCCGTGCCGGAGCCCCGTTCCGCCGCGGTGACGGAACCCATGCCCGCGCCAGCACCGCCGC